>JAFUJP010000182.1 GCA_017473745.1 Oscillospiraceae bacterium
ATATTGATTCTGCCGTTTTACCGTAGGGCGGGAACTTGCTCCCGCAGTAAACAAAGTAACCCGGAGGGTAGCCTCCCTTGTTAAAGGGAGGGGGACCGTCGAAGACGGTGGAGGGATTCATTCTGAAATCAGCAAAATTTTCATAAAGAATCCCCTCATCACCGCCATACGGCGATGTGGTCCTCTCCCCTCTGACGAGGGGCGCAAATTATCAAAAATCCCCCGCCGAAACCGGCAGGGGATTTTTTAAAGCAACAGCTTAAATTATTTAACTGCCTCTTTAAGAGCTTTGCCTGCTTTGAAAGAAGGAAGCTTGGAAGCGCCGATTTCGATTTCTTCTTTGGTTCTGGGGTTGATACCTTTTCTGGAAGCGCGCTCTTTTACTTCAAAAGTGCCGAAACCGACAAGCTGAACTGCCTCGCCGTTTGCAAGAGCTTCGGTGATGGATTCAAGAACTGCTGCAACAGCTTTCTCGCTGTCTTTTTTGGAAGAACCGATTTTGGTTGCAACTGCTGCGATAAGATCAGATTTAGTCATTTTAATATACCTCCGTTTTTTAACTGCCTGCGGATTTTATCCGCGTTTTTGATTTGTTTTTTCTTTGGCTTGCTGCCATAATGCGGAAAGTTCTTCTCCGCGGATCTCGGAAAGCTCTCTTCCCGATTCTCTCGCGATATCTTCCGCGGCGGAATACCGCCTTATAAATTTTTCTGAGGATGCCGTCAAACATTCCTCCGGTTCAAGATCCAAAGACCTCGCGGCATAAACCGCCGAAAAAAGAAGATCGCCTATCTCTTCGCCGCATCGAAGAGCATCGTTTGAAACGATTGCCTCCCGCAGCTCCGAAACCTCTTCATCAAGCTTCCGAAGGGTCCATGCGGTATCAAAACGATATCCGCCGGATTTTTCCGCGCGCTGCTGAAGCTTCGCGCACCTCATCAATGCAGGAAGCTGTTTCGGAACAGCGCGAAGAGTTTCGCTTCCGGTCTTCTGGCCTTTGGTCTCTTTTTTGATTTCGTCCCATCTGTTTGCAACTTCGCCCGCACTGCCCATATTTTCGTCGCCGAAAATATGCGGGTGGCGGATTATCAGCTTTTTGCAAATTCCGTCGCAAACGTCGCCGAAATCAAAATTGCCCTTTTCTTTTTCCATCTGTGCATGGAACACGACCTGCAAAAGAACGTCGCCAAGCTCTTCCCGAAGCATACTCGGGTCGTCGCAGTCGATGGCCTCCACCGCTTCATAAGTTTCTTCTATGAAGTTTTTGCGGATGGATGCATGGGTCTGTTCCCTATCCCAAGGGCAGCCGTTTTCGCTTCTTAAAAGCGACATGATTTCCGTAAGGTCTTCTATCGAATACCTTTCTTTTTTTACAAAATCATTACCCACGGCGCGGCTACCCCCTATTTTATCTCAACAAATGGATTTTTTAAAGTACTTTCGCGATTTTTTCGCCTTTCGGAATCATTAAAAAATCTTTTTTCGTGATTCCCTTGGTCAAAAGTATCGCCACAAGATAGATTATTACCGCAACACCTATGGCGCATACGGTCGAAAGTCTTTCGGAAAAGACAATGTCAAACACATAGTAAGATATTTTTGCCCCAATTCCGCAAAGAATTCCGCAAGCCACCGGAAGAATAAAAGTCGAATAAAGATTTATCCTTATCTGCGCGTGGCGGTTGATGGCAATTATATCTATTATCATTATTATAATATAGCAAACAAGCGAACCATAGGGCGCCGCCTGGATGTTAAGGCTCGGGATTGCAACGAAAATATAGTTCATACCGAGCTTTACCGCCGCACCGATGAGCATGAATATAAGCGGAAGCCTTTCCTTGCCGATGCCCTGAAGAATACTGTGGCACGAAGCGCATGTGCAAACGAAAATAACGGTTATGCCCATAACACGAAGAAGCGGCGCCGCTATCTCAACTTCCGTCATGCGGAGCGGATAAAGCAGCGAAAGCACCTCGTAGCTCATAACAGAAAGCCCGATTCCGGCAGGAACAGCGATAAGCGTCGTCAGCCGAAGCACCGTATCCACGGAATTCTTGATTCTGTGTCGGTTGTGTGAAGTCCATGCCGCCGCAACGTTCGGCAGTGCCGCCGTTCCGAAGGTCATGGCTATTGTGGGAACAAGGTTGAAAAGCGTTACCGGCATTCCGGAATAAACTCCGTAAAGATAGTTCGGAATTCCCTCAAGGTCAAGCCCTTCGGGCAAAAGTCCCGCATACATTTCGGTAACGGTTACATAGTCAAGGCGAATGGCATATTCCATTCTGTTCATTAGCGAAACAAGGTCGATAAGATTCGTGATGTTGGTTGAAAGTGTCGCAAGACAAACCGGCACCGCAATGGTGATAAGGGTTTTAAGGATCTTCTTTTTCGAGGTTGCCTCCGGCGCATCAAGAAGCTCCGATTGGCTTATTCCGTCGCCCTTTATATGATAGTGTATCATCATATAAATCATGCCCGCCATTGTGGATATCATAACGCCGGCAATGGCCGCCGCGGCCGCAATGGGCGCAATGGCCGAAGCTTCCGAAAGGCCTTCGGTCGAAAGCCCAAGGTCTATGCCGAGGAATTTCCCCGTTTCAGCATATTCCGAAAGTCCCCAACTGGTCACAAGAACCGTAAGGGTAAGGCCGACCGCAACCTTGATTACCGCCTCGATAACCTGTGAAATAGCCGTCGGGTACATATTCTGCAGCCCCTGGTAATATCCGCGGTATGCGCTGGTCATGCAAAGGAAGAAAACCGCCGGCGAAAGCACAATTACCGCAAGAAAAGCCCCCGGGTTGCCGCTGACCGTCCCCGCAAGGAACTTGCTCCCGAAAAGCATAACAAGGCTCCCGAGAGTTCCCGTAACAAGAAAACAGGTCATCGAAATCTGGAAGATGCGCCGCACGTCGCGGTACCTTCCGAGTGTCATACATTCCGAAACCATTCTCGCAACCGCAACGGGTATTCCCGCCGTTGCAATGGTATAAAGCGGGGTGAAAATGGTGTAGGCCGTGTTGTAATAGCCAAAACCTTCGCCGCCGATGATATTCATCAGCGGGATCTTATAAACCGCGCCGATAACTTTAACGATTATCGCCGCAATGCTGAGGATCAGCGCGCCCTGTAAAAAATTCTGTTTTTTGGAACTCAAATGCTGTCCCCCTTTCGGTCAGAATTCAAAACTGTGACCGGAAAGATTCCCCTTTCCGGTCACGTCAATGCTGTCTTTTAATATCGAAAAATCAAAGCTGTGCAAGGATTTTGGGAAGATAATAGCTGATTTTGTCGTAAACTTTGTTGATATCAA
Organism: Oscillospiraceae bacterium; assembly: GCA_017473745.1. Classification (GTDB taxonomy): domain Bacteria; phylum Bacillota; class Clostridia; order Oscillospirales; family Ruminococcaceae; genus UMGS1668. The sequence continues at coordinate 3,317 of JAFUJP010000182.1, forward strand.
TGGTTTTATATTTTCCGTCGCGGTAAAGAACGTCGCCGTCAACCATGGTGAGAACAACGTCGCTGGACTGTGCGGAAAATACGATGTTGGTGAGCACGTCATAGCAGGGAGTAAGATGCGGCTTGTTGAAGTCAAGAACAACAAGGTCAGCCTTATTGCCTTTTTTGATAACGCCGGTGTCGGTTCTGCCCTGGGATTTTGCGCCGTTGACCGTTGCCATTTTGAAAAGATCCTTTGCGGAAACATTATCTGCATCGTTGTTGTATCCTCTGCAGATCATTGCGGCAAGGTGCATTTCCTCGAACATATTGAGGTTGTTGTTGCTCGAAGCGCCGTCGGTGCCGAGGCAGACGTTGATTCCCGCATCAAGCATCTTTCTGATGGGCGCAAAACCGCTGCCGAGCTTCATATTGCTGGAAGGGCAGTGGGTTACCGAAACGTTGGGATATTTTGCAAGAAGCTCAATATCCTCATCCTCCACCCATACGCAATGGGCAAGGTTTACGTTGTTTTCAAAAATTCCGCAGGATTCAAAATACTGCGCGGTGGTCATTCCGCGGTTCTTTTTGCAGTTTTCATGCTCAACTTTGGTTTCGTCCATGTGGATGTGAAGGCGAACGCCGTTTTCTTTTGCATAAGCCGCAACTTCTTTTACAAGGGGCTCGGTGGAAGTATATTCGGCATGAAGCCCGAATTCTTCAACAAAGCGGCCTTTGCTGTGGCCGAATTTTTTGACCATTTCGTCAACCGGCGGAAAATATTTCTGCTTTTTAAGAGGAGTTCCGTCAAAGCAGATGGGCGGGTTGTCAAAATTGCATTTGATTCCGGATTCACGAACGACTTTTTCCGCAACGGCATCATAGAAATACATATCGCTGAAGGAAGTGGTTCCGCAGGCGATCATTTCCGCCATTCCGAGAAGTCCTGCCCAGTAAATGCTGTTTTCATCCCATTTTGCTTCAAAGGGGAAGATTTTTTCGTCAAGCCATCTCTGAAGCGGAAGCCCTTCGCCGTATCCGCGCATAAGGCCCATTGCGGCGTGGCAGTGGTTGTTTACAAAACCGGGCATAAGAACTTTTCCCGCTCCGTCAAAAACTTCGCCATAGCCCCAATCGGGTTTTTCGGTGGAAATATAATCAATAACGCCGTTTTTTGTGCCGATATATGCATGCTCAACGGTATTGAAATTCTCGTCAATATAGGTTATGTCTTTGAACAGCATTTTATTTTTCCTCCTCCAAAATTTTTACAGCGGTGTGGATAAGCTGTTTAAAATCGCCTTTTATCGAAGCGCAGGTTTCGTTCACGTCATCAACCGAAAGCTTCTGGCTCAAAACGCCGGCGGCCATATTTGAAACAACGGAGATCCCGAGAACCTTGATTCCGCAGGCGGCGGCCATGATTACTTCCGGAACGGTGCTCATTCCGACTACGTCCGCACCGAGAGCGCGAAGCATTCTTATTTCCGCCGGGGTTTCAAACTGCGGGCCGGGCATATAGGCATAAACGCCCTGTTTAAGAGCTTTGCCGCTTTCCGCTTCAAAAGCTCCTGCAACGCGGTTGCGGAGGTATTCGCTGTAAGTATCGCTCATATCAAAAAATCTTCCGGTCCCGAACATCGAAGCATCTTCTCCGGTAAGGGGGCCGTCGTTAAAGAACTTGATATGGTCGGAGATAAGAACAAAATCGCCCGCGTTATAACCGGTGTTGATTCCGCCGGCCGCATTGGTGATGATGATCTTTTCAATGCCCATGGCCTTGAAAACCGCAATGGGATAGGCACATTCCTTCATGGAGTTGCCCTCATACTGATGAAGTCTTCCGCTCATAACTGCAACGGGTATTTTATCAAGGGTTCCGACTATAAGAACGCCCTCGTGGTCGGGGTTTGTGGTGGAATTCCATCTCGGGATATTTTTATAGGGGATTCTTGTGGCGTTTTCGATATCGGATGCAATGGGGTTAAGCCCGCTTCCGAGGATAACGGCAATTTTCGGGCGAACTCTCGTCTGTGCAAGAATATATTCCGCCGAACCTTTTATCTGGTTATACGTCATTTATTTTTCCTCCGTCTTTTGAACTTCAGTCAATATTGATATCAAATTCCTGTGCTTTTGCGCCTTCTTCGGGTGCTTCTTCCGTTTCTATAACCGCGGGTTCTTCAATAACTTCCCCGTCGTTTTCCATAACAACGATGGAAACATCAACTTCTTCGTCTTCTTCGTCATAGCCTTCGGCATATTCTTCTTCCCAGTCAACTTCCTCATCGGGAATAAAGGTGCCGTTTTTTATGGCGTTTATTTCGTCAAAAAGCTCCTCGATGCGCTCGAAAACAGCATCAAGCTGTTCGATGATTGCGCCGGTTTCTTCCGAAACGTCTTCGCCGTTTTTTATTCCGCCATAGGTGATTTCGCCAAGGCGCTGATAAAGGTTCTGAACATGGCCTTTAAGTTTCACTTTTTCTGCTTTGCGTTTGGAAATTTCAAAAGTTTCCTCCGCTTTTTTGCCGACCTGTTCGGCGGCATTTCTTATATCAGAGCCAAGGCCTCTGATGAAATCATCAAATTCAGACATAAGTTTCTTTCCCCTTTTCTGCAAAATTTTCCTTTTTAATTATATACCTCTAATATGTGAAAATCAACCGACAAATTCACGAAGAAGCGAATCTTTCGCCAAAAAATCCGGGTCAATTTCATAAAAAAGTGAAAGTTTTTCCAAAAACCGCTCTGCCGCGCCGAAAAAAGGCGAATTTTCGCCGATTTTGAGAAGCATTTCCGTAAGTATTTTTTTGAAAACCGCCGGTTCAAATTCCACCGAACTGTTCACTTTTATATCCGCAAGCCCTATATATGGCTCGATATATATCTTTTCGCCCGCAAGAACGCTTTTCCATTGGATAAGGGTCTTTTCGGCGCACCATCCGCGAAAAAGTTCATCCCTTGTCATTCTTCGCATAAGGCGGATATCTTCGGAAGAAAACACCTTTTCTCCGTTCATTTCATATCCGCTTTCGGGTTCTATATAAACCCGCATAATTCCGTTTTCGGGCAGATTTTCTGTAAGTATAGGGTTAAGGGCATGGATGCCCTCTATCATAATAAGCCCTTTTTCGCCTATCTCCACCCTGTTCCATTTTTCTCCCCTGCGCTGGTTCGGAAAATCAAAGGTCGGAAAATCCGCCCTTCCTTCACAAAGCAATCGGCGGAAGCACTCGTTGGCAAGGGCGGTATCAAGCCCTTTTATGCTTTCCATATCATAAGTTCCGTCCTCGTTAAGCGGAAGATACTCTATCCCGAGAAAAAAATCATCAAGAGAAATATGCTTTGCTTCCATTCCTTTTTCACAAAGTCTTTTGCAGACTTTCTTTGTGAAAGTGGTCTTGCCCGAAGCGGAACGCCCCGAAACAAGAACTATTTTAACTCCCGAATCAAAAACGGCCGCCGCCGTTCTTTCAACTTCCTTTTCGATTTTTTCTTCACCAAGGCGCAAAAGCTCGCCCATTCCGTTTTCCGCTTTTCCGTTTATCCGCCCGATTTCAAAAGCAGATTCAAAGAGGGTATCTTGCATAAAAATCTTTCACCTGTTCTTTTCTTTCGTTCATAAGGTCAAATCTGTCAACGTATTCATACGGAAATTTGAAGTTGAATATGCGTTCGATTTTCGGCCCGTGGGGGTCTTTCATCTTTGTAACGCCTCCGGCGCCCGTTGCAAGAATGGTGTGCGTTTCGTCCATGATGAAAACGTTATATATGCCCTCTTTTCCCGGTTTGCAGAAGCCGGTGTTTTCAAGGCCCTCAACAGTGCCCTTCTGACGATAAAGATAATACGGATAATATCCCGCCTCATCAAAGCAGCGGAATGCGTGCTCATTCATTTCATCAACGGTTCTGTTGAGCATCGCCTGCGCATCATTTACGAGATTCGCGCTTCTTTTTACCGTAAGGGTATGCAAGGTTATGTTTTCCGGGTCGAGTTCGAGCACCGAATCTATCGTTCTTCTGAATTTATCGAAATCATCCCCGGGCAAGCCCGAAATAAGGTCCATATTTATGTTGTCAAAGCCAAAGCTCCGCGCCATATAAAATGCGTCAACAACGTCCTTTGCGGTGTGTTTTCTTCCGATCTGCTCAAGAACGCCGTCATCCATGGTCTGGGGATTGATGCTGATGCGGTCAACGCCGTTTTTCTTCATAACTTCCAGCTTTTCCGCTGTTATGGTATCCGGTCTGCCGGCTTCGACGGTCAGCTCGCGCACTCCGCCGAAATCGAAAGAGTCCCTGGCCGTGCTCAAAACTCTGTCAAGCTGTTCTGGGTTGAGCACCGTGGGCGTTCCGCCGCCCATATAAACCGTTTCAAGATGAAGTCCCAATTCGTTCATGAGCACCGCAGTATCCCGAAGTTCCTCGCAAAGAAGGTCAACGTATTGCGGAATAAGCTTTGCCGCCTTTTCAATGGCGTGGGAGGTGAATGAACAATAGGAACACCTGCTCGGGCAGAACGGAATTGATATGTAAATGCTGACGGATTCCGGCTTTGAAAGAGCGCGGATTGCTCTTTCGTGCTCGGCGGTGCTCAAAAGCAGGTCGAGTTTTTCGTCGCTCACAAGACGCTCCGTTCTGAATTTTTCGCGCACCTCGCTTGCGGAAAGTCCTCTGTCCATCATCGAAAGGGCAAGCTTGACCGGCCTTATGCCCGTAAGGGTGCCCCATTTAGGCAAAATCCCTGTGATTTTCGAAAGGATTTTATAAATAAGATATTCCATCTTCGCCGCTTTGTTTTCGACGGCGTAATCCTTTGCGGAAAGGTCTTTTCCGTCCATCTTCACCCGAACGGAAATCTCATCGCCGAAAACCGCGGTGTAGATAAAATCCCCTTCCGGAATTTCGGCGCCTTCAAATATTTTAAGCTCCCTGCCGCGCAGAAAAAGGCGGCAGAGAGCTTCTGCTTCATAACGATAGGGGTGGGAATCAATTACAAGAATCATATTCCAAGACCCATTGCTTTTCTTAAATAGGGGTTTGCATAGCGCTCGGTTTTAAGGTTGGTGTGGGGACCATGGGCAGGATAAACCTCATAATCGCCCTCAAGAGCGCCGATTTTTTTAAGGGAAGCCTTCATATCGCGGGTGGAACCGCCGTAAAGGTCGGTTCTTCCGTATCCGCGGGAGAAAAGGGTGTCGCCGGTAAAGAGCTTATCCTCGCAAAGAATGCAGGCGGAACCTTTGGTATGCCCCGGGGTCGCGATAAATTTGAAGGAAAGGTCATCAAGCTTGACTATGTCGCCGTCGGCAAAAAGCATTTCGGGCTGGGTAACAACGCCGATTTCCTTGTTGATAAGGCTCGGGTCAAGACAGATATCCTCGTCCTCGCGCATAATGACGGATTTCATTTCGGGGAAGGTTCTTTTAAGAGCGTTGACCCCACCGATATGGTCAAAATGACCATGGGTAAGAAGAATAAACTTCGGCTTTGCGCCGAGCTCGCGTATCTTCGCAACGATTTTTTCCGCTTCAAAGCCCGGGTCGATAACGACCGCGTGGTTCTGATCGGAAGTGACGATATAGCAATTTGTTTTAAGGGGTCCAACTACAAGTTCATGAATCTGCATCTTTATGATCCTCCCTTTTTATTTCCATTCATCGGTGTCAAGGATAAGGGTGACAGGGCCATCGTTCTGGATATGCACCTGCATATCGCCGCCGAAAACTCCCGTTCCCACTTCCGGAACGCCATAGAATTTCAGTCTTTTTATAAAATATTCATAAAGCTCGTTTGCCTGAATCGGTCTTTGAGCGTTTATAAACGAAGGTCTTCTTCCGTGCTTGCAATCCGCACAGAGGGTGAAGTTTGAAACGACTATGACCCCGCCGCCCACATCTTCGAGAGAAAGGTTCATCTTTCCGTTTTCGTCCTCAAAGATGCGAAGCCCCGCAACTTTCGATGCAAGGGTATTCGCTTCCTCGGCGGTATCGCTTTTCGTTACGCCGAGAAGCAGCAGAAAGCCTTTCCCGATTTCGGAAACGGTTTTTCCTTCACATTCCACCGAAGCGGAAAGCACTCTTTGCAAAACAGCTTTCATATTGCTAAAATTCCTTTTATTTTATTTTTCTCCGCCTTCCGGCTCCATAAATTCGATGATATCGCGAACAGCGTCCTCGATTTCCCAAGGGTGCCAATGGGTACCGGTTTCATCGGGATATTCAACAGCAAAAGTAAACATAGAACCGTCGTCGGAATAGAGAAAGAACTCGCCTTTGGAAGATTTTCCGTGAATCGCTTCAAAATCCGCAGTAAATCCGCTGTTTTCAACAGCCATGGTGCCGGTAAGTTCGATATCTTTTCTGTCTTTAAGCTTCTCGTAAACTTCTTTTACAAGTTTGCTTTCAATCATGCAATATCACTCTCCTGCTGCCGCTTACATACGCACTACGCTGTCAACTCCGCGGATGCGCTTGAGCGCTTCGATGGTTCCCCGAAGCTGTTCAACGCCCTGTGTTTCGATGGTAAGGCGAACTTCCGCCTGATGGTCCGGAAGCTCCCGGGCAAGAAGGGTGTGCATCGGAACATGAAGGTTCGCAACGGTTACGGAAACGTCCGCAACAAATCCGCTTCTGTCCATACCGTGAACAAGAACGTTGGTTTTATAGGTATCCTTGATGTTGTCGCTCCAGCTTGCGGTGACCCATCGTCCCTCCTGCTCCTTATCAACAAGCCCGTTTACGGCGGTTTTGCAGTTGCAGGTGTGAATGGTAACGCCGCTTCCGCGGGTGATATATCCGATAATATCGTCCCCGGGCAAAGGGTTACAGCAATGGCCGAATTTCACAAGACAGCCTTCAAGCCCCTCAACAATAACGCCGCTGCTGGCTTTGGGCTTGCGCTTCGGCTTTACTGTTTCGGGAATGATTTCCTCGTGCACCTTATATTTTTTGTTGTATTCCTCTTTTACCCAAGGCAATATTTTGGATATGCTTATGCCGCCGTATCCTATGGCAGCATAAAGATCCTCAATGCTGTTGCAATGCTGGCGCCTTGCTATCTCTTCAAGGAATTCCGTGTGGTCGTGTTCATTAAGAATAATCGCGTTGCGGCGGAATTCCTTTTCAAGAACGATCCTGCCCTCGGCGATATTTTCATCGCGGCGCTCTTTTTTGAACCAGCTTCTTATCTTTGCCCTGGCGCCGCTTGTTTTTGCGATATTTACCCAGTCGCGGCTGGGGCCGTGGCCGGCGGCATTGGTCGTCATGATTTCAACGATCATGCCGGTTTTTACTTCCGTATCAAGGGGAACTATTCTTCCGTTTATCTTTGCGCCGGTCATTCTGTTGCCTACCGCAGTATGAATGGCGTATGCAAAGTCAACGATGGTCGCGCCGACGGGAAGGTTTATAACGTCGCCCCTCGGGGTAAAGACGAAAACCTCGTCCATGGCTATATCGGTCTTGATGGAACTTACTATATCCTCAACGTCGTCCAGCTCCTGCTGCTGTTCAAGAAGCTGGCGAACCCATGCAAGGCGCTCTTCAAGCTTATATTTGCCCTGAATACCCGCTTTATATTTCCAGTGGGCAGCGATACCGTATTCTGCGGTGTGGTGCATATCCCAGGTTCTTATCTGGATTTCAAAAGGGATTCCCTTTTCGTCGATGCAGGTGGTATGAAGGGACTGATACATATTCTGCTTCGGGGTGGAAATATAATCCTTAAAGCGGTCAGGAATGGGTCTGAAAAGGTCATGCATAAGACCGAGAACGTAATAACATTCATAAACCGTGTTGCAGATTACCCTGACTGCGTAAATATCATAAATCTCCTCAAAGGATTTTCCGAGGGTGTAGATCTTGCGGTAAATTCCGTAAACGCTTTTGATTCTTCCCGTAAGGGTGGCCTTAAAATCCTCCCCCGCAAGGCGTTCGTTGATTTTATTCTGAAGATGTTCAAGGAATGCCTGCTGCTCCGCTTTTTCAAGCTCCATCCTCTCCTCAATGGCTTTATAGCCAACCGGGTCGAGGATTCGGATGCATCTGTCCTCAAGTTCTTCCATAATGGGGCGGATACCGAGCCTGTGGGCAAGGGGCGCATAAATTTCCATGGTTTCATGGGCGGTTCTGCGCTGTTTTTCCGGCGGCTTCGCATCTATGGTGCGCATATTGTGAAGGCGGTCCGCAAGTTTAACGATGATAACGCGAACGTCCTTCGCCATTGCTATCATCATTTTGCGGACGTTTTCCGCCTGGGCCTCTTCTTTTGAAACAAATTTGATCTTGCTCAGTTTGGTAACGCCGTCAACCATCGTGGCAACGTCCTCGCCGAATTGTTTTTTAACTTCATCAAGCGTAACGGAAGTATCCTCGACCACATCGTGAAGAAGCGCCGCGCAAACCGTATCCGTATCCATGCCGAGCTGAACAACGGTAAGCGCCGCCGCAACCGGGTGAATGATATAGGGTTCACCGGTGGCGCGCTTTTGCTCCGCATGGGCGCTTCTGGCGAGGGCATAGGCCCGCTCTATTTTTTCAACGTCATAGCCTTTGCTGACATTTATTGCATTTTTTAATTCTTCAAAATATTCGGGCATATTTTCACCGCCTTTCCTTTTTCCGATATGTTATCAGATATTTCCTCTTTTTAATTTTTCAAGAAGCCTTGAATCTTCCATATTTACTTTCTGTGACTGGGGATTGAGGGCGATTTCTTCGGTTTTTCCGTCAAATTTTCTTGTGATAAGCCCCATTTCCTCCATAATATCAAGACAAAGCCTCATCTTGCAGGAATCCATCGGGTATTCCTTGTTCTGGCCGGTGATGCGGCCGAAAAGAACGTCAAGCTCGCCTTTGAAGCTCTGGCTGTTCCTGATAAATCTATATACAACGGCAAAGTCGTTGCGCTCCGGAATATCTTCTTCTGGAACCGGCTCGCCGCGTTTGTATCCGTCATAAATAAGGTTGCCGCTGAAAAGCTTTTCCTGGCTCAGCGAAGAGGGTCTGATATCCCTGATTTTTACCGAAACCCTTTCTTCGCCGCCGTATTCGCTTACTTCACAGGTTGCGGCAACATCAACGATTTCGCCCTGAACGTATGGGAATTCCTCCGCTGTCATTCCGAAATATACGGCGTAAAAAACCATTCCCGCTTTCTTGAAGCGAAGGCGAAGGTGCTTTCCATTCCCTATGGGATAGATTCCGTCAACAAGAACTTTGCGGAAAGCGAAAACCGGAACTTCGTTGGAAGCGCCGAAAGGTTCGAGCAGCTTCAGCGAAGAAATATTGTTTACTGTAAGTTCCGCCGGATCCATAACCTTGTCGATTTTCTGTGTATATACCGGCATCTGAAGGAAGTTTTTCGCCGCAAATTCGTTCACCGCTTTTCTGAAAGCGTCGATTTTATCCGAATCAAGGCTCATACCCGCGGCAAAGGGGTGGCCGCCGTATCTGGTCAGATGCTCCGAAGCATAGCTGACGGCGTCTATCATGGAAAATCCCTCAACACTTCTTGCGGAACCTCTTGCTTCGTCCCCGTCACTGGAAATAAGAACACAGGGTTTTCCGGTGCGCTCAACGACCTTGGAACACACTATTCCTATAACGCCGTGGTGCCAGCCTTCGCCGTCGATAACAACGACCCTGTCGTTGAGGATATCCGCCTTTTCTTTGAACATGGTGTCGATATCCTTCGCGATTTCCATTTCAAGCTGCTGGCGCTGGCGGTTCTGTTCACAAAGGTCTGCCGCAAGCTGGTGGGCAAGTTCGTCATCCTCGGTGGTTAAAAGCTCCGTTACCTGATAAGCGGAACCGAGCCTTGCGGCGGAGTTGAGCTTCGGCGCAATTCCGAAGGCTATCATATCCGCTGTAAGCTGTTTTCCGGCAAGTCCGGTTTCTTCAAGAAGAGCCCGAAGCCCCATATTCGCCGTTTCGCTGATAAGCGAAAGCCCCTGTCTTACAAGGATCCTGTTTTCACCGGTAAGGGGAACGATATCCGCAACGGTGCCGATGCAGATAAGGTCTGCATACTGTTCGATAATGCCCCAGCCGTTGTCGTTTTCAAGTGCGCAGACAAGCTTGAACGCAACGCCGACCCCGGCAAGTTCTTTATATTCGCCTTCTCCGCCTTCGTCCTCCCTGTGGGGGTCAACAACCGCAACTGCGTCGGGAAGAATTTCCCTTGGTTTGTGGTGGTCGGTTACAACAACGTCTATCCCGAGGAAGGAAGCATAATCTATTTCGTTGATTGCAGAAACGCCGTTATCGACTGTTACGATAAGATCCGTTTCTTTAGATGCAATATAGTCGATAGCGCCTTTGTTAAGGCCGTATCCCTCGGTTTCCCTGTCCGGAATATAATACCAGACGTCACAGCCGATGGAAGCAAGATAATCATAAAGCAAAACCGTTGCGGTCATGCCGTCGCAGTCATAGTCGCCGTAAACGCAGATACGTTCGCCCTCATCAAGGGCTTCGTTGATGCGCTGAACAGCCTTATCCATATCGCGGTATGCCATCGGGTCACTGAAAGGGATCTCCCTTGCGATGAAATCCTTTGCCTTTGCGGGGGTATCTATTCCTCTTGCAACAAGAACCTCGCTTACAAGAGCGGGAACTCCGAGTTCATCTTCAATATGTTTTGCTTTTCCGGGGTTGCCCGTCATTAATTTCCACTTTTTCATCCCATAACCTCCGCATTAAAACGCTATGCCTTATAAATAAAAATATTTAAATAATTATATCACCATAATTGCTTTTTTTCAATGAAAATTTACAAAAACCTTTTAAAGCCTCTGTTTATATGCCTTCCCTCGTGGCAAAGCCTGTGAAGCGCACCCGATGGGCGATACAGCCTTCCCAGAGGGGAAGGTGGATTTTCGGCAATTTATTGCCGAAAAGACGGATGAGGGATAATTAAATTGACAAATCTCACACGCTCGCTGCATTATTAAAAACGTCGTAGGGGCGGACCTGTGTGTTCGCCCGTAATTTAAGAACGCGGAGCGCTTGCCTCCCCTATCAGGGGAGGTGTCACCGCAGGTGAC
>JAFUJP010000183.1 GCA_017473745.1 Oscillospiraceae bacterium
CTGGCAACGGTTTTCAATATACAGCGACGGCTCGGCTGTATCGGTTCGCCATTAGCTGTCGGGATGTTTAAAGCCTTCCCCTGGGGGAAGGTGGATTTTTTTGACCGAAGGTCAAAAAAAGACGGATGAGGGCAAATCAGGAACGCGGAGCGCACATCAGAATTTGACAGAGTTTACGGCGGGGGCGGGTGCCCTGAGCACGAAGTGCGAAGTAATCCCTTTAGGGACCCCCGCCCTACACTAAATTGACAAATCTTGCACGCTCGTTGCGTTATTAAAAACGTCGTAGGGGCGAACCTGTGTGTTCGCCCGTAACCCAAGAACGCGGAGCGCTTGGCTCCCCTAACAGGAGCAAAGCCTGCGAAACGCGTCCTGTGGACGATTAAGTGAGCAGGGTTTGGCGCCGCGGTCAAAATATTCAAGGCGTTATGCCGCAGAATATTTTGGGCACCGCAAGAGTTGGGTGACAAAACCGAAGGTTTTGACGGAGGGGTTTTAATACTTACCCCATTTCTTTGCTCGTGCAAAATCCCTCCTCCACCGTCTTCGACGGTCCCCCTCCTCCTCCGAGGAGGTTTGTACCGTCGCCGTTCGGAGCCGGCAACGGTTTTCATTTTACAGCGTTGGCTCGGCTGTGTCGGTTTGCCGTTTCATTGTAGGGAACGGTATTATTTGACTGTTTTTTATTTTCTGAAAGGAAAGAGCTCCTGCATTTCTTCCTTAAGATTTATGACGTATTTCTTTTTAAAAAAGGCGATATCAGACAATTTTGCGGAATTCCCGAAAGGGGAAGGATAGGTTACGACAAAAGCTGAATTATTTATCATCCAAAGATTGCGGCTGTTTATAGCATAGCGCAAAGGAGTGTTTTCGATACCTTCGGGATAAATGGTTTCCAGAGGGGAGGGAAGATCGAATTCCTTCTTTTCGCCCGGAAGATAGGCAAGGACGGTATAGCAATTTACCCCGGTGTGTTCTTGCTTGATTTGGTGAAGGGCTTTTTGCACAAGTTTATCGAAATTTCCGTTGTTGCCGACATAGAATGTCGAAACTTTTTCGGTTGCGATAAGTTTTTCTATGACTGCAAGCAGGCAGGAATATACAGAATCTCCGCAATGGGAATCTCCGAAAAAAGTACAGGCGGGCATAGAAAGGGCCTCCTAAAAAGAATTGCGTCAAACATTCGTCATTAGTACGTCATTTATACTTTTAATTATACTATGACGCTATAATTAAGTCAATAATTAGTCATAGGTGATGTGTATGGAAAATAATATGGCGCGTTTTACATTGCGAGTTCCGCAAAGTCTTTTGGATGAAATTGGATATATTGCGGAGTATGAAGGAAGAACCAAAAACAAGGAAATAGAACAACTTATCAAAAAACGAATCGCGGATTTTAAGCGTGAACACGGAGAAATAGAAAAAGAATGAAAAGGCGCTGTGCTCAAAATGAGCACGGCGTTTTTTGCGCAGGCGGAGGATGGGGCAAGAATGGAATCTTCGCTGCGGTAATGAGCAAAAAACAGGCAAACCGGTAATGTTTGAAATTGTAATTACCCATATTTGGGTATGAGTAAATTATATATCTTATCAGATGCGGATGTCAACCCATATTCGGGTAATTGCGCGGCAAATCCATATTATGATTATATCAACCCGCAAACGGGTAATCATAATATGGGGCTGATGTATTTTGGGGTATTCTGAAATTTATATAAAAAGAATAAGACAGCTTTGCGAAAAGCGTGGAATGGCAATCAATAAATTGGCGACAATGAGCGGTGTGAAACAATCGACCCTCGATAATATAGTGCAGGGGAACACAAAGAATCCGCGGGTGGATACCTTGCATAAAATTGCCATTGCCTTCAACATGACTTTGGCGGAGTTTTTGGATTTCAAAGAATTGAATGAATATTCTTTTGATGACGAAGATGAGGAAGAATAAAAAGTGCCGTGCTCAAATGAGCACGGCACTTTTTGTAAATTGTGTATTATTGGCAAAGGGAAATATTAAAAGAAAAAGAGCACTGATTTTCATCAGTGCTCTTAATGGTGACCCGTGCGAGAATCGAACTCGCGTTACAGCCGTGAAAGGGCCGTGTCTTAACCGCTTGACCAACGGGCCATATGGTAGCGGCGACTGGATTCGAACCGGTGACACTTCGGGTATGAACCGAATGCTCTAGCCAACTGAGCTACGCCGCCATCTGCATTTGTTTGCCTCAAGGCGAAAATTATTATACTAAACCAACAGCAGATTGTCAAGCCCTTTTTATTAAAAAATTGAATTATTTTTGAAAAAATTCGATTTTTCACGAAAAAAGCCGGTTCTAACATAAGTTTGCCCCGAAATCACAAGGAAATCCATTTATATAATATATAACATTATATATAACGCAGCCGGATAAAGGTCAACAAATATTTAATTACAGAAACAACACTTGATTTTTTTGTCGATATATAATATATTATTAATACTACATTTAAATAGGAGGGCTTTTCTGTGGCTAAAGAAAAGAAAGTTCTTACAGAGGAAGAAAAAGCTGCAAAGAAGAAACATATCAAGGAAGAGATCCAGGCTTACGTTTGCATGTTTCTTTTCATTGCGCTTTTTGTGCTTATGTTTGCAATGTTCGGCATGCAATCGACCCTTTTTTAAATAGGAAAAATTTTTCAAAAAAATTTCAAAAAAGTTTTAAAAAAGTGTTGACAAGCCGGTTTTAATTTGCTATAATAACAAAGCTGTCACTTCGGAGGACAGCGAAGGACCTTGAAAAATGAACAACATTGAAGAAAAGAATTAAACCCTTGTATTCATTTGAGTAAATTCCAAAGAAGTAAGCAAGTCAGTGAGTGACTTGATGCTGGGGAATAAAAGCTTTGAAATGTTTAGCACCGAAGAGGTGTTGGATATAAAAACATTATCAAAGAGTTTGATCCTGGCTCAGGACGAACGCTGGCGGCGCGCCTA
>JAFUJP010000184.1 GCA_017473745.1 Oscillospiraceae bacterium
GAGGGGAAGGTGGATTTTCGGCAATTTATTGCCGAAAAGACGGATGAGGGATAACCAAGAACGCGGAGCGTAATCATAAAAAGAATCCCCCAGTCACGCCTATCGGCGTGCCAGCCCCCTTTAGGCAAGGGGGCCTTTAAATGCATATAAACAACAATTTATCTTTCCGAAAAAAAATCCCCCGGCAGCTTTTTGACTGCCGGGGGATTTGTCTGACACAAATTATTCCGCAACGAGGGGAGTATAATATTCGTTTTTGTAATCGATATAATGCTCCATAAAATGTTCGGTGTCGCCGCGGTGGATTCTTCTTGCAAATTCCTGGTCGGAAAGGGAGTTGTTCTTGAACTGAAGGGCAAGCGAAACCCCAAGGCTGGAACAGTGTTTTGCAATACGCTCGATATCAATAAGAGTTCCGACAAAAAGCGAACCCGCTTCATGGGAACACTCACCGTTTTTAAGGCGTTCCATATGACGGCTGCGGATAAGCTCGGTCATTTCGGTCACTACGAAATAAAGCGGCTCGACCTTTGCATCGGCGCGTTTGTCTTTTTCATTCGAGCCGTCCGCGGCGGAATCCATAAGTTTATCAAGCGCAACGCTGAGAACTTTGATCTCCTGTTTGCCCGCGTTTGTAAGGCTCTTTCCCTTGGCGTTGATATCCTCTGCGGTATCGCGGATCTTTACGCAGTGTTCGATAATATGAACACAGTCATCCGCGCGGCGGAGCATTTCGCTTACAGCTTTTGTCTGTTCGTCAGAAAGGTCACATTCCGCGATTTTAAGAAGGTAAGCGCGAAGGTTATCCGTCATTCTGAGAATCGCGGTGTGTTCTTCGTTGATTCGTTCGGAAAGCTTCGGATTTTTGCCGTTGAGCATATCCATTGCATCATGAACGGAATCCCTTGTGACGTTCATAAGTTTTGCAAGGATAATTTCGGACTGCATAATGGCGGCGTAAGGGGTGGAAAGAAGGCCCGGTGCAAGTTCGGAAGTATCCGAGTCGATCTCGGTGCCGTCCGCCGGAATAGTGAGCATACAGAGCTTCTCAAGCTGTTTTGTGAAGGGAAGAAGCAGCGCAACCATGGTGCAGTTGAAAAGGGTATGGAAGTTTGCGATGCCGGATTTGTCAATGGGCATATCCCAGAAATCGCCTATGCCAATTCCCTGAATTATGAAAACGGCGGCGGTGAAAATAACCGTGCCAATGACGTTGAAATAAAGGTGGGCAAGGGCGGTTCTCTTTGCGTTTTTGGAAGCACCGATGACCGAAAGAATAGCCGTGATGGTGGTACCGATGTTCTGGCCGAGGATGATCGGAATAGCCGCGGACCAGCTGATTGCACCGGTTACAGAAAGCGCCTGAAGGATACCTACGGATGCAGAGGAACTCTGGATGACCGCAGTTACACCTGCGCCGACGAGAATACCGAGAATGGGGTTATCGCCGAACTTCATAAAGAGGTCTGCCATAAGCTGGGATTCACGAAGAGGAGCGAGAGAGCTTTCCATAATATCCATACCGATGAAAAGCATGCCGAATCCCATAAGAACCTCGCCTATGGCGCGGGATTTGATTTTTTTGGTGAACATTGCAAGGGCGGCACCGACTATTGC
Source organism: Oscillospiraceae bacterium (assembly GCA_017473745.1). Classification (GTDB taxonomy): domain Bacteria; phylum Bacillota; class Clostridia; order Oscillospirales; family Ruminococcaceae; genus UMGS1668. Next base: position 1,618 of record JAFUJP010000184.1, read on the forward strand.
GCAGATAGGAGCAAAAGTATCGGGCTTGAGGAAGGTCATAAGGATGTTCTGGGAACCGTCGATTTCCGTAAGGCGAAGAAGGTGGGAAGTAACGGTGGTACCGATGTTGGAACCCATGATGATGCCGATGGCCTGTCCGAGTTTAAGAATGCCGGAGTTTACAAGACCGACGGTGATAACGGTCGTTGCGGAAGAACTTTGGATAACCGCAGTGACCGCAAGGCCGAGAGCAACGCTCTTCCAAACTTTTCCGGTAAGCTTTTCAAGGATCTGGGTAAGCTTTGTTGCGGACATTTTTTCAAGGCTTGCGCTGAGCATATTCATTCCGTAAAGGAAGAACGCAAGACCGCCCAGCATAGAGATGAAGTCAAAAATTGTTATCAAGAATAATAGCCTCCTGACGGGGTCAATAATATCTATGTTATCGCAAAAACTGCGTGGTGTTCCGATTCACCGCTTTCCAACCTATAAAAGAGCTGCGAAAACGTTTCCAAAACGCGGATATTAAAATTATAACCGAAAAAAAAGAAAAATAAAAGAGAAAAGAATAAAAATTTTAAGAAAAAAGGGGTTATATTTCGAAATATGTGGTAAAATAATATTATAAAACAAATATTGTTCTCCGTAAAAATACAGTTGTGTTTTTATGGTACCCAAAAATCATAATATCATCACAAGGGGAGGTTTTGCCCATGAAAAAAATCAAAATTACCGCTTTGCTGCTGGCGTTTTGCCTTTCGTTCGCCGGATGTTTTTCAAACGGCGAATATTCCGCCGGAAGCGACGGCACCATCAGCCGCGATGAAAACCTTTCGGCAGATATCGAGATAACGCCCCAGATTCCCGAAAGTTCTTCCGAAAGCAGTTCTTCCGAAGAAACCTCATCCGCACCCGAAAGCGAAGAAAGCTCTTCCGTCGTGAATGATATTGCGGAACTTGAAGAGCTTTCGCCCTATTTTGCCGAATTCGCCGATCTCGGCAGCGAACAGGTTCCCTGGGGCCCCGGAACGAACTATGACGAAACGGGCAAACCCATAGCCTGTGTCTGGCTTCAGGAAGATTACGAAAAATATTCCGCTGATTTTGTCCGTCTCGGAGAAGAATACAAAGGCAAAATTTATCTGACCTTTGATGAAGGATACGAAAACGGATATACTTCCTCGATCCTCGATACGCTTAAAGAGAAAAACGTTTCGGCTGTTTTCTTCGTAACTCTTTCCTACGCAAAAAGCGAACCCGAGCTTATACAGCGAATGATCGACGAAGGTCACGTTGTAGGCAACCACAGCGCACGCCATCCCAACATGACCCAGATCACTTTGGAAGAAGCATACGCCGAAGTCGCCGATCTGCATAACTATATCTCGGAAAATTTCGGTTATGATATGTATCTTTTCCGTCCGCCGGAAGGCGCATTTTCCGAGCGCACTCTTGCCCTTTTGCAGAAAATGAATTACCGCACTGTCTGCTGGAGCTTCGCCTATAAGGATTGGGATCCGGCCGCACAGATGGAGCACCGGAAAGCTTTTGAAAAGGTCACCGGAAGCCTTCACGACGGCGAAATATTCCTTCTTCATGCTGTTTCTGAAACAAACGCCGCCATTCTCGGCGATTTCATCGACCACGTTCGGGAACAGGGATATACTTTTGAAAAATATATACAGTAAGCAAAAATACCGGCGGTTTTTACCGCTGGTATTTTTTAGTATTCCGTCATTTCGAGGAGCGAAGCGACACGGGAATCGGTTCTCTTTTGAGCCACGGATTGCCGCAGCGCCTTGCGGCGCTTCGCAATGACGGGCGGATGATATCCGCACCCGCCGTAAACCCTGCCAAATTACAATGGGCGCTCCGCGTTCCTTGGTTCTGGAACGTCGAGGACGACGTTCCCTACAATGAAATGGCGAACCAATATAGCCGAGCTGTCGCAGTAAATTGAAAACCGTTGCCGGCTCCGAACGGCGACGGTACAAACCTCCTCGGAGGAGGAGGGGGACCGTCGAAGACGGTGGAGGAGGGATTTTGCACGAGCAA
>JAFUJP010000185.1 GCA_017473745.1 Oscillospiraceae bacterium
GTTGCCTAAAGGGAGGGGGACCGCGAAGCGGTGGAGGGATTCATTTAATGCCTTCCCCTTGAGGGGAAGGTGTCATCGCTTCGCGATGACGGATGAGGTGTTTCTATGCAAACACGGAAATTAGCTGACAAACACCTCATCACCGCCTTCGGCGGAGCTTCTCCTCAAGGAGAAGCCTGCCCTCCGGGAATCCTTTTTTGCGGGCGCACACGCAGGTGCGCCCCTACGACGTTTTTGATAATGCAACGCTAAATATCAATTTATAATACAATTCGTCATAATGCGGCAAAATTTTACAAAAAGTAATAAAAATGCGCAAAAAAAGCGTCCCCAAAAGGGACGCTTTTTGAAAATTATTCGTTATTCATAGCCGAAACAACTTCTAAAACGGCGGATTTTTGTTTCGGCGTCAAGCCGACCCAGCCGTCGAAAAGCTGTTTCAGTTCCGGAGAAAGCTCGACAGTTTCGCCTTCGCAAAAGAACTGCGAAAGGGTTATTCCGAAAGATTGGCAGATGGTTTCAAGGGTGCTTATGGAAGGCATTGTTCCACGTTTAAAAATATTTGCAAGGGTGGATTCCGAAAGACCGCATTCCTTTGAAAGGCGGTATTCCGACCAGCCGCGTTCTTTCATAAGTTGTTTTAATTTTGCATGAACGTCCATAAGGCACCTCCCTTTTTGTATTTATTTTACCTTTATATTGAATTGTTTTATACTAAATACTTGTAATATTTTTACTGTTATGTTAAACTGTAAATAATATTCAATATGATAGCAGGGAGGAATGTGTATGCCAAATGATATGGGTACAAAAGAAGCATCGGAAAAATGGGGGTATTCCCAAAACACTATTTCAAAGTGGTGCAGAGATGGTTTAATCAAAGCGGAACAGGATGCACCGGGAAGTCCTTGGAGGATTCCAAAAGATACGGAATGCCCGAAGAAAATAAAAATTATGAAATGAGGTTTTAAATAATGAATGAATATAATAAGATGTTTTGGCAGGCAATGCTTACTGTTTTAATGTTAGCAGCTTTTGGTGTAGTATGTTTTATTGCAGGTTCAGAAACAGATAGTGTGATTTTTGTTATTATCGGAATTGTTCTTACCGGTTTTGCGATTTGGGGTTTTGTGAATTTGATTAATGAAGAGCTGCAAGAAAAGAATAACAACAATGGAGAAAGCACAGGCGGAAAATACATAGGATGTTCCACGTTTATGTGGGTAATAATAATCGCAATTATTATTGCATTTTTTACCATGTGTTCCGGTGGAAACGACAACAAATATGATGTTGTATATGATGAAGATGGTTTCCTTGGATACAGCGATTCTTTCTGGGATTGGGTGGCAGACCAATAAATATGATTGAAAACGGCGGGAGCAGGTGCCCTGAGCCGAAGTGCGAAGTAATCCCTTTAGGGACCCCCTCCCTACATTAAAAAACCTCACTTGCAAGCAAGTGAGGTTTTTTGTTGAATTGATTATCAGCCCGGAGGCCAGCCGAGATTTCTTCCGGCGAGAACGTGGAAATGAAGGTGGGGAACGGTCTGGCCTGCGTCGGCGCCGTAATTGGTGACAACGCGGTAGCTTTCGATGCCCTGTTCCTTTGCGATTTTTGCGATAACCTCGAAGATATAAGCGACGATCGCGCTGTTTTCTTCGGTGATAACGCCTGCGCCGGTGATGTGCTCCTTAGGAATCACAAGGAAATGGGTGGGAGCCTGGGGGTCGATGTCGTTAAAGGCAAGAACTCGCTCGTCCTCATAAACCTTGCTGCTCGGGATAATTCCGGCTGCGATTTTACAGAA
>JAFUJP010000186.1 GCA_017473745.1 Oscillospiraceae bacterium
AGGGCAGGCTTCTCCTTGAGGAGAAGCTCCGCCGAAGGCGGTGATGAGGTGTTTGTCCGCTAATTTCCGTGTTTGCATAGAAACACCTCATCCGTCATCGCTCCGCGATGCCACCTTCCCCTCAAGGGGAAGGCTTTAAATGCACATAAACAATAATTTACATCCCCAAAAGTTCGGTGGTTTTCTCTCCGCTGTTTCTTATCCAGCGAAGGGCGGCACGTTCCGCATTGGAACGGTCGAGAGCAATTCTTGCGAAAAGCTCCTCTTTATTTTCAAAAACCATCTCGTCACGCACAAAATCAATGAGGAAAACCGGAATTTTCTTTCCGTAAAGGTCGGTGTTCAAACCGATGATGTTTGTTTCCGCCGCAGGAATATTCTCGTCGGAAACGGTCGGTTTCACCCCGACGTTGGTAACCGAAGGATAAAATTTTCCGTCGATATATGCTGCCGAAACATAAACCCCGAATTTCGGGATTATGTAACCTTCCTCAATGGGCTGGTTTATGGTCGGAAGGTTGAATTTTCTTCCAAGCTCTTTGCCCTTCACAACCGTTGTTTCCACGCAGAAAGGATACCCCGCAAGGCGTTCCACCTCGGGCATATCGCCTTTTTCCGCGGCGGTTCTTATCCTCGTGGAGCTTATAGCTTCGCCGCGGTCAAAAACCTTTTCGACCGCGCAAAATTCCATGCCGTATTTTTCACAGAATCCGGCCATTTCTTTTGCCCCGCAGGAAGCTTTGTAGCCGAAACGAAAATCCGTTCCGCAAACGACCTTTTTGCAGCGAAGTTTTCCAACAAGAATTTCTTTAACAAAATCCTCGCCCGAAAGCCCTTTTACGTCGCCGAAATCCGGCGCATAAACGTGCTCGATGCCGCAGGATCTCATGATGCTGTATTTTATTTCCGGCGGTTCAAGGCGTTTTGCGCCCTGCTTCCCGGTGGGAAGGCTTTTTTCCGAAAAAGTAAAAACCCACGGTTCAAGCCCTTTGGAGCAAACCGCACGGCGCAAAACTTCGCGGTGCCCTCTGTGAACACCGTCAAATACCCCAAGGGCAACGGCAGTATCGTTTTTCGGAAGTTTGGTTGTTATAAATCCTTCCATTATGTCATTCCTCTTCATCATAAATAACGTAGTCAAGATAAAGTCCCTCGGGCTTTGCGGTTCTTCCGGCCCGGGTGCGGTCTTTGGATTCTATGATATCCAAAATTTCATCCGGGTCGATTTTGCCCTCGTTCACCTCGAGCAATGTGCCCACCATAATGCGCACCATATTATAAAGAAAACCGTCGCCGGTGACCGAAAAAGTCACAAGGTCGCCTTCTCGTTCCATCTGGCAGTCAAAAACCGTTCTCGTACAGTCTTCCTGCTCGTTTTTTGCTCCGGAAAATGCCGAAAAATCATAAGTTCCGATAAAATCGGTGCAAACCGCATCAAGAAAATTTTCGTCAATGGGCTTCGGGTAATGGAGCGCAAGCCCCTGCCAGAAAGGGCTCATATAAGGCGCGTTCCAGATTTTATAGACATAGCGTTTGCCTTTGCAGGAATAGCGCGCGTGGAAGTCATCCGAAACCTCTTCACAGTCCACCGCCGCAATATCATCGGGCAGAATGGCGTCAAGGCTTCTTCGGATATGCTCGCAGGTATAGTCGCTTTCCGTTCTGAAGCTTACGCAGAACATATTGGCATGAACGCCCGCATCCGTTCTGGAACAGCCCTTAACATCCGGGCGTTCGCCCTGAAAAAGCACCTGCATGGCGTCCTGAAGGATTTCGCAAACGGTAACGGCGTTTTTCTGCACCTGAAAACCGTGGTAGCCTGTGCCCTTATATGAAATGGTCAGAAGAAGATTTCTCAAAGCCTGAACACCCCCGGGCCGTAGATATTGATAAGGATAACCGCGGCGAATCCGCCCGCAACAACAAGCGCCGCAATCCAATCTTTTGCGGTGAGTTTAAGCTGCTTCATGCGGGTTCTGCCTTCGCCGCCGTGGTAACAGCGGCATTCCATGGCAAGGGCAAGCTCATCCGCCCTTCTGAATGCAGAAACGAAAAGCGGGATAAGAATAGGGATAAGCGCCTTTGCGCGCTGGATAATATTGCCGGATTCCATATCCGCGCCCCTTGCTTTTTGAGCGGACATGATTTTCTGGGTTTCATCAATAAGGGTCGGGATAAAACGCAGCGCAATGGTCATCATCATCGAAAGTTCATGCACCGGAACTTTTATTTTCTGAAGCGGCTTCATAAGCCTTTCAAGGCCGTCCGTAAGGGCAATGGGCGTTGTGGTATAGGTCAGAAGGCTGCTTCCGGCAATAAGGCAGATTATGCGGATGCACATGAGCACCGCGGTGAGCACGCCCTTCCCCGAAATCGAGATAAATCCCCATTCAAAAATCGGGTCGCCTTCAACAAAGAAAATATTGAGCACCGCAGTAAAAATCACAATGGGCAAAATGGGCTTTATGCATTTGATAATAAGCTTCCAGGGAAGCTTTGAAAGCGCATAGAAAAGCACGACCATGCCCGCTCCCACAAGAAGCGGAAGCAATCCGTCCGCCACGAAAAGCATAATGATATATGCGATAACGAGAATGAGCTTCATTCTCGGGTCAAGTTTGTGGATCACCGAATCCCCTGGGAAATACTGGCCGAAAGTGATATCTTTAAGCATCGGCTTCGCCTCCTTTTTTAAGGAGTTTGAGCATCGCTTCTTTTGCCTCATCAACGGTGAGCACGCTTTCGGGAACTTCATATCCCTTTTCGCGGAGTTTTGCAAAAACGCGGCTTATCTGCGGCACTTCAAGGCCGATTTCGCAAAGTTCATCGACGCGTTTGAAAACCTCTCTCGTTTCGCCGAACATGGCGACTTTCGAGTGGTTCATGATGAGCACGTGGCTTGCAAAACGCGCAACGTCCTCCATGCTGTGAGAAACGAGAATGACCGTCGCGCCGGTAGTTTCGTGATAGTTTTTTATCTCCGAAAGAATGAATTCCCGGCCCTTCGGGTCAAGGACCGCGGTGGGTTCGTCCAATATGAGCACCTCGGGCTTCATTGCGAGCACGCCCGCAATGGCGACCCTTCTTTTTTCGCCGCCGGAAAGTTCAAAGGGCGATTTTTCGAGGTATTCTTCCGTAAGTCCGGTAAGCTTTGCCGCTTCGCGGACGCTTCTGTTTATATCGTTTTCGGAAAGCCCCATATTCTTCGGGCCGAAAGCGATATCTTTATAAACGGTTTCCTCAAAAAGCTGGTGCTCGGGGTATTGAAAAACAAGCCCCACTTTGAAGCGGAATTTTCTTATATCTTTCGGGTTGGCCCAAAGGTCTTCCCCTCCGATAAAAATTTTGCCGGCGGTGGGCTTCAAAAGCCCGTTAAGATGCTGGATGAGGGTGGATTTTCCGCTTCCGGTATGGCCGATAAGGCCCACGAAAGAACCTTTTTCGATCTCGATGTTCACATTATCAAGGGCAACGTGCTCGTAAGGGGTTCCTTCGGAATAAACATAGCGAAGGCCTTCGGTTTTAATGATATTTTCAGCCATTCTGAGCACCGCCTTTCAAAAGAGATTCCAGCGCGGCAACACATTCTTCTTCGCTGAGCACGCAGGCCGGCAGGTCGAAGCCCTCTTTTTTCAGTTCGTGGCAAAGTTCCGTCACCTGCGGAACGTCAAGCCCGCGTTCCTTGATGGCATCCACCTTTCCGAAAACCTCTCTCGGTGTGGAATCCATAATAACCCTGCCATCATCAACAACGGCAACGCGGTTGCACATGGCCGCCTCGTCCATATAATGCGTAATTATGACAACGGTTATGCCGAGTTCCTCGTTAAGCTGCTTTATGGTCTTCATAACCTCGCGGCGTCCCTTGGGGTCAAGCATTGCGGTAGGTTCATCGAGAACGACGCATTTCGGGCGCATTGCAATGATGCCCGCAATGGCTATGCGCTGTTTCTGCCCGCCGGAAAGCTGGCTCGGGGAATGAAGCCGATATTCATACATATCGACTTTTTTAAGGGCATCGTCAACCCTTTCTCTGATTTCTTCCGGCGGAACTCCGAGGTTTTCAAGCGCGAAGGCAACGTCCTCTTCAATTATGGTGGCAACTATCTGGTTATCCGGATTCTGGAAAACCATGCCGACTTCCTGGCGAATTTCAAAAAGCTTTGCTTCTTCGGCGGTGTTTATGCCGTTTACGGAAACTCCGCCCTCCGTCGGGATGAGGATCGCGTTGAAATGCTTCGCAAGGGTCGATTTTCCCGAACCGTTATGCCCGAGAACGGCCATAAACTCCCCTTCGGAAATGGATATGCTGACTCCGTCAAGAACCAGCGGCGGAATAACCCCGTCGTAGCTTGGATAGCTGAAGCTTATTCTGTTTGCTTCGATAAAATTTTTCTTCTTTGCCATTTTAAATCCTTTTTATCATTTTATGCCTCCCTTGCCTAAAGGGAGGTGGCATTTCCGCAAGGAAACGGCAGAGGTTTTTATGAATCCTCTCGCCATCGCCATACGGCAATGCGGTCCTCTCCCCTTTGACAAGGGGCGTATAAATTATTCCCAATCGTTAAAAACCCATGTAACCATATTATCGGCTATTCCCATGCCGATTTTGCGTTGCAGCGCCATGGATTTTTCATTTCCGACCACAACATGGTCATGGGGGATTTTGCCTTCCCGAAGCTTTTTGTTAAGCATTCTTGCTTCAAGGGCGATTCCGATACCTCTGCGGCGGTATTCCGGCAAAACTTTAAGAAGCCCCATGGAACCTTCGCCGTGGGTTCCGATGAATCCGGCGCAGTTTCCGTTTTCATCAAAAGCGCCGAGCATACCGTTTTTTACGCAAAAAGTGATGTATTCCTCGTCGTCCTCATATTCCTTCATAACAAAAGGGATATGTTCTTCGGAAAGCGGCCTTATTTCAATTCCGGGAACTTCCGGTTCCGGAACAGGTTCCTTCGACCGATATGAAGCCTGATAACAGGGCATTGTTCCGCATCTGCCTTTTACCGCAAAAAATTCCGGCAGGAATTTAAACGGTCTTACAACGGCGGCGAAGTGTTCTTTTTCGATGAGCTTTGCCATTTTTGTCATAGCTTCGGCATTGGCGGCGGTTATTGCATAAGGGCCGTGTCCGCCGAATTTAAGCATAACGCCGTCCTCTTCGGAATAGAGCGTTTCTGTCTTTTCATCGAGCAGGGCGTTGAGCATATCCGCATGGAGCAAAAAATCCCGCTCGAGATAAATTTTAGGGTCTTTCATCTTTATATTCCCCCTAAATTTTATTTTTTCGGAACGCTGAGGACAGCGTTCCCTACGGTGCATTTATTGGTTTCGCCTGTTTTACTGTAGGGAACGTCGTCTCCGACGTTCCGCTGCATCGCAAAATTTATTCTTTCATCCAGATTGCGGAAGAGCCGCAGGGGAGCACCATTCCGCTGGCGGTTACGGGAAGACCGATTTCTTCCGCAGAAACCTTGCCGCCGAATTTCTTCATATTAGCACCGAGAACGTATGCCATGGTGGAGGCGGAAAGCCCTGTGGTATAGGAATTAAGCAGTATGAAAAGCGGTTCTTCGGTAAGAACGCCGGTAATAATTTCGATAAGCTCGTAGATATGTTCCTCGAGCTTCCAGACTTCGCCGCCCGGGCCTCTTCCGTAAGAAGGGGGATCGAGAATGACCGCGTCATATTTGTTTCCGCGGCGGATTTCTCTTTCAACAAACTTTTTGCAGTCGTCGATTATCCAGCGAACGGGCTTTTCATCAAGTCCGGAAAGCTCGGAGTTTTCCCTCGCCCAGTGAACCATGCCCTTTGCCGCGTCAACGTGGCAGACCGAAGCGCCCGCGGAAGCCGCCGCAAGGGTCGCACCGCCGGTATATGCAAAAAGGTTGAGAACGCGGACTTCCCTGCCTTCTTCCTTTGCCGCTTTTATCTTCTCACGCATCATATCCCAGTTTACGGCCTGCTCCGGAAAAAGCCCGGTGTGCTTGAAGCCGGTGGGGCTGATTTTGAAGGTAAGGTCTTTATAATTTATCTTCCAGAATTCCGGAAGCTCCCTGCGGTATTCCCAGTGGCCTCCGCCGGCGGAAGATCGGACGTATCTTGCGTCCGCATGTTTCCACAGGGGGTGCTCTTTCGGGGTGTTCCAGATAACCTGGGGGTCGGGTCTTATCAGAATGACCTTGCCCCAGCGTTCAAGCCTTTCGCCTTCGGAACAATCCAGAAGTTCGTAATCTTTCCAATCCTTTGTATATCTCATTTCAAAAACCTCATCTTAAAAGATTTTTAAGTGTTTCGGCACATTCAAGAACAAGGGCATTGATTTTATCCCTATCCTTGCCCTCGATCATGATTCGGATAAGCGGTTCGGTGCCCGAAGGGCGAACGAGGATTCTTCCGTCGCCTTCAAGACGGCTGCTTTCGATATCAAGATAGCTTTTTACTTCAGCATCATTGAGTTTTTCTTTCATTTCCGGGGTGGCTTCGATGTTCACCATAACCTGCGGATAAACGGTCATGACTTTTTTGAATTCCGAAGCTTTTTCGCCCGAAAGCTTCATGCTTTCGATAAGCATAAGTGCGGCAAGTTCGCCGTCGCCGGTGGTCATATATTCGGGGATTATGATATGCCCGCTCTGTTCACCGCCGAGCGAAGCCCCGAGCTTCAGAAGGGATTCGAGGACATATCTGTCGCCGACTTTGGTCGGATAGCAGCTCATACCGTATTTTTCGGCAAATTTGAAAAGGCCCATATTGCTCATTATTGTGGGTATGAATATGTTTTTATTAAGCCTTCCCTCTTCGTGGAATCTCCTGGCAAGAATGGCCATGAACATATCGCCGTCGATAAGTTCGCCGTTTTCGTCAACCGCAAGACAGCGGTCCGCATCACCGTCAAATGCAACGCCGATGTCAAATCCGTTTTCTTTGACGTATCTGCCAAGTCCCGCCGTAAAAAGCGAACCGCATTCGCGGTTTACGTTTGTGCCGTCCGGTTCACAGTTAAGGAAGGTTGCATCGGCTTTCACTTTTGCGAAAATCTTTTTTGCGGTGGCATAAGAAGCGCCGTTGGCACAGTCAACGGCAATTTTTATTCCCGAAAGATCGCCCACCGTTCCCGCAATATGTTCAATATAAAGATCGACTGCTTCGTGATTTTGCCTGATGGTTCCTATCTCACCCGTTTTCGCAAGTTCAATGGGTTCCTTTCCGTCAAGAACTATTCCCTCGATGCGGTTTTCCTGTTCATCGGTAAGCTTGAAACCGGTGGAACCGAAATACTTGATTCCGTTATACTGATAGGGGTTGTGGCTTGCGGTAATCATAACGCCGCCCGCGGCGCCAAGCTCCTTCACAAGATACGCCACCGCCGGGGTGGGCACTATGCCGAGAAGCTCGACGTCACACCCAACGGAAGAAAGCCCTGCCGCAACGGCGGCTTCGAGCATAGTTCCGGAAAGTCGGGTATCGCGCCCGACTATGACCTCAGGTTTTTCGGTTTTTTCCGCTTTTATAATCATTCCCGCGGCGCGGGATATGGCAATGGCAAGTTCAACGTCAAGCTTTTCGTTTGCTATTCCGCGCACGCCGTCTGTTCCGAAAATTCTTCCCATCAAATCATTCTCCAATTCTCATTTGTTCGCATTCGCCGCAGGGCTGTTCCGGCATCATAATGCCCAGATGCTCGTAAGCAAGGGCCGTTGCACAGCGCCCGCGCGGCGTTCTTGTAAGGAAGCCTATCTGCATAAGATAGGGTTCATAAACGTCCTCGATGGTAACGGCTTCTTCGCCGCTGGCCGCAGCAAGGGTTTCAAGCCCGACCGGGCCGCCGTTATAGTTTTTTATCATCATCATAAGTATTCTGCGGTCGATGGCATCAAGACCAAGCTCATCGACCTCGAGGCGTGAAAGAGCTTCCGCCGCGATATCCTTCGTGATAACGCCGTTGCCGATAACCTCGGCAAAATCGCGCACACGTTTAAGAAAGCGGTTTGCAATTCGGGGCGTTCCGCGGCTTCTTCTTGCAAGTTCCATGGCGCCTTCGTGCTCAACTTCAATGCCGAGGATTCCTGCGCTTCGCTCGACTATTTTGCAAAGTTCCGCCGGGGTATAAAGCTCGAGCCTTGCAACAACACCGAATCTGTCGCGAAGCGGTGCGGAAAGCTGGCCCGCCCTTGTTGTCGCACCCACAAGGGTAAAATGCGGAAGGTCAACGCGGATGCTCCTTGCGGAAGGGCCCTTGCCCACGATTATATCAAGGGCATAGTCCTCCATTGCGGGATAGAGCACCTCTTCAACGCTTCTGTTCATTCTATGAATTTCGTCGATGAAAAGTATATCGTTTTCGTTAAGATTCGTTAAAAGCGCCGCAAGGTCGCCGGGTCTTTCGATGGCAGGGCCGCTTGTGATGCGGAAGCTTACGCCCATTTCGTTGGCGATGATTTCGGAAAGGGTGGTTTTTCCAAGGCCGGGAGGGCCATAAAGAAGAACATGGTCAAGGGCTTCGCCGCGGCGTTTTGCCGCTTCGATATAAACAGCCATATTCTCTTTCGCCTTTGTCTGTCCGATATATTCATCAAGAGTTTTGGGGCGGAGGGAAAGCTCGTTTTCCCTGTCCATTTCCTCCATTTCTGGAGCGACTATTCTGTTTTCAAAATCCATCTGGTTGGAAAGCATCAAAAATCACTCCTTATCTCTTCATGGCGATGGCTTTGAGCGCCGCCTTTATCATCTCATCAACGGGCAGATTCGGGTCAAGCTTGCCGATAACGGCCGCCGCTTCGGAATTGGTATAGCCGAGGCTTTGCATGGCGGCGATGGCTTCGCCCGCATTTCCTCCGATTCTGCCCACGGAAATCGCCGGAGCGGAAGAAAAACCTTTGGAAACGGAATCGTTGGAAATCTTATCCCGAAGTTCAAGGATTATTCTCTGGGCCGCTTTGGGGCCGATGCCCTTTGCTCTTGTGATGGCTTTTGCATCGCCGGAGGCAACCGCAAGGGCAAAGGAATCCGGGGTGAATTCCGAAAGAACCGCAAGGGCAGCCTTCGGGCCGATGCCCGAAATCCCCGTAAGCATACGGAAGCAATCCTGCTCCGCACGGTCATAAAAACCGTAAAGATCTGTTCCGGTTTCCTGATTATATGTCATTGTGGTATAGACGAAAACTTCGTTTCCGCTTGGGGGAAGGCATGAAATCGTCGTTGCGGAAGCTTTACAGAGATAGCCGACTCCGCCGCATTCCACGACGAAAAAGCCTTCCTCAATATGTGAAATTTTTCCGTTAAGGCTGTATATCATAGGTATAACCTTTCTTTATGACCTCGCAATTTTTTGCGGACCGTCGAGGACGACGGTCCCTACGGTAAACAATGCGAAACTGTTTGTTTTATATCTCTTTTATCGCCTTTGAAAGGCGCGAACCGTTGCTGTATCCGTGGCATATTGCTGCCGCCAATGCGTCGGCGGTGTCATCCGGCTTTGGGATAGCTTCAAGCCGAAGGGTATCGCGCACCATTATCTGCACCTGGTGTTTTTCCGCCCTGCCGTAGCCCACAAGGGACTGCTTTATCTGAAGCGGGGTATATTCATAAATCGGTATCCCCGCCTGAATCGCCGCAAGAAGGATTACGCCCCTTGCTTCCGCAACGTCGATGGCGGTTTTCTGGTTGCTGTTGAAATAAAGGCGCTCGATGCTCATGCATTCGGGCTTTGTTTCCGCGATGACCTCTTTAACCGTGTCATAAATTGTGCGGAGCCTTTCTTCAAAAGGAGTTCCCGCAGGGGTATCCACCGCGCCGAATTTCACCGGATAGAACTTGTTTTTTACATAGTCAACGACCCCGACACCCACAATGGCATAGCCCGGGTCGATCCCGATTATCCGCAAGCGGCTTCACCTTCTTTTTTGCACAATTTTCCATTTTGACAATATATTATAACATACTACTATATTTAAGGCAATTAAAATTTTGTGAATTATCGAAACAGCAATTACCGATATGGACAAAACAAAAATTTAAAGTTACAATAAAATCAGAAATATCAAAAAAGGAGTTTTTTGCCATGACCGATGAAATGCTTGTAAAACTTGCCGAGGAGGAAGGCTTCACCAATGCGGCTGTTATCGACACCGCAGAAATCGTTTTTGACGAAGCTTTCCGCCCATACTGCGCAGAAAACCTCTGCGGAAAATACGCCGTAAACTATTCCTGCCCGCCGGATTGCGGAAGCCCCGAAGCCATGAAAAACCGCGTTCTTGAACACAAACACGCCATCGTTCTTCAAAGCATCTGGCCCATCGCAAATTATAAAGACGGTGAAGCAGTAAAAAAGGCCAAGGGACAGCATAACGCCGCCGGCCTTCGCTTTGAAAAGCGCCTTCGTGAGGAGGGGCACCCGGGTTTTATGATTGGCTCAAGCGGCTGTTCCCTCTGCAATCCCTGCGCCATAACCGAAGGCGCACCCTGCAAATACCCCGACCTTCAGTTTTCCTGCATTTCCGCTTTCTGCATCCACGCAAGAAAGCTTGCCGAATCCGCCGGAATGGAATATGACGGCAACGGCACCCTTGCCCTTTTCGGGCTTTATGTTTGCGACTGAATTAAAAAAACGGCGTGACCCGTTAAACGTCCCACATCAAAAAAGCAATAATTTGTAAACGTAGGGAACGGTATTTATCTGACACCCCAAATCTTTGATTTGGCTGGTGGAAGATATGCTTTAGCTGACCGTTCCCTTTCGCGGAGCGTTTAAAGCCTTCCCCCCGGGGAAGGTGGATTTCGCCGAAGGCGAAAGACGGATGAGGGCAAACCCTGTTCAGTTTGCTGTTATCGTTTAATCAAATGTAGGGAACGGTATTGACCGTTCCGCAATTCAAGAACGCGGAGCGCATATCAAAATTTGACAGGGTTTGCGG
>JAFUJP010000024.1 GCA_017473745.1 Oscillospiraceae bacterium
CATCATGCTAAGAAAGTGTGGTGCTCCGCTCAGCACGAACAGTGCAAGCAGGACAACTGCGACAATCAGCCATTTTCTCTTTTTCATCGGCACACTACCTTTCATCTGATATGGAGAATCTCGCCGCATCCATGACAGTGATAAGTATGCTTTTTGGCATATAGTAACCTATCCAGATTTGTAAAAGCACCGCAATGAGGGCACCGCAAATGTTTCTTGTCAAAGAAGAAATAACAGATTACAAGAAGCACCGCCGGAATAAAGAAAAGCCCCTGCCTTGCGGAAGCAAGAAAAGTTGCCGGAACAGCCCTTCCGATAACCTGGGTCATCATATTGCTGAGCACTATCCAGCTGTGACATACAAATGTTATACACTGAAGGCGAAGCGCAAGGGTGCCGATTTCGATAACTTCCGGGTCATCGCGGAAAAGCGCAATGAGTTCCGGCGCAAATATAAAGCCCAGCGCGGCGATACCGAGAAGTATCCCCGCGGAGGTTTTTACGCAGAACCAAAAGCCCTCCTTGACTCTTTTATAAAGTCCCGCTCCGTAGTTGAATCCGCAGAAAGGCTGGAAGCCCTGCCCGAAGCCGATCATTGCGGAAGCACCGAACATCGCTATGCGCTGAACAACGCCCATGGCGGCAATCACTGCGTCGCCGAAAGGCCCCGCCGCATGGTTAAGCGATATAGTAGCGACGGAACCGAGTCCCTGTCTTGCAAGGGAAGGAAATCCGCCGGAAATGATATCTTTGTAATAGCTCCATTTGAACTGCATATCCGAAAAGCGGATTTTTATGTTTCCGCTTTTCATGGTTCCCATAAGAAGAACGCAAAAGCTTACGAACTGGCTTATTGAAGTTGCATAGCCCGCCCCGGCAATTCCCATATCGAAGGTAAAAATAAGCAAAGGGTCAAGGGCGATATTGAGCACAGCGCCGCAGGTTATACCCACCATGCCATAGGTCGCGCTGCCTTGAAAACGAAGCTGGTTATTGAGCACGAGCGAAGCCGTCATCCATGGTGCGCCGATGAGCACCGCCCTGAGATAATCCATGGTATAGGGCAAAATCGTTTCGGTCGAACCGAGAATATAGGCAAGCTCTTCAAGAAATATTTCGCCTAAAACGAATATAAGCGTTCCCGCCGCAAGGGCAGAAAAAAATCCCGTTGCGGCCATTTTTTCCGCTTCATCGTAATTCTTTTTACCGAGCTCGCGGGATATGTAGTTTCCGCTTCCGTGGCCGAAAAAGAATCCCACGGCCTGTATTATGGCCATCATCGAAAAAACAACGCCGACGGCGCCGGTTGCGGAATTGCTTTTAAGCAGTCCGACAAAAAAAGTATCGGCCATATTATAAAACGAAGTTACGAGCATACTTATAACGCAGGGCACCGCAAGCTTTGCAATAAGCCCGCCAACGGGCGCTTCGGTCATCCGGCGAAATTTTTCTTCCTGTTTATCAGACATTTTCTTTATCAAGTTCCCATTCTTTTATCTGTTTTGCTTCTTCATACATAATGCAATAGCTTTTATGGCGGCTTTCGGGGATAACGCCCTCTTTGACCGCTTCGAGCACGGCACATCCCTTTTCGGAAACGTGGCTGCACCCGGTGAACCTGCATTTGAGAAGATAAGGTTCAAATTCGCGGAAGCAGTACTGAAGCTCGCCTTTGCGGATTATACCGACTCTTTCCATCTCAATGGCGGAAAAACCGGGGGTATCCGCAACCCAGCCGCCGGTTTCAAGTTCAAAAAGTTCGGTATGGCGTGTGGTATGGCGTCCGCGGCCGAGTTTCTTGCTGATTTCCGCGGTGGAAAGCGAAAGTTCCGGAAAAATATCGTTGAGCAGGCTCGATTTACCCGCGCCGGAGTTGCCGCAAAAAGCGCTTATGCGTCCTTTGAGCATATCATATACTTCATCGGTGCCTTCGTGCTCGAGTGCGCAGACTTCATAAACACGAAAACCCGCCTTGCGGTAAATTTCCGCATAAGGTTCCGAATCCGCAAGATCCGTTTTGGTGAAAACTATAACCGGTTCCACGCCTTGCTGTTCCGCAACGGCAATAAGCTTATCCATAACAAGGATGTTCGGCGCAGGTTCCGCAACGGAAACCACCATCACAAGCTGATCGAGGTTCGCTAAAGACGGGCGCACAAGGGAATTTTTTCTTTCGTGAATGGCGTGAATATATCCTTTTTCTTTCGGCAAAACGGAAATAGTCACCCTGTCGCCGACCAGCGGTGAAGTTTCGCGCTTTCTGAAAACACCCCTTGCCCTACATTCATAGGTTATTTCGCCGCTGCGGACATAATAAAATCCGCCGGTGGCTTTTATAATAAGACCTTCCGCTTTGGGAAGGTCTTTTTCTTCGATTTCAAAATCGGTTTCGTTTTTTTGTTTTCGTTCTTTCAAAACTTTTTAGCCTCCGAAATCGTCGGAATTATCCGCGATCATCATGGTGGTGCGTTCGCCGAAGTTTACGGAATACGCCCTATAAAGCAGGCCGTCATAATAGATACTCAAAGTTCCTATTCCTTCGCCGAGAACGTTTATATTCCAGTATCCGTCTTTTTCGGTCGGGATAAGCTGTTCGCTTATAACCGTAACGCCGTTAAGGGCGGCGCTCATGGTAACCTCGACTGAAACATTTGGCAGCGGGATAAGAAGTTCTATGCTGGTTTCGCTGCTTTCTTTTTCTGTCACTATGACAAGATCTATGGTTGCGCCGTTTTCAACCGTTGAACCATCGGGAAGGCTCTGGCTGAGAACTTCTGTGCTCTGGCCGTCGGTATCTACCCTTGTTACGTTTCCGATGCGGATCCCCGCGGCATTGAGAAGCATTTTTGCATCCTCGAGCTTATAGCCCACAACTTTGGGAACGGTTGTATAGCTTGTTTCGGCACCCATGCTTACGTAAATTATAACGACTGTTCCGGTATCGACCTGGGTATCAGCGCCGGGTTCGGTTTTGATAACGTATCCTTCCGGAATGGTATCGTTATATTCGGTTATGGTATAAAATTCGATTTCGTTATCCGTAAGAATTTTATAAACCTGATTTTCCTCAAAATTCTGATAATCCGAAAGGCTGAAATACTGGATGCCGCTGGAGATTTTGACTTTTATTGTCGCGCCCTCTTTAACGGTCATTCCCGCATTTACGGATTGGTCATAAATTATATCTTTCTCATACTGGTCATGGAATGAAGAGGATTCCACAATAATATCAAAGCCGGAGTATTTTTTCATAGCTTCGTTAATGTCCATTCCGATAAGCTCCGGCGCGGTTGTATCGGGGACTTCCTCAAAAGGGCGGACCATCGCCATGATTCCGATAACGAAGATAATCGCAACTATAATAAACGCGATGGTAATACCCATAAGAACCGGCACTACCGGTGCGTTGCGCACCTGTTCATCCTTGATCTTCTTGGTCTTTTTCTTGGTATTGCTTACCTCTTTGCTGATTTTTTCTGTTTCGGGTTCGCTGTATTTATATTCAAAGCTGATAGAAGGATCATGCTTGAATTCGTCGATATCCCGAAGCATTTCCGCAGCGGATTGATAACGCCTTGCGGGATCCTTTTGCATGGCGCGGATGGTTATATCCTCAAGCCCTTCGGGGATATCCGGGTTTATAACTCTCGGGCGCTTTGCCTGGCTCTGAATCTGTTTAAGAGCAACGGAAACGGAGCTTTCCGCATCAAAGGGCAGCTTTCCTGTGGTCATTTCATAAAGCATAACGCCGATGGAATAAATATCGCTTTTTTCATCGGTGACTTCGCCCTTTGCCTGCTCCGGGCTGATATAATGAACGGAGCCGATGGCCTTATCGGTAACGGTATGCTGGCTTGCCCTTGCAAAACGTGCAATGCCGAAGTCGGCGACCTTGATGGTCCCGTCTTCAAGAAGCATGATGTTCTGAGGCTTGATGTCGCGGTGGACTATGCCTTTATCATGGGCGTGCTGAAGTGCGCGCAGGATCTGCACGGTGAAATGAACAGCCTCTTTCCAGCGAAGGACCTTTTGCTGTTCGATATATTCTTTAAGGGTTATGCCGTCGATATGCTCCATTACGATATACTGAATATCTTCGTTGAAGCTGACGTCATAAACTTTTACTATATTCGGATGCGAAAGCACCGCGATGGCTTTTGATTCGTTGCGGAAGCGGCGAAGAAGCTCGTCGTTCCCCATATGCTCATCGCGGAGAATTTTTACGGCAACGACCCTGTCGTCGATGCTGTCATAAGCTTTATATACATTGGCCATGCCGCCCACGCCGATAATTTCTTTTATCTCATAGCGGCCGTCCAGTTTTTTACCTATATATCTGTCCATCAGGAACCTCCCGGATTATCTTGTGATGCAGACGACGGTTATATTGTCTGCTCCGCCGGCCTTTTTAGCCGCTGTTATGAGCTTATCCGCACATTTCGAGTATCCGGCGGATTTTACCATTTCAAAAAGCTCGTTATTGGAAAAATAGTTCGAAAGTCCGTCTGTGCAAACGATGATGGCTTCGCCCTCATTTATGGGGAATTCGCAGTAATCAAGGTCGATTATGGACATAACGCCCAAAGCCCTTGTTATAAAATGCTTTTTGGGGTGGAACCTTGCTTCATCGGCGGTTATCTCGCCCCTATCCACAAGAAGCTGGACTACGGAATGATCCTTTGTGACCTGTTCGATCCCGTTTTCGGTGACATGATATGCACGGCTGTCACCTGCATGGACAATATGAGCCATGCCGTCGCAGACTATCGCGGCAACAATGGTGGTTCCCATGCCACGGAGACCCGGATCCCGCTGGGAACGGTCGAAAACCGAAACGTTCGCCGCAGTGACCGCTGTCTGGAGTATTCCTCTTATGGAGTTATCGCCGAAGCCGCTTCCGTAAGCGGCGGTTACGCTGTCGGTAACGATATCACAGGCTGTGCGGCTTGCAATATTGCCGCCCTTTTCGCCGCCCATTCCGTCACAGACCACCGCAAAAACGGCATTTTCGCCGAGTACGCCGCAGTTAAAATCATCCTGGTTCGTTTCGCGGACGTTTCCGGTATCGGTTTTTCCAAAAGCTTTCAGCATATCATTTTTCACCCCTTTTTGCGATTCCTTTGAAATTATGGAACCAATAGTTCCATGCCCTGCCTATGCGCCAATTATCAAAGCCTTTGACCACAAGCCGGGCAACTTCGTTCGGGGGTTCGGGCGTTTTGTACTTTTCTTTGCGGATACTGCCCGCCATTTTGATGTATTCTGTAACGTGATACAAAACTTTTGCCCCCCTTTCAAAAAAGCTGATTATTAGATTATTGTATATCTTATTTCTTTATATGTCAAATTTTATTCCGAAAGAGTTCCGCCGGCTTCGGTTTTTATGGTGCTTCTGCGAAGCTGACCGCAGGCGGCGTTGATATCGCTGCCCAGTTCGCGGCGTATGGTCGCGTTCTGGCCGTTATCATTGAGAAGCTTGCAAAAAGCCTCGACGGATTCCCTTTTTCCTCGTTTATATCCGGTTTCGTTGACTTTATTGACAGGAATAAGGTTAACATGGGCACCCATACCTTTGAGAAGCTTTATAAGTTCCTTTGCGTGTTCCGGCCGGTCGTTTACCCCATCTATAAGCGCATATTCAAAGGAAATTCTGCGGCCGGTGATATCAAAATAATCCCGGCAGGCTTTGATAAGTTCATCAATGGGCCAGCGCTTCGCAACGGGCATTGTTCTTCTGCGAATCTCGTCGTTCGGCGCATGAAGCGAAACCGAAAGCGTGAGCTGAAGCTTTTTTTCCGCAAGCTTATAAATTTTATCAACAAGGCCGCAGGTGGAAAGCGAGATATGCCGCATTCCGAGGTTGAAGCCGTTATCAGATGTAAGAATTGTGAGGAAATCCATCACGTTGTCAAAGTTATCCAGCGGTTCGCCAATGCCCATAAGAACAAGTGAAGCGATTTTTTCGCCGTGCTCTTCCGCATCCTGCGCCGCAAGATAAACCTCGCTTAACATTTCGGAAGGAGTGAGGTTTCTGCAAAGCCCCGTAAGGGTCGAAGCGCAAAAAGTGCATCCCATTCTGCATCCGCACTGGGTGGAGATGCAAAGGCTTCCTCCGCGTTTATACGCCATGCGAACGCCCTCGACGTGCTCGCCGTCCTCAAGGCAAAAAAGATATTTTACCGTTCCGTCGATTTTTGAAACAAGTCTGCGTTCGATGGAAACCTTCGCAAGTGCATATTCAGAAGCAAGCTTTTCGCGCAGCGCCCCGGGAAGATTCGTCATTTCGGAATAATCCCGCACACGCTTTTCGTGAAGCCATGAATAGATCTGTTTTGCGCGGAAAGCGGGCTGGCCCATGGCTTTGATCTCTTCGCAAAGTTCTTCGTATGTAAGAGAACGCAGATCCTTCATCATTTCACTTCTTTCCTGAGTTTTGCAAAATAGAAGCCGTCGGAATTGATTTCTCCCGGCAAAAGGGTGACGGAAAAACCGTCTTTTGAATATTTAAGCAGTTCTTCCGGAAGTTTTTCCGGAAGAAGCCCGTCCTCTTCGATAAGGCGTTTTACAACCTGCTCGTTTTCTTCTTTTGAAAGGGTGCAGGTGGAATAAATCATCGTTCCGCCGTCTTTAAGATATTTCGCGGTGGTGGAAGCGATTTTGTACTGTATCTTCGGAAGAGCGGAAATTTCGCCCGGGTCTTTGAAACGTATTTCGGGCTTGCGGCGGATAACGCCCAATCCCGAACAGGGAACGTCGCAGAGCACCCTGTCGAAAAATCCCATTTTTTCATTATATACGGTGGCATCATTCGCCATCGCTTTTATGATATCAAGCCCAAGGCGTTCCGCACCGTTTTTGACAAGACCCGCGCGCTTCGGATGAAGGTCGCAGGCGACGATTTCGCCTTCGTTTTCCATAAGCTGGGCGATGGTGAAAGTCTTGCCGCCCGGGGCCGAGCACACATCGAGCACCCGCTCGACTTTTTGAGCACCGACCGCCTTTGCGCAAAGCTGGCTCGAAATATCCTGAACGTGGAAAAGGCCTTTTTTATATGCCTTTGTTCCTTGGGGTGCAACGGAATTTATCTTTACCGCGCCTTCGATTTCTTCAATGAGCACCGCGGTGACGTTTTCCTGCGCAAGGGTGCTCAGAAGTTCTTCGGCTGTGGTTTTTGTGGTGTTCACCCTTGCAAAAATCGGCACTGAACCGAGAGAAGCCGCAAGCGCCGCTTCGGTTTTTTCATCGCCGTATTCATTGCACCACTTTTTGCAAAGCCAGATCGGCGCGGAATATTCGGCTGAAAGGCGTCCGATTTTATCAAGACGGGAAAAATCGAACTTTTTGCCGTCGCGTATGAAAGAGCGCATAATGCCGTTCACAAAGCCCGAGGCCTTTGCAAAACCGAGCCGTTTTACTGCTTCGACAGTTTCGTTTGCCGCCGCCATATCCGGAACGGAATTCATATAGATAAGCTGATAAAACCCGATGCGAAGGCACTCAAGCACCGCCGGTTCAAGGCTTTCGAGAGGCTTGGAAGAATATTTTTTTATAATTTTATCAAGGGTTATGCGGCGTTCAAGAACACCGTAAAACAGTGCGGAAACAAATGCCCTGTCACGGTGCTCAAGCTGAGCACCGGAAAGCAGCGCATCAAGCACGATATTCGAAAAGCCGCCTTCGTTGACTCTCAAAAGCGCTTTTACCGCAAGTGTTCTTGTGTTTGCCATAAGTTAAAAAACTCCTTTTTTCGCAAATTGCAGACAAAATTAAAAATATCAATCTCTTCTTCTGCCGCCGAAAAGAAGAACAAGGCGCAGAAGCTGTGCAAGGGAGGAAACAAGCGCCGCAACATAGGTAAGAGCCGCCGCTTTGAGTACTTTTTTTGCGCCGTTTATTTCTTCGCCATAAAGGATGCCGCTGTTTGCAAGGGTGGTTATTGCCCTGTCGGAAGCGTTGAATTCCACCGGAAGGGTCGCAAGCTGAAAAACCGCAAGGGTGGAAAAAAGAATGATCCCGAGGTTTACAAGATATTGTGAAGAAAAGATAAAACCAACAAGAATTATCGGAAGATAAAGCCAGGAACCTATCTGGGTAACGGGGATTATCATTTCTCTTATTTTTATGGGTTTATATCCCACCGCGTGCTGAACGGCGTGGCCCGCTTCATGAGCGGCAACGCCCACAGCCGCAATGGAAGTGCTGTTATAAACGCTGTCCGAAAGGTTTATGGTTTTGTTTTTCGGATTGAAATTATCCGTAAGATTGCCCGCAATATGCCGCACTTCCACGTCATAGATGCCGTTCTGATTAAGGATATATTCCGCCGCCTGGGCGCCGGTCATGCCTCGCATGGTTCCGATTTTGCTGTATTTCTGAAAATTCGTGCTGACCTGGCTTTGTGCCCAAAGTCCGAAAAGAAGCGCGGGAATTATCAGAATAAAGTAGTATATATCAAAAGTGTAAAAAAAGGGCATTTTGTTTCACCTCGTTTTTTATTTTCCGAATGCCGTTCCTTTAACAAGTCTTCTGCCCCTTATGAAATCGGCGCCGGACATTTTATTTTTCCCCTCGGGCTGTACTGTTATGAATTCAACTGCGCCGTTTTTGCATCCGACGATAAATCTTTTCTCATCAAGAAGAGTTCCCTCTTCGCCGGAAAAACCTTCGGCGGCTTTTGCGGCATGGATCTTGATGGATTTTCCGTCGAGGAAGGTGTATGCCATAGGCCATGGATTCAATCCGCGGCTCAGGTTATGGATCTCTTCTGCGGTTTTTGAATAATCTATTTCGCCCATCTCTTTTTTGAGCATGGGGGCATAGGTTGCTTCTTCCTCATTCTGGGGTTCGGCTTTGACTTCGCCTTTATCGAAAAGTTCGAGAGTTTTTTCGATGGATTCCGCCCCCAGTTCAGCCATTCTGTCAAAAAGCTCGCCTGCGGTTTCATCCTCACCGATGGGGAGTTCAAACTTCATTATCATATCGCCGGTATCCATACCCTCCGCCATATACATGGTGGTGATGCCGGTTATTTTATCGCCGTTGATGACCGACCACTGGATAGGCGCGCTGCCGCGGTATTTCGGAAGAAGGCTTCCATGGACGTTTACGTTGCCGAGGGGCGGAACATCGAGCAAATCTTTCGGAAGGATTTTTCCGTATGCCGCAACGACAACAAGATCGGGCGCAAGCTCTTTCATAATTTCAAGGGCTGTTCCGTCGCGGAGCTTTGCGGGCTGATATACAGGGATATTATGCTCCATAGCAAGTGCTTTTACCGCCGTGGGCATGATTATCTGTTTTCTGCCGACGGGTTTATCCGGCTGGGAAAAAACGCCCACGACGTTTCTTCCGGTATCAATAAGTCTTTTGAGTATGGCGGCGGCGAAATCCGGCGTTCCCATAAAGACAATGCGCATATCCTTCATTATTCTTCCTCACCTTTTTCGATACTGATGTCTTTCGCAAGATCAACGAAGCAAACGCCGTTGAGGTGGTCGATTTCATGGCAGAAAGCTCTTGCTTTAAGCTCTCTTCCGCTTATTTCAAACCATTCGCCGTTTCTGTCCTGTGCGCGGACCGTTACCGCAAGGGGTCTTGTAACCGTTCCCCATTTTCCCGGGAAGGAAAGGCAGCCTTCATTTCCGGTCTGTTCGCCGGCGGTGGCAACGATTTTCGGGTTTATAAGTTCGATAACTCCGTCTTCGTCATAGCAATCCACAATGCAGACTCTTCTCATAATGCCGACCTGCGGGCCTGCGATGCCGACTCCGTCGGCGGAATGCATGGTTTCGGCCATATCGTCAAGAAGGGTCCAGAGTTTTTCGTCAAATTTTTCAACAGGGCGGCAAACCTTACGGAGTATGGGGTCGCCGTCTTTAACTATATTTCTCAGTGCCATTATTTTTCACCTTTCTTTTCAGTTTATATCATAAGGGTCAGCCATGACCTCAATTTTAACAAATTCTTTATTTTTTGAAAATTCTTTAAGCGTTTCGCCCATGGTTTCAAAAAACGCGTTATCCGGGCGGTATTTTATTATCAGCTTCCAGCGCCATTTATCCGCAATTTTTGCAACGTGGGAAGGGGTCGGCCCAAGGATCCTTATGGGTATTTCGGTTTTCGCGACCTTTTCTTCAAGAAGCTTTGAAAAAGCGGCGGCGGCTTCCCTTGTCATTTTTTCGCTCGTTCCGCTGAAAAGAACGGAACCCATGGAACAAAACGGCGGATAGAGCATCAC
This sequence comes from Oscillospiraceae bacterium, assembly GCA_017473745.1. Lineage (GTDB taxonomy): Bacteria > Bacillota > Clostridia > Oscillospirales > Ruminococcaceae > UMGS1668. Next base: position 10,238 of record JAFUJP010000024.1, read on the forward strand.
CTTTCTGTTGATTATTTCATCCTCATAGAACATTCTGTAATCCTGGGCGCAGGAACGCTCGATAACGCTGTGTTCGGGGCTGTAAGTCTGGATATATGCCCTTCCGGAAAGCTTTGCCCTTCCGCATCTTCCGATAACCTGGGTCAGAAGGCTGAAAGTTCGTTCATAGCTTCGGTAATCGCCGCTGTAAAGGGTCATATCCGCCGCAAGAACGCCGACGAGGGTCACGTTCGGGAAGTCAAGCCCTTTTGCGACCATCTGTGTTCCGACCATGATGTCATATTTTCCTTCGGCAAAATCCGCGAAATGGCGATCGTGACTGAACTTTGCCATGGTGGTATCAAGGTCCATTCTCAGGATTCTTGCTTCGGGGAACTGTGCCTGAATTTCGTCCTCGACTTTCTGTGTTCCGCAGCCGGAATACATTACATATTCGCTGCCGCAGGCATCGCATTTTGTGGTTGCCGGCTCGCTGTGGCCGCAGTAATGGCACATAAGCCGCCCGTTTGCCCTGTGATAGATAAGCGGGATATTGCACCGCGGGCAGGCCTTTACGGTACCGCATTCGGCACACCTTGCAACGGTGTTATATCCGCGGCGGTTCATCAGCAGGATTGACTGCTGATTGTTATCAAGATTAAATTGAATCTCTTCCGCAAGAGCTTCGCTTAAAACACCCGTCCTGCCGGAAAGGACTTCGTTTTTCATATCGACTATGACCGATTCCGGAAGCTCGGCGCCGCCGTATCTTTCAGTCATTTCAAAAAGGGCGATTTTGCCTTTCTGCGCTTTATAAAATGTTTCAACGGAAGGCGTCGCCGAAGCAAGCAGAAGCGGAATTCCGAGCTTTCTGCTTCTGAAAGCGGCGGCTTCTCTTGCATGGAACCGCGGCGAGCGGTCGGATTTATAGCTTTGTTCCTGTTCCTCGTCCATAATGATGAGGCCGAGTTCCTTTGCCGGAGCAAACACCGCAGAGCGGGTTCCGACGATTATTCTCGCTTTTCCGCTTGCGATGCGCTTCCATTCGTCAATGCGCTCGCCCGCCGAAAGAGCGGAATGCATAACGGCAACGGAATCGCCGAAATACGCGAAGAATTTATTCATCATCTGGGGGGTAAGCGAAATTTCAGGCACCATTAAAATGACTTGATGACCTTTTTCGATTTCCCTTTGAATAAGTTTTATAAAGACCTGAGTTTTGCCGCTTCCGGTAACGCCGAAAAGCAAAGCGGAACAGCCTTTTTCGCTGTCGCAAAGCTTTGCGATGCCCTCGAAAGCCGTTTTTTGTTCTTCCGAAAGAACTATTTCTTCCGGGTCCATGCGGCGGATACCGTCTTTATAGGGACGGCGGAAGGCTTCCTGTTCGAAAAATTCGAGCACGCCTTTTTTCTCAAGTCCTTCGACCACCGCTTTGCCCGCCGCTGTGAAATAACTTATCTCTTTAACGCAGGCGGCGCCGGCTTCGCTTAAAAAATCGAGTATTTCCGCCTGTTTCGGGGTGGTTTTTTTGAGGAGTGAATTCCCCTGTTCCATAAGCCCGAGCTGTTTATCGGAAATACGAACCATCTTCGTGGTTTCGTCGCCGATTTTGCGCTTTGTGCTTTCTTCCCGTTTAAGAAGACCCCGCTCCGCCATGGAATCAATAAAAGCGGAATCGGTAAAGCCGAAGGCTTTGTTTATATTTGCGCCCTCGGCGCCGTTTTTCTTTTTGCGGAGCCAGTTTATTATGCGCTGTTCCTCTTCGTTTTCTGAACATTCGCAGTTTACGAAATATCTGAAAACCGGTTTGAAATTCAGCCCCGGCGGAAGCATAGCCTTGACCGCTTCAAAAAGCGGGCAGAAAGTATGCACCGCAAGATACTGCGCAAGCTCCATCAGTTCTTGTGAAACAACGGGTTCTTCATCAAGAAGAAACGGGATACTTTTCAGCTTCTTCGGATCCCCTTCAAATTTTTCGGAAAGTCCGAAAACCATTCCCTGCCTTTTTTGGCCGCCTGCGCCGAAAGGCACCATCACCCGACAGCCGATTCTTATTTTTTCTTCAAGATAAGGCGGAACGGCATAATCAAAAAGTTTATCAAAGCCGAAAGCGGCCTTATCAACAGCTATTTTTGCTATCATAAATCCGCCCTCCCTTTGATTATCTGTAATGGCGGATATTATCCGCCCGTTTTATTTTTTATAAAAGGTGAAATTTTATTTTCCACCCTTCCGTCTTCCGCCTCCCCTGATAGGGTAGGCTGTTATGAAAGATCCATATCGTCGAGATAGAGATATCCGTTTGTGGCAATATGGTCTTTTCTTCCCTGAAGGTTATCGCCCAAAAGCAAATCGAACATTTCTGCGGTGGCCGCCGCTTCGCTTGGCGTTACTTTTATAAGACGTCTTGTTTCGGGGTTCATGGTGGTAAGCCACATCATATCCGGTTCGTTTTCACCAAGACCTTTTGAACGCTGAACGGTATATTTCGCCTTGCCCAGCTTTTCAACTATCCGCGCCTTTTCGTCCTCGGTGTATGCAAAATAAGTATCATCCTTACAGGTTATTTCATAAAGCGGAGATTCCGCAATATATACGAATCCTTCCTCGATAAGGGTCGGGGTAAGGCGGTAAAGCATCGTAAGAATAAGGGTTCTGATCTGGTAACCGTCAACGTCCGCATCGGTGCAGATAACAACTTTGTTCCAGCGCAGGTTATCAAGGTCAAAAGAAGAAAGCTCTTTGTTTGCCTTGCTTTTTACCTCAACGCCGCATCCCAGAACTTTAAGAAGGTCGGTTATGATATCGCTTTTGAAGATTTTTTCGTAATCCGCTTTAAGGCAGTTAAGGATTTTTCCTCTGACGGGCATAATCGCCTGGAATTCCGCGTCCCTGCCCTGTTTGCAGGCGCCCAATGCGGAATCGCCCTCCACGATATAGATTTCGCGGCGGTTTGTATCCTTGGTTCGGCAATCAACGAATTTCTGAACACGGTTTGTCATATCCATGGTCGCGGTGAGTTTCTTTTTAAGGTTCTGGCGGGTCTTTTCGGCGTTTTCACGGCTGCGCTTGTTAATAAGCACCTGTTCCGCAACTCTTACCGCGTCGTCGGGATTTTCAATGAAATAAACCTCGAGCTGGTGTTTGAGGAAATCGGTCATTGCCTCGGCAATGAATTTGTTTGTGATTGCCTTCTTGGTCTGGTTCTCGTATGAAGTCTGGCTTGAGAAAGAGGAAGAAACAAGGATAAGGCAGTCCTCAACGTCCTGGAAGTTTATTTTGCTCTCGTTCTTGA
>JAFUJP010000025.1 GCA_017473745.1 Oscillospiraceae bacterium
AGCTCCTCAGAGGAGGAGCTGTCGCCGAAGGCGACTGAGGAGGGATAAACCCTGTCTAATTTCGATAAGCGCTCCGCGTTCTTAAATAATCCCTCATCCACCGTGCCTACGGCAACGGTCCCCCTTCCCCTCTGGGAAGGCTGCCCTCCGGGAATCCTTTTTTAACGGGCGCACACACAGGTGCGCCCCTACGACGTTTTCAATAACGCAGCGAGCTTGCAGGATTTGTCAATTTAGTGTAGGGCGGGAGCTCGCTCCCGCCGTTTGTTATACAGAACGACGGCCGTTGGAAGAACACCTCATCCGTCATCGCAAAGCGATGACACCTTCCCCTCAAGGGGAAGGCTTTAAATGCATAAACAACAATTTATCTTCTTCCCCATTGACATTTTATTCCCGCGGATATATAATTTATATGTCTAAAAATGACTTTTGGAGGGAAAACAAATGTCTCAGATGGATTATAAATACAGAGTTAATTTCGTTAAAGGAACCACCGATAAATGGGATGAATATGTAAAAATCTTTGATAACAGCCCCCTTTATGAGCATTATTTCAAAGGGACCGAAACCCTTCGTGAATGGGTATATGCTCCCCTCGAAAACGGCAACGTAATCATCGCCGAAACCGAAAAAGGCGAACCCGTCGGCCTTATGGTATATGATATGATGGGTATGTACGGCGAACTCCCCTATCTTGCCCTCCTCGGCGTAAAAGAAGGCTATCGCGGCAAAGGCATCGGCGAACAGCTTATCGACATCTATCTCGGCGTTTGCAAACAGATGGGCTTCGATAAAGCATTCATCGCTGTTTCCGACTTCAACCCGAGAGCAAAAGCCCTTTACCAGAGAAAAGGCTTCAAGCCCCTTCTTCTCGTTCCCGATCTTCTCAAAAAAGGCATCGGCGAATGGCTTCTTATGAAAAACCTTTGATTTGTGATTTTACAAAGGCCGCTTCCTGAAACGGAAGCGGCCTTTTTTAACTTTTCTCGAACCATATCAGCGCCTATCCTGTGCCCCGCTTCATTTGTTTACTTTCGGGTTATCCGTTCTGCAAAGGATATAATCAATGCTGACGTCATAAAGCTCCGCAAGGCGCAAAATAGTTTCCGCCGTAAGCATGCGTTCGCCGTTTTCATATCTTGACAAAAGCCCCTGTTCTATTCCCGTTTTCATTTGCACGGCAACCTGCGTCAGCTTTTTTTCTTTTCTTATTTGTTTCAGTCTGTTATTCATAATATCACCCTATGCCATTATGACATATTTTTTCTTGACAAATATGACAAATAGCCATATAATGTTGTGCCAATTTTTCAAGGTGATTTTTTTGAAAGAATCAAGATGTTCCGATTGCAAATATTTTCGCCTCCGCTATATTGATTACGGTGAAAAGCCTTTTGAACCCTGCGACGGATAATTCATCTGTCTTCCCCCTTTTCTGCTTTCGTAATCCAAAATTGAATAAATTCAAGCCGAAAACGGTTGAAAACAAATGCCTTTCGGGATAAAATATTCTTATAAAACGAATGAAACCCCATCGCAACAAATCTTTTCTTCCGGATAGACCCCACAGCGTAAGATCCACACGAACCGAAAACCTCTGCAAGATACGCCTTCCGAAAAAGCCGTTTCTTAAATATAAGCGTTTTTTCGTCTTTGCAACCACAGGTTGCGGATTTTCAAACAAAAGACGGTTGTGCAAAAGCATTCTTTCGGATAGAATATAACCATCGGCCGAGCTTTTATGAAAGGAGTTTTGACCCTATGGAATTTTACGAAAGACTGACCGCCGCCCGAAAAGCAAAAGGCTTTTCGCAGGAGGATCTTGCCGCAAAGCTTGATATTTCGCGCCAGGCAGTTTCAAAATGGGAAAACGGCACCGCCCAGCCCGAAATGTCTAACATAATAAAACTTTGCGAAGCCCTTGAAATAACGCCCAACGAGCTTTTCGGATATGAATCCGTTCCCGAGGAGCCTTTGAAAAAATCCGAAAGCCCCGAAACCAAAAGAATAAGAGCCATTATAATAATTTTTGTAATAGCAGCCGCTTCCCTTGTGAATATTGTATTTATAAAAGCAATTTTGCCGGAACGAACAGAGCCGCAAATCGAATATATCATTTCGGAATTCACCGCCGGTTCTTTTAACTGGGAATTCATTCAGAACGTCGGCCGTAACAAACAGCTCTCGGCCTCCTATTCCCCGTCCATTTCCGGCTCGGACTGCGTTTTCAGCATCACCCTTGCCTATGACGGCAAAAGCTTCAGCGTCCCGGCGGAATATTCAAACGGCACCTGCACCGCAGTCATAGCCATTCCTTATTATACAAAAGTCACCGTGACCGCCTGCATGGAGCAGGGCGGATACACCTATACCTATCCCCTGGGCATATTCACCGATGCCCGGGAAAGCGGAATGACCTTTTATCCCGTCGAATAATATCCAAACAAAAAGGGGGATTTTATGAAGAAAAAATATGCCGCCGCGGCAATACTCGTTTTCTGTGCTGTTCTTATCACTGTTTCCGCCCTTGTGCTCATCAATAACCGACCCGAAAATCCGCATTCTGAGTCATCTTCTTCCTTCGAATCCGAGTCGGTTCCTACCTCTTCGGAACCCGAAACGAAGCTTCCTCTTTATGACGGGGATTTCATTTCTCTCGATAACGGCGACAGCTTTTATACCCCCGATAAAATCCATTCCGTAACGGATGCCGGCAGAACGGTTCTTTATTACAACAACCTTTTGCTCGCCTTTACCGCCGGTGATCTTCCAAAAGATGAACGCGATTCCCTTGCCAGAAGCATCGGCGGTGAAATCGTCGGCGTTATCAGCGGCGCCGTTCACGCTATACAAATAAGGGTTCTTGATTCCGACCTCGCGGGCCTCGAAAAGCTTGCCGCAAAGCTTATGGAAAACGAAAGCGTTATTTATTCCTGCGCCGAATACCCTGTTCAGATAATGGGCACCCGGGCGGACGAAAACCCCTGGGCGTCTGAGGAAACCGAAGAAACAGATGATATCCTCGGCGACGAAGCAAACCCCGCCGGCAACGATTGGTGGGCCGAAGCTATCGGAGCATATACAGCATGGGAATATTCCTCCCTATGCGGCGAAATCCGCGTCGGAATAGCCGATAACGGCTTTTTTACCGGGCACGAGGATTTTGGCGAAAACATAAGCGTTATCACCCCGACCGAAACAAACACCCCTGCCGACCACGGCACCCTTGTTGCGGGCATCATCGGCGCCGCAGACAACAACATCGGCATTCGGGGAATTGCGGATACCGCGAAGCTTTATTGCGCTGACCTTTGGCCCGAGGATGATCCGGATTCCTATCACACCATGGCGGAATATCTTGCGGTTATAAACCTTATGGCGCAAAGCGGGGTTAAAATAGTCAACAATTCCTGGGGCTGCCTTATTCCTTCACAGAACAAATGGGAAGAAAACATATTCGGTGAAGCAAGCGGAACCCACGGCGAGGAATATAGCCGATGGGTCGATAACCGCATAAACCGCGACCTTATCCCGACCGCAGAATACTGCATTGTTTTGATAAGCCAGCTTATTTCTTCCGGCTATGAAAATATTCTGATGGTTCAGGCCGCGGGCAACGGCCTTGATAACGGCGGAAGCGGCTTTGATGCCCGCTCTCTCGGCTTTTTTGCCGGGATCACCGAAGAGGTTTATCAAAACATGGCTCCTTCCGTTTACGAAAAGCTGAAGGCCCTCGGCATCACCTATAAAGATATAGATGAACGCATACTTATAGTCGGGGCCGTTCTCAACGAACGCGACCCCGAAGGCAATTTCTATATGATCCCTTTTTCAAATTTCGGTGAAACGGTCGATATCTGCGCCCCGGGCGCCTCTATTTTCAGCACTGCCATAGACGGTTATGGTGCTTACAGCGGAACTTCTCTTTCCGCGCCCATGGTCGCCGGCGGCGCGGCGCTTATTTGGTCGCTTAAGCCGGAACTTACCGTTTCGCAAGTGCGGAACATTCTTCTCGGTTCCGCCCGTTTCCGCGCGGTCGGCTTCGAAGCCAGCGAATGTTGGAGTTACCCTATGCTTAACATAGGCGCCGCCGCTGAAATGCTCCTCGGCAAAGAATGGTGAATTATTGTTTATCTGCCTTCCCAGAGGGGAAGGGGGACCGTTGCCGTAGGCACGGTGGATGAGGGATAACC
>JAFUJP010000187.1 GCA_017473745.1 Oscillospiraceae bacterium
CTCGAAGCCGGCGAAAGCTACAGCGTTTCCATGGATGAAAAATTCCTTTATGTTGACGATATCGAAGAAGGCGACGTTGCCGGTTTTGTAGGCAGAGTTGTCGATACCAACTGGGAATTCACCGTTGGTAACTTTGGCTATGACGGCAACATCACCGAAATGCCTGTTACCTATCTTGTTGGCGACGTTATCGAAATCCCCGTTGCCATCGCCGATGAAGCAGACCTTGCGGTTCTTCTTTATGATAACGTAAGCGTTGTCGGTTCGGAACTCCGTGCTCTTTCCGAAAGCGGTACTTTCACCCTTGATGCTCTTCAGGCGGGCACCGCAACCATTTCCGTAATGTTCCTTAAAGAGGACGGAACTCACCTCGAAACCCTTGGTTTCACCGTAACAGTAAAATAATCGTAATACCGTAACAAAAAATGCGTCTTTCATCCGAAAGACGCATTTTTTTGAATGCTTTACCACAGTACCGCGGAAGGCGAATAAACAATATTTTTTTCTTGATATAAAACGTTTTATGTTATATAATATAATTTAATTATATTCGCATTTAGGAGGAAAGCCCCATGAAAGTCAATCTTCTTTGTCATACCCCCGAACCCGAAAAAACTATCGCCGCCGCCGCAAGACTTTGTTACAGCAATTCCGGCGCGGATGAGCTTTTTGACGGAATGACGGAAGAAAAGGCTTCTTCCTACGTTGCGATGCTTGAACGCCTTGGCCACGAAAGCCCGCTTGAACACGTTACGTTTACTTTTACCATCGAAGGGGTTTCGCGCGCTTTTCTTGCCCAGATAACCCGCCACAGAATTGCTTCATACAGTGTTCAGAGCCAGCGTTATGTCAACAAGGAAGGCCATTTTGATTTTATTCTTCCGCCGAGCATCAAAGAGAATGAAGAGGCCCTTGCGGAATATAATAAAATTATGGAAGCCTGTTCCGAAAGCTACAAAAAGCTTACGGATATTCTTAAAAAACAGGCTGTGGAACAGTTTGTTTCCGAAGGAAAATCCGAAGAAGAGGCCGTAAAGCTTGCGGAAAAGAAAGCTATCGAGGATGCCCGTTTTGTTCTTCCCAATGCGTGCGACACCAAGATGATCGTAACCATGAACGTTCGCAGTCTTCATAATTTCTTTCGCCTTCGCTGCTGCAACCGCGCCCAGTGGGAAATAAGGGCTGTTGCGGATGAAATGCTCCGCCTTTGCCGCGAAGCGGCGCCTTCGCTTTTTGCCCATGCGGGCCCTGCCTGCGTTTCGGAAGGAAGATGTTCCGAAGGAAAAATGACCTGCGGCAAGCCCAGAACCGAGCTTCTGATGAAATAAGGAGAAAACGAAATGGTATATATTTTTCTTGCAAACGGCTTTGAAGAGATGGAAGCGGTTATTCCGTTTGACCTTATGAAAAGGGCGGGGATAGCCGTTAAAACCGTCGGCATAGGAGGAAAATCGGTAAAAGGCGCCCATGGCCTTTCGGTTACAGCGGATATGGCCGAAAACGAAGTTTCTTTTGATGATGCCGAAGCCATAGTTCTTCCGGGCGGAATGCCGGGCGCATCGAATCTTAAAAATTCAGAAACCGTTAACAATGCCATAACATTTGCGTTGCATAATGATATTGTTATCGGCGCCATCTGTGCTTCACCGGGAGTTGTTCTTTCCGGAACGGGTGCTCTTAACGGCAAAAAATACACCTGTTTTCCCGGATTTGAAGTAAACGAAGGCAATTATACCGCTGCAAAAACAGAAGCGGACGGGAAGCTTATCACGGCAAACGGCCCCGAAGCCGCGGCGGATTTTGCAAACGCGCTTATTTCCGTGCTAATATAGTTTCAGAAACGCCAAAAGCCCTGCTGAAAGCAGGGCAAAGGCTTATGGATCGGCTATCAGCCGCAGCCGCAGCCACAATCGTTGCCGCAGTTGTTGCAGCCGCAGCCATTGTTGCCGAATACGCTTCCGTTGTTGCCGCAGCAGCTGAAGAGAAGGATGATAATGATGATCCACCAGCAGCAGTTGTTGTTTCCGAACATGAAATTTCACCTCGTAAATTAATTTTTACACCGGACGGCGGAAAAATCGCTTTCCGCTTTTCGCCGGTATGTTATATGATATGAAAACTTTCAGAAGTTGGTTACATTCGTAATCTTCAAAATGATTGGAGGATTTTATGAACAACAAAGAATTTGAAGATTTCTTCAAAGACCTTGAACCGAAAGATGCCCCCGAAACAAAGGATGCTTCCGCCGCGGACGAGGATCTGGTTTTTTCTTCTTTTTTTGAAGATGCCACCACAAAGGCAAAGAAAGAGCCGGAAGTAAAAAAAGCGGTGAAAAGCGATTTTGAATTCGAGGATGATATTTTTGCTCCGCCGCCGCCCGAGGAGGAAGAGGAACCTCCGGTTGTTGTGAAAAAAGCACCCGTTCGCGAAGTTCCTAAAAAGGAACCGGAGAAGAAAAAAGCAACGGAACAGCTTAACGAAGAGGAAATTGAACGCAGAAAAAAGAGGAAAAGAAGATATAACACCGCATATAACTGGCTTATAACCGTAATTTGGGTTTCGGCGGTGCTTGCTGTTTCGGTTTTTATAGCTTCTTTTGCCCTTTCGAGTATCAACGACCTTGTGGGCTTCAGCAAAGAAAGCAGGGAAGTTGAAATAACCATCCCCGAAGGCGCAACCCTTTCGGATGTTGCGGATATTCTTGAAGCGAACGGGATCATAGACGAGCCGTTTACTTTTGAAGTTTACGCCATGGTAAAGGATATGGAAAGCCGTCTTGCTCCGGGCACATATACCCTTAATTCCAATCTTGGATATGACCAGATTTTTCAGGAACTCAAGAGCAAAGAAACCGCAAAGAACGTTGTAACCCTTACCTTCCAGGAAGGTATGACCATAAGCGAAATTGCGGCAAGGCTTGAAGAAAACGGTGTTTGCAGCTATGATGAATTCATTGCGGCGGTGGATACCGAGGTATTTGAATATGAGTTTGAAACTATGATGGGAACAAGCGAATATATTTATCATAAGTGGGAAGGCTATCTTTTCCCGGATACCTATGAATTCTATACCAATTCCACCCCGAGAAGCGTTATGGCCAAATTCATCGCCAACTTCAACAACAAAATTTCGGGATATTACGTTCGTATGCAGGAACTCGGAATGAGCCTTGAGGAAGTTATAACCCTTGCTTCCGTTATACAGTCCGAAGCGGGTTATGTTGATGATATGAGAAACGTATCCTCGGCCTTCCATAACCGCCTTGAAGAAGGTTCCGGTTTGCCTTATCTCCAATCCGACGTAACCTATTTCTATTATACCGATGAGATCGAGCCTTTCGTTGAGGATGAAGCGCTTTTGGATGCATATCTTTCGGCGTATTACACATATCCTGATTACAGGGTCGGCCTTCCGGTGGGGCCGATATGCAACCCGGGCCTTAACGCCATCGAAGCTGCACTTTATCCGAATGATACAAATTATTATTATTTTGTAACTGATAAAACAGGAAAATTCTATTTCGGCAGAACCCAGGCAGAGCATGACGCCAACGTTGCCGAAGCGGCAAGAGTAAACGCTTCCATCGAAGGCGGGGAATAAAATAAGCTGTTTTCAGGCGCGCACTTCATAACGAAGTGCGCGCTTTTTTCTGTTTAATAAACTTGTAATAAAAGGCGGCGGATTTGGATCCGATAAGAATCGTTTTTTTATTTATTGCCGAAAACAAAAGGACGTTCATATAATATAAGGAAAATTATCCGATGAACGGCGGTATATACTATGAAAGAATATTTTTTCCTTTTAAGTTCGGTAACAAGCGCAATGAAAAGCGAAGGAATACTTCAGAAAAACGGCTATAAAGCCTATGTTTTTAGGGATTCTTCCATGAATCCCTATGGCTGCGGCTACGTTGTTAAAGCAAGCGGAGATAAAGAAAACATGGCCGCGCTTCTGAAGAAAAACGGGATCAGGATAAATGAAATAAAAGAGGGGCGGTGAAGGAATGCTCTATTTCGATAACGCCGCCACAACCTATCCAAAGCCTCTTGCCGTTCGCAAAGCGGTGGAGGAGGCTTTTTTGCGATACGGTGCAAACCCGGGCAGAAGCGGCCACAGCATGGGTATGGAAACTTCGCGGGCAGTTTATAACTGCCGCGAAAAAGCCGCGGAACTTTTCGGAATTTCTTCGCCGGAAAACGTTGCTTTTACAAAAAACTGCACCGAGGCCATAAACATCGTGCTCATGAGCATCGGCAGGGGCGGCGGACATTTTATCATATCGGATCTTGAGCACAATTCGGTGCTGCGGCCGCTGCACGAGCTGAAAAAGCGCGGCATAATCGACTTTTCCGTTGCGGAAGTATTCGAGGGTGAGCCGGAAAAAACGGTGGAATCCTATCGAAAGCTCATCCGCCGGGATACAAAAATGCTCGTCGCAACAGGCGCTTCAAATGTTTTCGGGATAAAGCTTCCGCTTGAAATGCTCGCAAAGCTTGCACATGAGCACGGGCTTTTGTTCATGGCTGATGCGGCGCAGGTTGCCGGTTCGGAGCATATCGAAATGGATAAATCGGGCATGGATTTTTTATGCGCACCCGGGCACAAGGGGCTTTTGGGCCCTATGGGAACGGGTATTGTTGCCTCAGGAAAGCCCGAACTTTTGCGTCCGCTTCTTTTCGGCGGGACCGGAAGCTATTCGCTTTTGGCGGATCAGCCGAACGAAATGCCCGAAATGCTCGAAAGCGGAACTCTTAACGTTCCGGGGATATGCGGGCTTTCCGTCGGAATAAGCAAAATCCTCGGAGAAGGAGAAGAGCATATAGCAAAAAGAGAAATGAACCTTGCGAAAATGCTTTATTCAGAGATTTCTTCCATGAAAAGCGCCTTTCTTTTTACAAAACCGCCAGAAATTGAAACCCACAGCCCGGTGATTTCTTTCGTGCTCGGCGATCTGACGGGCGAAGAAACAGCCGCGCTTCTTTCGGAAAAAGGAGTTGCTTCACGCGGGGGGTTCCATTGCGCGGCTCTTGCACATAAAAAGATGGGAACGGAAAACCGCGGAACCTGCCGATTGAGCATCGGCCCCATGAATACCTTTGACGAAACGGTGCGCCTTATAAAGATCATCCATTCATTGGCAAAAAAATATTGAGTTTGTTAACAAAATAATACTTGAAAATGCGCCCTCTTGTGATATTATTATATTAAGTGGAATTTTATCTTAAGTTTAATATAAAAGAGGAAAAAATATGGGAGAGCTTGCTTTTTCTTGGAACAATATTCTCAACGTTCTCAAAACCTTCGGTATCTGGGATCTGGTTGATATCATAATTATTGCTTATCTTTTATACAGGGTCCTTCTCTTTGCTTCAAACACAAGGGCGGGGCAGCTTATAAAGGGTATTTTTCTTCTGCTTATTGTTTATATTATTGCGGCGGCAATCGAGCTTAAAAGCACATCGTATCTTCTTGAACAGGTGTTCAGCTTCGGTATTATTGCCATAGTTGTCGTTTTTCAGCCCGAGCTTCGCCATGCCCTTGAAAGTATGGGTAAATCAAGGATTTCAAACCTTACCTTCCTCAATTTCAACGCAGAAAAAGTCGATGATGAAACCCTTATGAAAAACTGCATTGCAAAAGTCGTTGACGGCGTTACCGAACTTTCGAAGCACGACGTTGGCGCGCTTATCGTTTTTGAAAGGGAAACCAAGCTCGGCGAAATTATTTCCACCGGCACCATTGTAAATGCGGAACCAAGCAAAGAAATCATAGGCAACATCTTCTTCCACAATGCGCCCCTTCACGACGGCGCAACCATTATCCGCGGCGGAAGAATTTATGCGGCGGGGTGCTTCCTTCCTCTTTCACAAAACTATGATATCAGCAATATGCTCGGAACAAGGCACAGAGCAGCCCTTGGCATAAGCGAAAACAGCGATGCCATTGCGGTTGTTGTTTCTGAAGAAACGGGCAAGATTTCCATGGCTGTTAACGGCAATCTTATGCGTGAAATCGACCCCGTTTATCTTAAACGCAAGCTCGAGGAATATATGATCCCCGAGAAAACCGAGCCCAAGGTTGCCAAAATCTTCGGCAAAGGAGGCACGGAAGATAAATGAACGGAATTTTTAAAGACAAACGCTTTCTTTTGGCTCTTTCCCTGATAGTTTCATTCATACTTTGGCTTACCGTTTCGCTTGTTCTTCGCCCGACCGGCGAAATCGTTATAAGCGGAGTCGGAGTCAACGTAAACGTACAGTCCGGAATCCTCGGCGAACTTGGCCTTTCTGCCATCGAAGGGGCAGAAAGCACGGTGAACGTAACCATAAGCGGTTCACGTTCGGTAATAGGCGGCGTTTCTGCCGAAGATATTTCCATTTCTCCCTCTCTTTCGGGAGTAAGCGGTGCGGGAACCTATGAACTGGAGCTTCGGGCGAGCAACAACAGCTCGAAGGATTTTGAAATAACGGCGATTTCGCCTTCCACCATTGTTGTTAAGTTCGATAAATATGTGGACAAAACCGTCGATCTCAAATACGTTATATCCGGCGAATACAATATTCCCGATGAATTTGTTCAGGAAGAAATTTATACGGATCCGGCCGAAATCATCGTAACCGGCCCGGAAAACGACCTTGCCGTTATCGAAGGCGCAATAGTTGAAATCGCGCTTTCCGGCGATTACAGCGAAACCATAGCCGCCGTTGGCGAAATTATCCTTGTTGACAAGGACGGCAACCCGGTTATTTATAACGATGATGAAATAAGCACCAACGTTGACGTTGCAACGGTTTATATACCGGTTCACAAAACTTCGCTTTTGCCGATAACCTTTGATTACACAAATATTCCGGAATATTTCGATATATCCAACCTTAAATATTCTCTTTCCGTAAGCGAAATTCTGGTCGAGGGCGAAGATAACATAATCGACAGATACAGCGATCTTTTCGTCGGATATATCGACGTAAGAGATATTGCTCTTGATAATCCCTCGGCAAGCTTCAGAATCAAGCTTCCGGAAGGGCTTACGATGCAGAACCACATTGATATGGTCGATATTGATTTTGACCTCGAGGGATATGTTGAAAACACTTTTAACGCAACCCAAATTAATATCATCAACGTTCCGAAAGGCTATAAAGTAACATCGAACGCAAAACGCGTTTCGGTAACGCTTATTGGCCCGGAAGAGCTTATGAACGAGATTTCCGCCGATGATATAGTTGTTCAGATCGATCTGAGCACGAGGGAAATCACCCAGACCGGTCAGTATAGGCTTCAGGCCGAAGTGTTCCTTCCCGGCGGACAAAATGCCTGGGCGATCGGAACTTATTCCATCACCGTTACGGTAAAAGAAGAATAAATACAAAGCAAAAGGGCTCAAACTTTTGGGCCTTTTTGATTTTATAAAAGCAAGGAGAATGAAAAATGCCCCTTATAGTTTCCGAAATAAGGATATCGCCCAATGAACCGAAGGAGGCTGCTTTTGAAAAAGCCTTTTCGGTGCTCAAAATAAAATCATCGGAAGTGAAAGAGGCTTCCATCTCGAAAATTTCAGTAGATGCAAGACATAAGGATAGGGTTAACCTTGTTTGTTCCGTTGCGGTAAGCTGCGAAAACGAGGAAAAAATTGCCGAAAGAGCAAAGTCAAAAAACGTCGTGCTCAGAAAGATCGCGCCGAACATGATTCCGGTGCTCAAAAAGAAACCTGCGGTACGCCCGGTGATAATAGGCTTTGGCCCGGCGGGTATGTTTGCGGGTCTTTATCTTGCAAGAGCGGGTGCCTGCCCGATAATTTTCGAGCGGGGAGCAAAAGTTGAAGAGCGCACCGCCGCGGTTGAAAATTACTGGAAGGGCGGCGTGCTCAACGAAAGGGCAAACGTCCAGTTCGGCGAGGGCGGCGCCGGAACTTTCAGCGACGGAAAGCTCACCACAAGGATAAACGACCCAAGATGCGATTTTATCATCAAGGAATTTGAAAAACACGGCGCCCCGGCGGAAATTCTCAGCAAGGCAAAGCCGCATATCGGAACGGATATGCTCCGCGAAGTGGTAAAAAATATCAGGGAGGAAATTATATCCCTCGGCGGCGAGATACATTTTCTTTCAAAAGTCGATGATATCGGAATAAAAAACGGCAGAGTTGTTTCCGTTTCGGCCGATGGGGCGGAGTTTTCCGCGGAAAACGTTATTTTTGCCGCGGGCCACAGTGCAAGGGATACGTTTGCCATGCTCAAAGAAAAAGGTGTTCTGATGGAAGCAAAACCTTTTTCCGTCGGTGTCAGAATCGAGCATCTGCAAAGCGATATAAACCGTGCTCAATACGGTGAGTTCGCTGAACATCCTGCCCTTTGGGCGGCGGAATACCAGCTTTCACACCATGTGGGTGATCGCTGCGCATATACTTTTTGTATGTGTCCCGGCGGCTACGTTGTTCCTTCGGCAGACAGGGAGGATGCTATAGTCACCAACGGCATGAGCTGTTTTGCCCGCGACGGCAAAAACGCAAACGCCGCACTGGTTTGTTCCGTTTCCGCAGAAGATTTCGGCGGTGATCCTTTCAAAGCCATGGCTTTTCAGCATGAGATCGAGAAAAAAGCCTTTGAAATGGGCGGCGAAAAAGCCCCGGCGCAAACTGTCGGCGCGTTTCTGAACGGCGGTGTTTCGAAGTTCGGAAAAGTCGAACCGACCTATGCAAGAGGTGCTGCTGATAAAAATCTTTCGGAACTTTTCCCGGAGGAGGTTACTTCCGTGCTCAAAACAGGGCTTGTTGCTTTGGATAGAAAACTCCGGGGTTTTGCGGATCCGCAAGCGGTGCTCACAGGTCCGGAAACCCGAACAAGCTCACCGATACGAATTACGAGAAATCGCGAAACCCTCGAAGCAGTCGGAATAGACGGATTGTATCCATGTGCTGAAGGCGCCGGATATGCCGGCGGAATTATGTCCGCCGCCGCGGACGGAATCCGCTGTGCGGAAAAGGTGCTTGGAAAGCTGATTGACATCTGAGTGCCAAAGTTTTATAATAAAGAAAAATTCAGGGAGGTAATGCAATGTATTCACAGGAAAGACAGTTTAATGCTTTTTCCGTAAATCCCGCAAACTGGTGCCCAGTTTTCGGGCTTGCATTGCAATACCCAAATTGCGGAAAATAGATTTCCCGCATAAGGATAAAAGCAAATGCAGGCTGTGTTTTTTCATAGCCTGCTTTTTTATTTTTAAAATTTGAAAGGAATTAAAATATGGAAAACGAAAAATATCTTAAGGAATTTTATGAAACCATTGACGAAAACAGCCGCCTTGACAGCCGCTACGGAAATATCGAATATGTTACAACGATGAAATACATCGAAAAATATCTTAAACCCGGCGACAGAATAATCGAAATCGGTGCCGGAACAGGAAGATACAGCCATACTTTTGCGCGAAGGGGCTTTTCTATTGATGCGGTGGAGCTTTTGGAACACAATATTGATATATTCAAAGCAAACACGACAGAAAATGAAAATATAATAATCACACAGGGGAATGCCGTGGATTTATCCGGTTTTGAAAGCGAAAGCTATGATATAACCCTTCTTCTCGGCCCGATGTACCATCTTTTTACGGAGGAAGAAAAACTGAAAGCACTTTCGGAAGCTCTTCGTGTCACCAAAAAAGGCGGAATCGTGTTTGCCGCATAGTGCATGGGTGATGCGGCTGTTTTGATGTACGGCTTCGGAAGAGGGAAAATACATGAACTGATTGAAAAATGTATGATAGATACGGAAACCTTTGCCGCTTTTTCAGCTCCCTGGGATATTTTTGAGCTCCACAGAAAAGAGGACATAGATGCGCTTATGAGCAATTTTGATGTTGAGCGCCTGCATTTTCTTGCAACGGACGGTTACGCAAATCACATTCGTACAGCCCTTGACGATATGGATGATGAAACATATGAGCTGTTTGTAAAATACCACCTTGCCACCTGTGAAAGACCTGATATGATAGGATATACGAATCATACTCTTGATGTTTTCAGGAAGAAATAAAGTTGTTATTAAAGAATCAAAAGCAGGCTGTGATTTCACAGCCTGCTTTTTGAATATCGTTGTTTTAACGCGGGGAACGATTATGACAGTTCCGTTTGTATTGTGGATTTTTTTGCATAGATATGCCGGATTATGAAGTATTCGGCAAACATTGAGATATAAACGCCTGTCAGCCCCATGAATTTACCGAGCAGAATAACAAATGCACCGGTAATTACTGCTCCGAAAGCAGTACAGACGAAAACGTATTTTTCGCGGCCGATTCCCTGGAAAAAATTTAAATATATTTGGTATGGAACTTTTTCCAAAGCGATTGCGAACAGCGGTAAAAGGTAATTATTCGCTTCATTTATAACCGCTTTATCCGAAATAATCAATCCAAAAGCAGTTTCTTTGAACAAAAAGAAACAGAAGCAAAGAGCCGCGACAGCGGCGGTTCCGGAATAGATGCCGGCTTTAAGATATCGTTGGACGGCCGCGGATTTTCCTGCTGAATGGTTTTGCAAGGCGAAAGTCTGGGCTGCCGCCGCATAAGCATAGGAGGGCAGGGCCATGGCACCGAGCACGATATCCAGAAGATTATAAACGGCGATTTGCTCCATTTCCATTTTTGAAACGGCAAAGGTGACCATTAAAACGAAAACCGTATCTTCCATAAATTCCTGCCCGAGCAGGGAAGGATACAGGCGCAAAATCTTTTTTGCATTTTTTGTGAGTTCGGATTTTTCAAAAAGCGTTTTCAAAGCGGATTTTATCCCCGCATGCCTTAAATATTCGGTTTGATAAATCAGCAAACCGAATGAAAGACCGATAACGCTTCCCCATGCGGCGCCGGAAATCCCAAGTGCAGGTAAACCGAACTTTCCGTAAACAAGCGCATAGTCGAAAAACAGGTTTATTGCGGTTGAAACAAGAGTTGCGCAAAGTCCCGTTTTTGTGTTCAGCCTGTTTCTGAAATAAACAGAATACTGGAACAGGATCATATTCTGCACAATGGTTATCAGAGCGGGGTAGAAATACGAAAGGATTTGCCTGAGTTCTTCGCCTTTAAATCCGTAAATATTTTCAAAAAAGATTCTTCCGAAAATAAAGCCGACAGCGGCAAAAACAAATCCTATCAAAACCGCAAGTAATTTGCCGGCAGCAAAAAGCCTTTCAAACTCTTTTTTATCATTTTTACCATTACTTTTTGCGGCGGTGATATTAAAAGCGGCGGATAAAATTCCAAGCGCGCCAGTGATGGAATATATTATCGAGGCGGCAATTCCCGCTAATGCAAAGCCATCGGTGGAATAATGGGCGATGATTGCTTCATCCAGTATTTCAAATACCGTTGTAAAGGCATAGCTTGATAATATCGGCCAGGCGAGTTTTCCTATGCCGATAATTTCGTTTTTGTATTTCATTTTTTGTTCTCCCGGTTATTATAATAAAATAATTAGGGGAGAATATGTTCCGAAAAGCCTATTCTCCCAATAGGCCGGAAACATCTGCAGAAGCCACAAAAAAGCCTCCTTTTTTATAAATTGAATATTATTATTTTTTCAAAAGTTTCAGATATTTGCGTTCGGTAAAAACGGAATAAACTATCGCCGGAAGGGAAAGCAGAACCATAAACAGTACCGCGGTTGCAAGGGGCGGAGTATATTCGGAAAAGGCAAAATACAGAACAAGCCACGGGATCCCCAAAAGCAGGTTGGAAACCGCCACTTCTCTCGTGTATTTATCAGTCCAATCGTACCCTCTGAACTTTTCCGGAATTTTGATTTTCCCGAAAAGACCGAAGATTCCGTAAATAATGTCAAAAATGCTAACTATGAGAATTAAAGTCATTTTGAACTGCCTCCTTATAAAAGTTCCCTGAAATAAAGCCCGTTGGTCTTTTCAAAATCCGCAGGGGATTTTTCTTTGAACATATCATAGATTTTTTTGCAGTTTTCCGGCGATTCATCGGTGAACCAGAGGGTCATAAAATCAATTCCGGAAAAATCCTTGTCCGCAACGTAAAGGGGCAGGCTGTTGAGAAGGGTGCCGAATTTCTTTTCAAAGCAAAGATAGGTGAATTCCTTGCCCTTTCTGTCCTTGATTTTGCCTTTTCCGGGGCAGTTTTTACAGCCGGAAGCTTTTTTTAGCGGGCAGGCGCGCATTCTCATAAGCGGAAGATACCCGTAACCGAGGATGCCCCTCGGGATATTTCCGCCAAGGTCGCGGATCTTCGGCGCGGAAAGCTCGAAGGAAAGGGTTGCGTCCGAAACGCCGAGCTTTTCGTATTCCTCAAGAGCAAGGCTGTTGAGGATATTAAGCCCGTGCCCGCCGTGGATTTCAAGACCGCAATCCTTTGCAATACGAAGGGCACATATATTTTCGCAAAGTGCATGGCGAAGGCCTTTTTCTTTAAGAGCAGCAAGCCGATTTTTGATTTTTTCCTCATCAAAAGGGAAAATCAGCGCAGGAAGTTCGGCAAAAAGCTTTTCACCGAATTTTTCGATGGCTTCGGGGTGCTTTTCGATTTCCGCTATTGGGAGAATAATTGCTTCCGCATCGTCCGTAAAGGCAATCTGTTCGAACTTTTCCGCTCTTACACGAAGATTTGTTTTTGCGGAAATATGTCTTTTCGCCTTGGGTATAATAATTTCATTCACAGCATGGGGAACAACTTTTTCGCGGAGCTCCGTGAGTTTGGCAAGGGCGTTCCGGCGCATTTCGTTAAGTTCGCCCGCGGCGATTATGGGTTCGCCCTCGGAAGAAAATTCAAGTTCATCAAGATAAAAAGGGGTGCCGCCGGTTTTTGAAAGATAGCGCTCGGCAAGTGCCTTGTCGGTGGGCGTGCGCATCGCTTTTTCGCAAATCCCGCCTGAAACGGAAACTTCGTTTTCACCGTCGGAAACAATGAGCATGGAAGGGGCGCTTTCCGAAACGGAAAGGCTCATTTTAAGAGGGATTTTCTTCGGCTCGTCTTTATAAAGAAGCGCAAGGCTTTTAAGCACTTTATCCGCGGCGGTAACGTCATCGTGGCTGCGGTATCCGAACATATCCGCGGTGCGTCTTGCGGTAAA
>JAFUJP010000188.1 GCA_017473745.1 Oscillospiraceae bacterium
AAAGGACAGGAGAAAGCATTGCACGAGGCGCTTTGCACCAAAAGAAGCCTTTCGAGCGTTGCGATGCGGCATTACACCAGCGAGGCGGCGCTTCAGCGAAGAATCGAAGAATTTTATAAAAAAACGGCGGAGGTTCTTTTTTGAGCTTCCGCTTTTTTTCGGCGGGAGCGGGTTTTAACTTGCCGGTAACTTGCCTGTGGAGGGGAAACCCTTCCACCGTGCCTACGGCAACGGTCCCCCTCCCCTGTTAGGGGAGGTAATAGAAAAATCGGTGATAAACGCACCCGCTTATGTGGTAAAACAGGAGTGATGAAGAAATTCATCACTCCATTTTTTATGGGCGGTCAAACTCTCCATGGCCGCCCGGATGTTTTGAAAAAGCCCTCATCCGTCACGCCTTACGGCGTGCCACCTTCCCCCGAGGGAAGGCTTAAGAGGAAGAAAGGAGGCGGAGCGGGTGGACGGAGAAAAGAAGCTTACGGCGAAGCAGGAAAAATTCTGCATGGAATATATTGTCGATTACAACGGAACACAGGCGGCTATCCGTGCCGGCTATTCGGAAAGTTCCGCCAGGACAACAGCTTGGAGAATGCTGAAAAATGATGACATCGCCGCGCGCGTGCGCGAGTTACAGAGAGAATATAACGACCAGCGCTGTTTTTATGAAAAAGACCGTTGCATGGGTGAGTTTTGGAAAACTTATGAGAAAGCGGTTGAAGCCGGCGACGGAAAAACGGCGGCGAAATGTCTTGAGCTTATCGGAAAAACAAACGGAATGTTCACTGAAAAAGTGGCCGTCGGAGCAGATGCGGAGAGTTCCGGTGAGGTTCACTTCAGCATCGAGGTGAAGAAAACTGGAGATTAAGTGGGAACAAAGCGACAAGCAGAGGCATTTTTGCGAAAGCAAAGCGGACGAAGTTCTTTACGGCGGCGCTGCGGGCGGAGGAAAAAGCCACGTTCAATGCCAGGATGCACTTATGTACGCCATACAATACCCGAAGAGCAAACAGCTTATATTGCGAAGAACTTTTTCCGACCTTGAAAAATCCATAATCCGAACGACGAGGGAGATGTACCCGAAGAAGCTTGGAAAATATAACGAAAGCAAGCATTTTTGGAAATTTAAGAACGGAAGCATAATCGACTTCGGTTATTGCGACAAAGAATCGGACGTTTATCAGTACCAATCGGCGGAATACGACGTTATCCGGTTTGATGAGCTGACGCATTTTTCGGAAGATATGTATATTTATCTTCTTTCTCGAAACAGGGGCGCAAACGACTATCCGAAATCTGTTAAAAGCTCCACGAACCCCGGAGGAATCGGGCATACGTGGGTGAAGAAGAGATTTATTGATATCGGCCCGCCAAACACGGTTTACGACTTTTTTGATGAAGATGGAGAACCAATGGGTTCAAGAGAATTTATTCCTTCGCTTCTTACGGACAATCCTTGGCTTTTGAAAAAAGACCCGGCATATAAGAGAAAACTGAAAAACCTTTCGAAAACAGTTTATCAGCAATTGCGGTTCGGCGATTGGGACAGTTGGGACGGGCAGTTTTTTGACGAATGGGACAGGGAAATCCATGTTATCAAGCCTTTTGAAATCCCGAAGGCATGGCGGCGATATTTCGCAATGGACTATGGACTTGACATGCTTGCGGGATATTGGATTGCGGTTGACGATGCGGACAACGCATACGTTTACAGGGAGATATACCAGTCGAACCTTGTTATTTCCGCGGCGGCGGAGAGCATCAAGGCGAAACAGGGAACGGACATTCCGGAAGAGCTTGTTGCGCCGCCGGACCTTTGGAACAGAAGGCAGGATACCGGTAAAAGCGTTGCGGAGATATTTGCAGAGCATGGGCTTTTGCTTCGGAAGGTGAGCAACGACAGGGTGCAGGGATGGCTTGACCTTAAGGAATGGCTTAAACCAAGAAAAGATGAGTTCGGACAGAAGAAGCCGAAGCTTCGCATTTTTGAAAACTGCACGGAAATCATCAGGACGCTTCCTTCGCTTGTACACGATGAGCATAAGTTCAACGATATCAGCGACAAGATTCACGAATACACCCACGGACCGGATGCGCTTCGTTACTGGGCATCTTCCCGACCGAGGCCGAATGACGCGGTTTTGGAGGAAGACCCGGACGAAATAAGCTATGAGGACGAGGTTGAGAGCTTTTTGGGGTATGGGAATTATTGATGAATTGGACGGGGTTAAACCCTTCCGGCGCGGCATACGCCATGCGCCACCTCCCCTGTTAGGGGAGGCAATAAAGAAAGATAAAGGAGAATTTTGAGATGGACGAAAATGAAAACATCGTTTCCGCAGCCGAAAGCGCGGATGGGGCCGAAAGCTTCAGCGATGATGATTTTATGGCGGGATTCCGCGATGACGGAGAGTTTTCTCCCTTTGCCGAAAGCGGAGAGGAAACCGAAGAGGAGGCTTCCCCGGAAGCTGAAACGGAAACTCCGGAAGGAGAGGAAACCGCAGAAAATCCCGAAGGCGAAGGAGAACAGACCGCCGAAAGCGGTTCCGAAGGCGCCGCAAGCGACCCGGAAATGATTTCTTTTGTTGAACACGGGAAGAAATTCAGCATGCCGAAAGAGGTTGTTGAGAGCTTTGCAAGAGCCACAGGAAGAAAGGTCGAGGACGTCATCGACATTTATCAGAAGGGCTGCGGCTTTGATGCGCTCAACAGAAGATACGAAGAGGCAAAGGCTGATTCGGAGATTTTTGCAAAACTTGCAAATCTTCGCGGAATCACCGTTGAGGAGGCGAAAAACGAAGTTTTTGCCTATGCCGAAAAGATTCCGCTTGACCTTATGGCAAATCAGATCCGACAGGAAAACCCCGGAATCAGCCAGAAAACAGCGGAGGAACTTGCGAAATTCCGCATCGGGGCACAGAAGCCGAAAGCAGAAGCCCCGGCGGCACAGCAGCAGGACACCGAAGAGAACGAGGGCAGACTTCGGGAACTCGACATTTTCATGGCGAATCATCCGGAGGTTGCGACCCTTAAGAATGAGATTCTTGAAGCATGGAAGAACAGCAATGTTCCCCTTGAAGAAGCTTATCAGAATTTCAAAAACGCGGAGAGAGTTCGCGAGAAAGACGAAAAAATCGCGAACCTTGAGGCGGAAATCGAAAGCCTTAAGAAAGAAAAAACCAAAGAGACCCAGAAAGCCTATGCAAAGGAGCACAGCCCCGGAAGCGCGAAAACCGCATCCGGAAAGGTTATGCAGGATGAATTTATTGCAGGGCTTTTCGGGGAGTATTGAGAGGAGAAATAAATTATGGCAATTAACTATGCGAGCAAATACGCAAAAGAGCTTGCACAGGCATTCGCACAGAAATCCGTTGTTGACGGAATTGCATGCAAGGATTATGAATTCACCGGTGTGAAGAACCTTAAGGTTTACACCGCAGTTTCCCAGGAGCTGAACGACTATAAACGCAGCGGCACCAACCGTTACGGCGAACCCAAAGAAGCGCAGGACACCGTTCAGGACATGATCGTTGAGAAGGACCGTTCTTTCTCCATCACCATTGACAAGGGCAACAGGACCGAACAGCTTGGAGTGAAAGAAGCTTCCAGAATGCTCAACATCGAAATGACCGAGCAGGCCATTCCTGAAATGGATAAATATGCCCTTCGCAAATTTATCGACTATGCGGGAACCATCGAAACCATTGCGGAAGATCCCACCAAGGAAACCATTGTTGAAATGCTTTCCAACGGTATGGTTGCAATGGGTAACAAGAAAGTTCCTTCCGAAGGAAGATACATCTTCATCGGCTGGAGCTGGTTTGGAAAGCTTCGCCTTTCCGACCAGTTCATCGGCGTTGAAGCACTTGCGAAAGAAGCTCTTGTCAAAGGTGCCGTCGGTACCTTTATGGGCGCACAGGTAATCACCGTTCCGGACGATTACCTTATGAAAGGCGACAGCAAAGCGTACTTCCTTATCGTTTATAAAAAATCCGTTCTTCAGCCGAAAAAAGTTCAGGATTATTTCATCAAAGAGAACCCCGCCGGCATCAATGGCGCCCTTATCGAAGGCAGATTCATCTATGACGCTTTCGTAATCGGTGCAAAATGCGACGGCGTTTATGCGGCTGTTGCGGCAAACACCAAACAGGCAACTCCGGCATTTGCGCTTTCCGGAAAAACTCTTACCGTTACCAGCGCAGGAGCAACCAAAGTTCTTGTCACCACCGACGGCAGCGACCCGAGATATTCCGAAACCGCCATCAATACCACTTCCGGCGGAACCATCACCCTTGAAACCGGTACCGTTACCGCAAGAGCCGTTGCTTTTGACGATGAGCTTTTCACTTCCGAAGTTGCGGTTGACGCCACAAGAACCATTGCATAATGAATTCGAATGAATCCCCTCGCCGAGAGAGGGAAAAGAAGGGGAGAGCCGGAAATCCGGTTCTCCCTAAAGTTCTATATGAAGGAGGATAAAAATGGCGGGAATCAATATTTCTTCCGGAACCGAAGAAGAGAAAAAGAACGCCGGTACCGGCGGAAACGTTAAAGAAAACCTTCCGGGACTTCCCGGAAATACGAACACCGACGGCGGCGGAGCCACTTCCGGAACAGGCGGAAATGCCGGAGCGGGTATTTCTTCCGGCGGCACCGGGGCGAAGCCGGAAACGGTTTATGTCGGCGGTGCAAACGACAATTACGTTGCGCCCGTTGGGAGTGCGGTAAATAATCCGGGAACGACCGCGGCGGGAACGACCGCAAAGGAACCCACCGCCCAGGAACAGGCGGAAACAAGCCTTGCACAGCTTCGCAACGAATATGCGGCACAGCTTCGGGAGCAGTATAACCAGAGCGCGGAAAGACTTAAAACCGAGAGGGACGAGGCGCTTCGGGAAAACTGGGTTCTTGAACAGCAGGCGAGGGCGGCGCTTCCGGAACAGATGGCGGCGCAGGGAATTAACGGCGGAGCCACCGAAACGAGCCTTGCGGCGCTTCGGGCACAGTTCCAGGGCAACCGCAACGACATCCGAAGCGGATATGCGGAGAATATCGGCGACCTTAACATCGAAACCGCACAGCAGCAGGCCGAAGCCCAGAGGGATTATAACGACAGATGGATTGCATACCTTCTTTCCCTTGCGGAGAAGGAGAAGGATTATGAATATGCGAAGAAGCTGGGATAAGAGGACGGAAAGGATGAAAGACGCCGCAGAGCGGCTACACCTCATCCGTCATTTCCTCCGGAAATGCCACCTTCCCCTCGAGGGGAAGGCTTTAAAGGAAGGTGATTTGAAATGCCGGAGATGATGAACTTCGGGGAGATATCAAGCCCGGTCAAAAAGGTGCTTGAGATAACTTCCTTTGCCGGGATAGACCTTTCTTCCGCGCCGGCGGACATTGACAGCAGCAGAAGCCCGGATGCGCCGAACATGATGCCCGATTCCAAAGGGAACCCCATCAAGAGGACGGGATTTTCTGTTCTTCAGAACCTTGGGGGAAGGATAAACGGCGCTTTTATCCTTGGGGAGCACAGAATAATCCACGCCGGGACGGAGCTTTTTTCCGACGGGGAGCTTATTTGGCAGGGAATGGCCGACGAACTTTCCACCGGGCAGATTATCGGCGACAAGCTTTATATTTTCGACGGACAGAGCGGGACGGTTTGTGACGGGGAAACGGCATGGGAGCTTTGCTCCGATGCGTATATTCCGACGGTGCTCATTTCCAAAAACGCGGACAGCGCGGAAAAAGAAACGGTGCTCGAAGGGGACGGAATGAGCACCGAATTTGTTCTTGAGCAGGAGCCGGAAGAGGTTATTTCCGTCACCATCGGGGATTTGAGCACCGAATATACCCATGAAAACGGGAAAATAACGTTTGCCGAAGCGCCGGCGGACGGCGCGGAAATTGTTATAAAAGCGAAATACGCAATGGAACCCGGCGGGAGCACCAAAGAGGAATTCAACCTTATATCCCCGCGATGGAAGGAAAGCTTTCTTTGTTCCACCGGGACGGAAACGAGCTTCACCCTTTCAAAAAGTGGGCTTTGTGATGCGCCGGTTCGGGCCTGGGTAATGGACGGAAACGGCGAATGGCAGGAGAAAACCGAGAACGTCGATTTCACCGCGGACAGGGAAAACGGAAAAATCGTTTTCAATGCGCCGGTTCCGAAAACACCGGTTACCGGGGAGGACAACCTTATCATCGAGGCGGAAAAATTCTTTGACGGATATGAAAACCGCATCGGATTTTGCAGGAAAAGCATTGCCTTTGATTCCGGCGGAACGGCAACGAGGATTTTCCTTTCCGGGAACCCGGAAGAGCCGACGAAAGACTTTTGGTGCGCCGCCGGCGACCCGACCTATTGGCCGGACACCTATTATTCCGAGATGGGCGGGAAGATCATCGGCTATTCGGTTATCGGGGACAGGCTTGCGACCTATATTTCCGACCCGAAGGACGGCAGAAGCGTTGCCATCCGAAACTTGAGCCTTGATGATTCCGGGAACGCGAGCTTCCCGGTTGAGAAATATCTTCAGGGTGAAGCGGCCGCGGCGCCGAAAGGATTTGT
>JAFUJP010000189.1 GCA_017473745.1 Oscillospiraceae bacterium
CAGTTAAAAAATGCTTTGTCACCTATGCTTGTGATTCCCTCTTCAAGAAAAAGAGAAGTTATTTTATTTTTGTATTCGATCCATGGCGCTTCGGTATAGGTGTAATCCTTCATGTCGCCGCTTCCGGTTATTCTGAGCGAGCCGCCGGCCGTAAGCTCCCAATGCATATTCTCACCATAGCCGTCGGCACCGCAATAACCGCTTGCAATGATACCCGTATCTTCCGCAAACGCAGTTACCGAAATGCAAAGCACAAGAATAATAAATAAAACAGCAGTTAAAAATTTTTTCATTTTTACCCTCACTTCATTTTTATATGTACAATATAATTGTATATCCAATTTCTCTTTTCGTCAACAAAAAACGGGCTAACACTGAAAAAACGAAGTCTTTTTTCACCAAATTCGACATTTATATACTTTATTTTATTATATTTTTGTTTATTCTTAACCCCGAATAAGCATAGATTTTCTTAAATTTTCACATAATAATTGAAATATTCATAAATTTATAATAGAATTAAAATATATAATCCGATTTTGGGAGGTTTTTCATGAAAAGAGCAATCGTTCTTGCCGGCGGCGGCGCAAAAGGTTCGTATCAATTTGGTTTCTGGCGCGCCATACGCGAACTTGGAATAGATTTTCAAATCGTCACCGGGTCTTCCGTTGGCGCACTTAACGGAGCTTTGATGGCAAGCGGACTTTATGAAAGCGGCCTTGATATGTGGAGCACTATAAAAACCTCCGATATAATCGAGACCCATCCGACCCGCCTTTCTGAAATGATAGACACCGAACATATTGCCGCTTCGCTTAAAAGCTTTCTCGGTGACGTTGGCGAAAGTGCCGTAAGCGTAAAAATGGATCCTTTCCCTCTCGGCGGACTTATCGGGAAATATCTCGATGAAAAACTTCTTCGCGAAAGCGGAACACAATTCGGTATCATGGTTTCGGAATATCCGAGCATGAAAATGCACCCCGTAACTCTCGGAGAGATCCCTTACGGAATGCTTTCGGATTATCTTCTTGCATCGTCAACGGTCTATCCTTCGATGGAACCGAAAGAAATCGCCGGCAAGCGATACGTTGACGGCGGTTACAGCGATAACTTTCCGGTGAACCTTGCCCTTGATATGGGTGCCGAAGATATCATCGGCGCGAACCTTTGCGCCAACGGAATCGAAGCGAAATATGAAACGGATTACCCCGTCCGCGTGATACGCCCCCGATTCGACCTTGGCCCGACTATGGAATTTGTACCCGAAATCGCAAAGCGCAACATAGCCCTCGGTTATAACGATACCATGCGCAGCTTCGGAAAGTTCGACGGCACCTGTTATACCTTCGCAAAAGGTGAAAACGAAAAAATGCAGGCGGAATTTGAAAAATACTGCGTTGATATGCTTACCAAATGCGGCTCCGTCGCCATAAGCGAAAAAGATCAGTATCACCGCGGCCTTGCGGTAAAGGGGCTTTCTGAAAAGCGCAAGCATCGAATCGGTCTTATGAAACGCGACCTTGCGGTCGTTTGCGCCGAAACCGCCGCAGAAATTTTCTGTGTTGACCCAACCGCGATATACACCGCCGAAAGCATGGACAGAACCATTCTTTCCGCAGTGAAGCCTTTTGAAGAAAAAGAAGAAAACGCCATGGCTCTTCTTTTTTCGACCCCGAAGCCTCTCAATTACAAACTCGGCCAGATCGGCGCCATCGACAGGCGCGAAACCGTCGCTTATATGGTAGGCCTTTGGCTTTCTCTTATGGACGAAGAAAACCCGAACCGCGACCTTCGCACCCTTTGCCGTTTCATCCCGCAGGAATTTTTTGCTTCGCTTTATATAAGCTTCCTTAAAATCAAAGGAGAATCAAAATGAAAAAAATCAAACTTATTGCGGTGCTCATGGCATTCGTGCTCATGCTCGGCTCGTGCTCGGGCAATACCGAAGCCGCCACCGGAGGAAAATATATGCTCGCCACAGGAAAAGCCGGCGGAACCTATTATTCCCTTGGCACCTGCCTTGCATCGGTTTGGGATAAATATTCCCAAAGCACCACAAATATCACAACAACCACCGGTTCCGTTGAAAACATAGATATGCTTCTTAAAGGCAACGCGGATTTTGCTTTCGTTCAGAACGATATCCTCCATTATGCTCTTGAAGGGCAGGAAATGTATGAGGAAAACGAACAGCGCGGAATTTCCGTCGTCGGCAACCTTTATTCCGAATCCGTTCAGATAGTTGTCAACGCTTCCACCGATATCCAGACCATTCCGGATCTTGCGGGCAAAACCGTTGCTGTCGGCGAATACGGCACCGCAACCGAAGCCGCCGCGCGAAAAATCCTTGAAGCATACGGCATTACATATGATATGATAACCGTTAAATACCAGACTTTTTCGGAGGCTATGGATGGGCTTCATTCCGGAAGTATTCAGGCGGCTTTTGCCGTTTCTTCCCTTCCCAGCGCGAACATCCTTGAATATTCCCAGACCCACGAAATCCGTTTTCTTCCCATATCGCTGAACCAATCCGCTTCTTTCAAAAGAAGCTGCCCGTTTTTCAGCGAGGGAATGATTTTAAGCGACGTTTACGGAACGGCAAATTCCGTTTCCACCGTTTGCATTGACGTTCTTCTTATTTGCAGAAGCAATCTTCCCTCTGCGGACGTTCTTGCGGTTACCCAGGCGCTTTTCAACAACACCGACGAGATAGTTGCCGGCCACGCAAAAGGCGCTGATATCAGCGCCGTTGCCGCAAGCGAAAGCGCCGTGGGAAGCTTCCACTCCGGTGCAAAGCAGTATTATGACAGTCTGACCGGCGAAGCTTCTTCCGAAGCGGCCGAATAGAACGAGCAGATACATAACAGGAGTTTAACATTCAAAGTTTTTTTCAAAAAGACCCTGGGATTTCTTTCTTGATTATGCTCCGCGTTCTTGGGTCACGGAACGGTCAGCTAAAGCATATCTTCCACCAGCCAAATCAAAGATTTGGGGTGTCA
>JAFUJP010000190.1 GCA_017473745.1 Oscillospiraceae bacterium
ACGGAACGGTCAAGACCGTTCCCTACATTTGATTAAACGATGACAGTGGGCCGGACACGGTTTACCTTCATCCGTCACTCCTGCGGCGTGCCGTCTTTGCCCTCTGGGAAGGCTGCCCTCCGGGAATCCTTTTTTGCGGGCGGACACACAGGTCCGCCCCTACGACGTTTTCAATAATGCAACGCTAAACAACAATTCATCCCGCTTTCGTCTGTGTTGAAATAATCCATATTCAATGATATAATAATCCGGTAAAATAAAATCCCGAAAGGAGTTTTCACTATGCTTTCCATTGGCGAAAAAGCACCCGATTTCACCCTTTGCGATAAAGAAGGCAAAGCCGTTTCTCTTTCCGATTTTCTCGGTAAAAAGGTCGTTCTCTATTTCTATCCGAGGGATAATACCCCCGGCTGCACCCGCCAGGCCTGCGCTTTTGCGGAATCCTATGATGAATTTCGCAGTATTGATGCCGTTGTTATCGGCATCAGCAAGGATTCCGTTTCTTCCCACGTGAAGTTCGCGGAAAAATATAACCTTCCGTTCATTCTTCTTTCCGACCCGGAACACAAAGTTATCGAAGCCTTCGGCGCTTGGCAGGAAAAGAAAAATTACGGAAAAGTTTCTTTCGGAACGGTACGCTCCACCTTCGTTATTGATGAAAACGGCATTATAGAAAAAGTCATGCCCAAGGTAAAGCCCGATACCAACGCCGCCGAAATCCTTGCATATCTCAAAGGTGAAAAATGAGGAATAAATCCACAAAATACGGCATCTTTCTCGCTGTTCTCGCGGCGGCGCTTTATGCAATAAACGCGCCCTTTTCAAAGCTTCTTCTCGAATACGTTCCTTCCACAATGATGGCGGGGCTTCTGTATCTCGGGGCC
The DNA here is from genome assembly GCA_017473745.1 of Oscillospiraceae bacterium. Taxonomy (GTDB): domain Bacteria; phylum Bacillota; class Clostridia; order Oscillospirales; family Ruminococcaceae; genus UMGS1668. The sequence continues at coordinate 885 of JAFUJP010000190.1, forward strand.
GGGCTCGGCATGGGCGCGGTTGCCCTGTTCAGAAAAAGCACCGGAACGGAAAGATCCGAAGAAAAACTCACAAAAGAAGACCTTCCCTATACCCTTGCGATGATTATGCTTGATATAGCGGCGCCCATCTGCCTTTTATTCGGGCTTAATATGACCGCCGCGGCGAACGCTTCGCTTCTCAACAATTTTGAGATAGTCGCCACTTCGCTTATTGCCCTTTGCGTCTTCCGCGAAAAAATAAGTCCGCGCCTTTGGGCAGGCATTGTTTTCGTCACTTTATCCTGCGCACTGCTTTCGCTGGAGGATATTTCGGCCTTTCGTTTTTCCGCGGGTTCTTTCTTCATACTTCTTGCCTGTGTTTTCTGGGGAATTGAAAACAACTGCACCCGCAAACTTTCCGAAAAAGACCCGCTTCAGATAGTGCTTCTGAAGGGGATCTTCTCCGGCGGAAGCTCGTTTGTCATTGCCCTTATTATCGGAGAGAGAGCCGAAAATCTTTTGAGCATTGCCGCTGTGCTCGCGGTGGGCCTTGTTGCATACGGAATGAGCATCTTCGTTTACGTTTATGCTCAGCGTGTGCTCGGTGCCGCAAGAACAAGCGCTTATTATGCGGTTGCGCCTTTTATCGGCACTGCCCTTTCGCTTGTTATCTTCCGCGAAGCGCCGAAAATGCAGTATTTTGCCGCCCTCGGACTTATGATCATCGGTGCGTGGCTTTCTTCCAGCGATGAGCCTTTGTTTAAAAAGAAATAACCGTATAAAAAAACACCCGCCGTGCGGGTGTTTTTTTATAGCGTTATTTATTAAGTTTCTCAACAAGCGCCTTTATTGCGTTTGCGCGGTGGCTTATTTTATTCTTGATTTCCGGGTCAAGTTCCGCCGTGGTGCAGCCGTATTCCGGAAGGTAAAAATAGGGGTCGTATCCAAAGCCATTTGCGCCCGCGCGCTTATCGGTTATTTCCCCGTGAAGATAGCCTTCTGCGGAAATACTTGTGCCGTCCGGATAAACGAGCACAATGGCGCAGGTGTAATGAGCACGGCGGTTTTCTTCGTGCTCAAGCTTTTTCAAAAGAAGCTGATTGTTTGCTTCGTCATCGCCGTGATGCCCGCAGAAACGGGCGGAATAAATTCCCGGTGCCCCGCCAAGGGCGTCAACGCAAACTCCGCTGTCATCGGCAATGGCACAGCAACCGGAAATCCCGGCAATTTCCCTCGCCTTTTTCTCGGCATTTTCGAGGAAGGTTTTGCCATCCTCAACGGTTTCGTGCTCAATTCCCGATTCACGAAGAGAAACGATTTCGTCAAAGTATTCCCCGAGGATGGCTTTCATTTCCACGAGTTTATGAGCATTGTTGGATGCAATAATAAGTTTCATCTGGTTATCTCCTTAAAAAAGTCCGGTGATTTTTCCGTTTTCGTCAACGTCAATGCGCTCCGCCGCCGGAACTTTCGGAAGACCCGGCATTGTAAGAATATCTCCGGTGAGCACGACTATGAATCCCGCCCCGGCGGAAACCTTGACGTTTTTAACGGTAACTTTGAAACCTTCCGGTGCGCCGAGCTTTGTAGGATCATCCGAAAAGCTGTATTGGGTCTTTGCGATGCAGACCGGCACTTTGCCAAAGCCGAGGGCTTCGAGCTGTGCGATCTGTTTCTTTGCGTTCGGCAAAACAACGATTCCATCGCCGCCGTAAATTTTCTTTACGACGGCTTCGATTTTTTCCTCGATGGAACAATCAAGGTCATAAGAGAAGGTAAAATCGCCCTGCTCCTCTTCACAAAGGCGGACGACCTCTTTTGCGAGTTCTTCTCCGCCTTTGCCGCCTTCGGCCCAGACCGTTGAAAGAACGACGTTAACGCCGAGCTCTTTGCATTTTTTGATGATAAACTCAATTTCGTTATCCGTATCCGTCGGGAAACGGTTCACCGTCACAACACAGGGCAGTTTATAGACGTTCTTAATATTGGAAACGTGGCGCAGAAGGTTCGGAATACCTTTTTCAAGGGCGGCAATATCCTCTGTTCCAAGTTCCTTCTTATCTTTTCCGCCGTGCATTTTAAGCGCACGAATGGTCGCAACAATGACCACCGCATCCGGAACAAGCCCCGCCATGCGGCATTTTATATCAAGGAATTTTTCCGCGCCGAGATCGGCGCCGAAGCCCGCTTCGGTAACGGTGTAATCCCCCATTTTAAGGGCAAGGCGGGTTGCCATAACGGAGTTGCAGCCGTGGGCAATGTTTGCAAATGGCCCGCCGTGAACGAATGCAGGAGTCCCTTCGAGGGTCTGGACAAGGTTCGGTTTTATGGCGTCTTTAAGCAATGCCGCCATGGCACCGGCGGCTTTAAGCTCGCCGCAGGTGACGGGTTTATCATCGTAAGTATAGCCCACTATGATGCGCGAAAGGCGCTCTTTAAGGTCGGTGATGGAATCCGAAAGACAAAGCACCGCCATAATTTCGCTGGCAACGGTAATATCGAATCCGTCCTCGCGGGGAACGCCGTTTGCCTTTCCGCCCATGCCGTCCACAACGAAACGAAGCTGGCGGTCGTTCATATCAACACAACGCTTCCATGTGATTTTGCGGACGTCAATCCCAAGGGCGTTGCCCTGCTGGATATGGTTATCGAGCATCGCCGCAAGAAGATTGTTTGCGGCGCCGATGGCATGGAAATCCCCGGTAAAATGCAGGTTGATATCCTCCATCGGAACGACCTGGGCATAACCGCCGCCGGCGGCGCCGCCTTTGATGCCGAAAACCGGCCCGAGAGAAGGTTCTCTAAGGGCAACGGTGACGTCTTTTCCAATGCGGCGAAGTCCGTCCGCAAGGCCGACCGTTGTGGTGGTTTTGCCCTCGCCCGCCGATGTCGGCGAAATGGCCGTTACAAGAATAAGCTTTCCGTTTTCGCGGTCGCTTTCCGCAAGAAGCTTCGGGTCAATCTTTGCTTTATATTTTCCGTATTGTTCGATATATTTTTCATCAACGTGGGCAAGCTCTGCGATTTCGGTGATGGGTTTCATTTCACAGGCCTGCGCAATTTCGATATCGGTTCTGAATTCCGTTTCGGTCATCCCCTTTTTATATAATACATAATTAATTTATCATTGAAGCAACCCGTTGTCAAGAAATAAAGGGTTTGAAAGGTAAATTGTTGTTTATGTTATTAAGCTCCTCAGAGGAGGAGCTGTCGCCGAAGGCGACTGAGGAGGGATAAACCCTGTCTAATTTCGATAAGCGCTCCGCGTTCCTGGATATATGCCCTCTTGCGGTGCCCAAAA
>JAFUJP010000191.1 GCA_017473745.1 Oscillospiraceae bacterium
GAAGGCTTTAAAACGCTCCGCGAAACGGAACGGTCAGCTAAAGCATATCTTCCACCAGCCAAATCAAAGATTTGGGGTGTCAGATAAATGCCGTTCCCTACGGTGGAACAGCAAACCAATATACCGCGTTGGCTCGGCTGTGTCGGCTCGCCATTTCACTGTAGGGAACGTCGTCCTCGACGTTCCGCGAACAAAAACGCGGAGCGCTTATCGAAATTAGACAGGGTTTATCCCTCCTCAGTCGCCTTCGGCGACAGCTCCTCCTCTGAGGAGCTTAATAACACAAACAACAATTTATCTTCCCAAAAACTCTGCGAATTTTTCCATATTCAGCCTGAAGGTAAGCCCGTCATAATCCTTACCGCGAACGCGGCGGAGGTTGACTTCGCGGTCACAAACTTCAAAACCAAGCTTTTCCGCAAGCTTCACCATGCGGGCGTTGCCGCTCCAGGTCTGGGTGAAAATTTCCGTTTCGCCGTTTTCGATATAATACCGGATAAATGCCGCAAGAGCGGAAGTGCCGAGGCCTTTTCCGCAAAGGGTGCTTTCGCATATGTCTATTCCAACGGTGCGGAAAAGCCTTTCCCCGGGCTTTGCCCTGTTTAGCGGCGTCCATTCGTAAGCGAAATTTATCATATAGGAATTCACAGCCCCGATGTGGATGCCTTCTTTGGTGTCGATCTCGAACCCCCAGCGGACTGCATCAAGTGGCTTCGCAAGGTTTTCAAGCTCTTTTTTACGGTATTTTTCCGCATCAAAAGTAAGAAGCTCCGGTTCGGATTCCCATGGGGCATCCCAATGTGCCCAATCGGTTTCAATGGTGTTCCAGCGGATATCATCTTCAATATCCGCTTCGGTCATATCGCGCAGAACGATGTTCTTATATTCTATTTTCATAATTCAATATCAACCTTATATTCTTTTTCTATCAGAACGCAGTTTGTGCCGTATTTTTCGCAAAGCAAGCGGTTCTTTCTGTTTTCCGCAATAAGTTCATTCATATCCACGGAATCACACAGCCTTTTTTCAACGGCATTTGCGTGTTTTTGAATATCGCCGAAATGATTTCGGATATAATCTTCGGTCATAACAAGGCAAAATTCTTTTATATTTTCAAGATATTCGGCGTCAAAATCCTTTTTCCAATCAAAAGGTATATAACAACCTTCGATTATGAGATTCTGGCTATTTTCAGCGGCGGTTTTTATCATTTCGCGGGCAACGGGCCAAATAAGCCCTGTCAAAGCATCGTCGTCACAAACACCGAGATCGGTGTAACCGCTTCGGATAAATCCCATTTTAAGATGGTCAAGGGAAAGATATGGATAACTATACTTTTCGAGAAGTTTTTGCGCAAGCAAAGTTTTCCCCGTATGGGAAGCACCGAAAACAAGCACCACCATCCGCGGATACCGCCTTTCATATTGAATTTTTTGTTCTGCTCTTGTGGTTTCAGTTTACCACACAAATCAGATTTAGTAAAGCCGCGGCTTCCTGAACAAATCCCCTTTATATAAACATTATTGCGAACGCCGTTTCGCTTCTTTTTCCGGATCCGAAAAAAATTTTTAAAAATAATAAAATCTTAATAAACAAAATGATGATTTTGTGTTATACTCTATAAGGAATATTTTTAACAAAGGAAGTTTTCATGGAATACATCATTGATTTTCTTACAAATAAATTTTTTATAACCGCTCTTTCGGCATGGGCCGTTGCCCAGGTTCTCAAGGTGATGATCCACGCTTTTGTAACAAAAACCTGGGATTTTTCCCGCCTGTTCGGCGACGGCGGAATGCCCAGCGGCCATTCCGCAACGGTTTCTTCCCTTGCGGTTATGAGCGCCCTCACATACGGTTTCGGTTCGTTCGAGTTTGCCATAAGCGGGCTTCTTGCGGTGATCGTCTGCCACGACGCCATGGGCGTTCGCCTTGAAGCCGGCAAGCACGCGAAGCTTCTCAACATACTCGTTGATTCTTTTGAAAGCTTTTCAAAAAACGAGCTTCCGGAAGTCGCCCTTAAGGAATTCGTCGGCCATACCCCTTTACAGGTTATAACCGGCATCATTCTCGGCGTTCTTTGCGCCTGCGCAATGCATTTCTGGATTTTCTGAAATATGGAACATAAAACGAAGCTCCATCCTTATCGGGTGGAGCTTCTTGCAATTTAACGTCTTTGCTTATTCGAGCTGATATCTCTGCCTGTGACTTTAGACAGCAGTATCCCTAACAGGCTGCCAACAAAAGCCCCGCCAACAGGAATGCAAAGGAACATAGCAAAATACTGATTTTCTGCTGCCACACTCGGAGAACCCGTGCCAAAGATACCCATATATGTTACCAGACAAAACAGCAGACCAACTACGGTTACGGCGGTCGGTAAATATTTAATGAGAGCATTTCTGACCTTGCCGGATAACAGCATTTGCACTGCTCCAAAAACGATTGCAAATACAAAGAAAATTAAAATCGCATTTATAAAACTGCCTCCGTCAAATTCAAAGGTTGCATTGCCTACCCATGTTTCCTGCGTGGAAGCAATGCGCAATGATAGATAAGTTCCAACCCATGTAACAAAGGCTGTTGCAAAAACACATACAGCTATAATCAAATTAAGCTGTCTGTACCATTTTTTCTTGAACGCTTTTAAATGAGCTGCATCGTTTTCTTTTGTGTCAAAATCAATTTTTTCCGAACTGTCGGGATTTTTCAAATTCTCCAGCTCTTCACGGCATACAGCACAGTTTTCCAAATGCTCATTCACAAAAGCAGCGGTGTCGGCATTTACCATATTTTCAATATACAGAGGAAGAATGTCTCGGATAATATTACACTCATTTCTCACCGTTCGTTGCCTCCCATCTTTCTTTGATTTTAACGCGAGCTCTGTGATAGGTAACACAGGCCCAGTTTTCGGATTTGTTGAATATTTGACCTATCTGCTTAAAACTCAGCTCTGCAAACACTCTCCACATAAATACCTCTTTGTAGGGATCGGGAATATCATGGAGCATCTTTTGTACCCGTACCGCTTCATCATGCCTGATAAACCTTTCTTCGACAGTTCCTTCCGGATCGGCGAAGTTCAGAAGATCCGAATACTCTATATCGTCAATGCGCCCGGATTTTTTCAGGTATGACAAGTAACTATTCTTTGCAATCTGGCACAGCCAGACACGAATGTCACAGTCTCCACGAAAGCCGTCAATGGAGCGCATCGCCTTAAAAAATGTATCCGCCGTGATTTCTTCTGCTATGTGTTAATTGCCGGATAGTTTGCGGATATATCGGAAGACATCAGTGAAATATGTACTATATACCTCTTCAAACTCCATCACCTGCCGCCTCCTTTCACCTATAAGACCCCGAACCGTCAAAAATCTTACAATTTTTTAAAAGTTTTTCTATCCTGCAACACCATACTGTTACCGTCACTATATATAAATAGGACCACTACCCATTTTCGGATAATAGCCCTCTGCATAAATATATAACAGTTTTATCAGGAACGCAAAGTCTGATTGAAAATTTGCAAAAGCACTTTTTTATATCAGTATCCCGTTACAATGGTCGATTTCGTGCTGGATTATCTGCGCAGTCCAACCGAAAAAAGCTTCTTCCCTCGTTTTCATATCCAAAGTCTGATATCGAACCGTAATAAACTGAAAACGCTTTGTTTTGCGAATACCCGCAAGAGAAAGACAGCCCTCTTCCGCCTCATATTCGTCGGATTTTTTGATAATTTCCGGATTAAGCATCGTCATATAGGTTCCGCCGTTATCAAAAGCTATTATGCGTTTGCGAATTCCGATCATATTTGCCGCCATTCCAACGCAGCCTTGGCGGTTTGCAATAAGCGTATCGAGAAGATCTTTCGCGGCGCATACATCATTTTTTGTTGCCGCTTCGGATTTCTGACCGAGGAAGAACGGATCGTGAACAATATCTTTTATCATTTTGGCGGCTCCTTTCACTGTTTTTTTCATTATATCCAATATTCCGCCACAGAGCAAGGTTTTGTTTGAAATGAATTCGTTGTTTATATTTTCAAAAGTTGTAATTATCTCTGCCGGGTGTTATACTGTAAGCGAAAAGCAAACCAATCATTTCCGGGAGGTGAAAATTATGGGTTCCCTTTCAAAAAAGCTTTATCTGCTCCGGCGCTTCGGAAATTCTCTTTTCACCTATAACTGCGCTTCCTGCGGCAAGGCGGTGCGCGGAAAATGTCTTTGCGCAGAATGCAGCAAAAAACTTCTTCCCGCAAAAGTTCAAGGCGAAGCCTTTTCTTCTGCCTATTGTTACGACGGCCCCGCAAAGGAGGTCATGCTCTGCTATAAATTCGGCGATAATTATGAATTTTGCCGCGACACCCTTTGCGACTGGCTTCTGGAAGGCATGGCAAAGCTTTCTGCCGATGATATAGATGCGGTTGTTCCCGTTCCTTCCTACAAAAGAAAAACCACCCGCCTTTCGGAACTGACCAAAGGGTTCGCCCTTTTGGCTGAACTTCCCTGCGAACCGAAGCTGCTCAGAAAAATCCGTGAAACACGCAAACAGCACAATATCCCCTATGAAGAAAGGTTTTCCAATCTTTCCGGTGCTTTCGAGGCTGATCCTTCCGTTCGCGGAAAAACCGTTCTTCTCATCGACGATATTTATACCACTGGAAGCACCGTTTCGGAATGCTCAAAAGCGCTTCTGGAAAAAGGCGCCGAAAAAGTTCTCGTGCTCACGGTGCTCAAAACCGAAAAGAAAAAATAATCTTTGCATAACCGCATCAAAAATGCCCTTTTGGGGAGTACTTCGTAAAGAAGTACCCCTTTTCTTTTTCAGCC
>JAFUJP010000192.1 GCA_017473745.1 Oscillospiraceae bacterium
GAAGGTGGCATCGCGGAGCGATGACGGATGAGGTGTTTCTATGCAAACACGGAAATTAGCGGACAAACACCTCATCACCGCCTTCGGCGGAGCTTCTCCTCAAGGAGAAGCCTGCCCTCCGGGAATCCTTTTTGACGGGCGCACACATAGGTTCGCCCCTACGACGTTTTCAATAACGCAACGAGCTTGCAAGATTTGTCAATTTAGTGTAGGGCGGGGGTCCCTGAAGGGATTACTTCGCACTTCGTGCTCAGGGCACCTGCCCCCGCCGTAATCTTTGTTTACGGAACGGTCAAGACCGTTCTCTACATTTGATTAAACGATAACAGCAAACTGAACAGGGTTTACCCTCATCCGTCTTTCGCCTTCGGCGACAGCTCCTCCTCTGAGGAGTTTAATAACATAAACAATAATTTCTCTCATAAAAAGAACATATTTTTAAAATATTTGCAAATAATACCAAAAGCATATTGCAATTCCTACAAAAAAGGTATAATATAAAATCCGGAAGACCGAAAGGTCATTTTATATAAGGAGGAAAACGAATTTGGAAAAACGTTTTGTATATGTGGATAATGCCGCAACGACTCCCATATCCAAAGAAGTTCTCGATGCCATGATGCCCTGGCTTACCGAGGGTTATGGCAACGCTTCAAGCATATATTCAAAAGGCCGCGAGGCCGGCTGGGCATTGAAAAAAGCCCGCGAGGATGTGGCCGCGGTCATCGGCGCTGAACCTGTTGAAGTTTATTTTACTTCCTGCGGTTCCGAATCCGATAACTGGGCGCTTAAAGGCGCCATGCAGACTCTTGCAAAAAGAGGAAAAAAACATATCATCACTTCTGTTTTCGAGCATCATGCAATTCTTCATACCTGCAAGGCACTTGAAAAGCAGGGTTTTGAGGTAACATATCTTCCGGTTTATGATAACGGAATCGTAAAACCCGAAGACGTCGAGGCGGCTATCCGCCCGGATACCGGCCTTGTTTCCATCATGTTCGCGAACAACGAAATAGGTACGGTTCAGCCCATTGCCGAAATCGGCAAAATCTGCCGCGAGCATAAAGTATGGTTCCACACCGACGCCGTTCAGGCTATGGGCCATATAAAAATCGATGTTAAAGAGCTTAACGTTGATATGCTTTCTCTTTCCGGCCATAAGATCCATGCTCAGAAAGGCATCGGTATGCTCTATGTCAGAAAAGGCGTTGCGCTTCCCAACCTTATCGACGGCGGCGGCCAGGAAAGAGGCAAACGCGCCGGCACAGAAAACATCGCGGCAATCATCGGCTTTGCTAAAGCGATGCAGATCGCAAACGAAAATATCGAAGAACGCGCCGCAAGGACAAAGGTTCTCCGCGATAAGCTTATCGACGAGATCCTTAAAATCGATCACACCCGCCTTAACGGCGACAGAGAAAAACGCCTTCCGGGCAACGTGAATATCTCCATCGAGGGCATCGAGGGTGAAAGCCTTCTTTTAAGCCTTGATATGCTCGGGATCTGCGCAAGTTCCGGTTCTGCCTGCACTTCCGGTTCCCTTGATCCGAGCCACGTTCTGCTTGCGCTGGGCCTTGTTCACGAAACGGCCCATGGCTCTCTGCGCATCAGCCTTGATGACAGCAACACCGAAGAGGATGTTGATTATATTCTCGAGGCGCTTCCCGGAATTGTTGAACGCCTTCGCGCAATGAGCCCCCTTTGGGAATCCATGATGAAGGGCGAAAACAAAAAGGTGAAAATGATGCACTAAGCGGCTGCGGAAGGAATCCCGCCGCCTCTCCTGTCAAAGGGAGGCTTCATACAAATAAAATCCCTTGCATAATATCGGAGGAAATACAAATGTTATATTCTGAAAAAGTATTCGACCATTTTTCCAATCCCCGCAACGTCGGCGAGATTGAGGATGCAAACGGCGTTGGCGAAGTCGGCAACGCAAAATGCGGCGATATCATGAAAATGTATCTTAAAATCGAAAACGGTATCATCGTTGACGTAAAATTCAAAACCTTTGGCTGTGGCGCCGCCATTGCGACCAGCTCCATGGCGACCGAAATGATCAAAGGCAAATCCATCGACGATGCCCTTAAGCTTACCAACAAAGCAGTTGTTGAAGCCCTTGACGGACTTCCGGCAGTAAAGATCCATTGCTCCGTTCTTGCTGAACAGGCAGTAAAATCCGCGCTTTCCGACTATTACACCCGCCTTGGGATCGACCCCCTTCCTATAGTCGGCCCCATCGGTGTTGTTGAATGTGAAGAATAATTTATACCCCGAAAGGAGAACAATATTATGAGAATTTACCATTGCGAAGGCTGTGACAAGATCCTTCTGAACCTTGGCGAACAGAACGGAACCCTCGGCAAAACCGAACTTATTCCCGGTTCCGTTGATGCCGCACAGGAAAAACACGTGCCGGTTGTTATCATGAACGGCGACAAAGTAACCGTTAAGGTCGGCGAAGTTACCCATCCGATGCTTCCGGAACACTACATCCAGTGGATCATTCTTGAAACCAAAAAAGGTTTCCAGATCAAATATCTCCAGCCGGGCGATGCACCCGAAGCAACCTTTGTCGTTGTTGACGATGAACCCGTTGCCGCTTATGAGCATTGCAACCTTCATGGCCTTTGGAAAAAAGAGCTTTAATAATCCTGATAAGAAAGCCGCTTGATAAAAGCGGCTTTTTTTGTAAGATGAATTATTGTTTATATACATTTAAAGCCTTCCCCTTGAGGGGAAGGTGGCATCGCTTCGCGATGACGGATGAGGTGTTTCTATGCAAACACGGAAATTAGCGGACAAACACCTCATCACCGCCTTCGGCGGAGCTTCTCCTCAAGGAGAAGCCTGCC
>JAFUJP010000193.1 GCA_017473745.1 Oscillospiraceae bacterium
GACGTCGGCCGCGACGGTTTTCTTGAAAGAGCATGGGAATGGAAGAAAAACTACGGCGGCACCATCGTAAAACAGCTCAAGACCCTCGGCTGTTCCTGCGACTGGGACCGCGAGCGCTTCACCCTTGACGAAGGCTGCTCCAAAGCGGTACGCAAGGTTTTTGCCGAGCTTTATAACAAAGGCCTTATCTACCGCGGCGAGCGCATAATCAACTGGTGCCCCAAATGCGGAACCTCCATTTCCGATGCGGAGGTTGAATATGAGGATCAGGCGGGTCATTTCTGGCATCTTCGCTATCCCCTTACCGACGGCAGCGGCTGGCTTGAACTTGCAACCACCCGTCCCGAAACCCTTCTCGGCGATACCGCCGTTGCGGTAAACCCGAAAGATGAAAGATACACCGAATACGTCGGCAAGACCGTAACCCTTCCCCTTGTCGGCAGAGAGATCCCCGTTGTTGCCGATGAATACGTTGATATGGAATTCGGTACCGGCGTTGTAAAAATCACCCCGGCACACGACCCCAACGACTTCGAGGTCGGACTTCGTCATAATCTTCCCGTCATCAACGTTATGACCGATGACGCAAAAATCACCGAAGATTATCCCAAATACGCAGGTATGGACCGTTATGACGCAAGAAAAGCCATTGTTGCGGATCTTGAAGAAGGTGGTTTCCTTGTTCGCGTTGAAGAACACGAACACAACGTAGGTACCTGTTATCGCTGCCACACCACCGTTGAGCCGAGAGTTTCTCTCCAGTGGTTCGTAGCCATGAAGGAACTTGCAAAACCCGCCATCGAGGCTGTAAAAGACGGCGATGTGCGTTTTGTTCCCGAAAGATTTGACAAAAACTATTTCCACTGGATGGAAAACATCCGCGACTGGTGCATCAGCCGTCAGCTTTGGTGGGGACACAGAATCCCCGTATGGTACTGCGACGACTGCGGCAAGGCGACTCTTTGCGTTGACGGCGAGCCCGCCTGCTGCGAGCACTGCCACGGCGAGCACATCCATCAGGACCCGGATACCCTTGATACCTGGTTCAGCTCTGCTCTCTGGCCTTTCAGCACCCTTGGCTGGCCCGAAGAGACCCCTGAATTCAACTATTTCTATCCCACTAACGTGCTCGTAACCGGATATGACATTATCACTTTCTGGGTTTCGAGAATGATCTTCTCCGCTCTTGCATACACCGGAAAAAAACCTTTCACCGACGTTGTTATTCACGGACTTGTTCGTGACGCACAGGGAAGAAAGATGTCCAAATCCCTCGGCAACGGCATCGACCCCCTCGGAATCATTGATTCCTTCGGTGCGGACGCACTTCGTCTGGCTCTTGTAACAGGTATTTCCGCAGGTAACGACACCCGCTTCACCGACGAAAAAGTTACCGCTTGCCGCAACTTTGCAAACAAACTCTGGAACGCCGCAAGATTCGTTCTTATGAACCTTCCGGAAGATTTCAACGAAACCGAACTTCCCGAAGAGCTTACCCTTGAAGATAAATGGCTTCTTTCCCAGTATAACGACCTTGTTAAAGCCGCTACCGAAAACATCGAAAACTACGATATCGGCGTTGCTGAACAGAAGATCGTCGATTTCATCTGGGATACCTATTGCAGCTGGTATATCGAGCTTGCAAAAGCAAGACTTCAGGGCGAATCCGCGGATTCCGCACGCCGCGTTCTTGTTTACGTACTCACCGGCGTTCTTAAACTGCTCCATCCCTTCATGCCTTTCATCACCGAAGAAATCTGGCAGGCACTTCCTCACGAAGGCGATTCCATCATGGTTGCAGAATGGCCCGAATATACCGAAGAGCATAACTTCACTGCAGAGGCAGAGGATTTCACCAAAGTTATGGACGCAATCAAAGCTATCCGTAACCGCAGAGCAGAGATGAACGTTCCGCCCTCCAAGAAGGCGAAACTCTTCATCGAAACCGATTCTGCAGAAGTTTTCGAGCAGGGAGCACCCTTCCTTGTAAAGCTTGCCTCCGCTTCCGACGTTGAAATCAACGCTGAATTCGATAAAGCGGGCGCTGTTCAGGTTATCACCGACGCCGCAAAGATCTATATCCCCATGGCTGAACTTATCGACATGGAAAAAGAGCTTGCACGCCTCAACAAAGAGAAAGAACAGTGCGAAAAACAGGCAGCCGGCCTTGAAGCAAGACTCAACAACCCCGGCTTTGTAAACAAAGCACCGGAAAACGTTGTTGCTGCCGAATGCGACCGCCTTGCGAAACTTAAAGAAAAACTCGAAAAACTCGAAGAATCCATCGCAGCAATGAAATAAACCCATAATTTTGAGCCGCCCTAACCGGCGGCTCAAGCGCTTTTTTGAAGAAAGGAGGGAACTTCTGTTGGAATATGAAGAAAGCCTTGAATATATCGCAAATTTTCCGAGATTCAAAAAAGAGCCTTCCCTCAAAGAGATGAAAATGCTTTTGGCGGAGCTGGGTGATCCGCAGAACAAACTGCGGAGCATCAACGTTGCGGGAACAAACGGCAAAGGTTCCACCGTTGCGATGCTTGCCTCGGTTCTGAGCACCGCCGGATATAAAACCGGAAGATATATTTCACCATACGTGCTCGAATTCAGGGAACGCATGATGATAAACGGAAAGATGATAGGCAAAAAACGCCTTGCAAAGATAGTCGAAGCGGTAAAAGAGAAAGCGGATGCCCTTATGGAAAGCGGCATCGTGCTCAATGCTTTTGAAATTACCACCGCCGCGGCGATGCTTTGGTTTGCGGAAGAAAACTGCGATTTTGTGGTGCTCGAAACCGGATTAGGCGGCCGTTTTGATGCCACAAACACCGTTCCGGAACCCATTTTGCAGATCATAACCGCCATAGGGCTTGACCACACGGAACAGCTTGGGGATACCATCGCAAAGATAACCGCAGAAAAATGCGGGATACTGCGCCCGGGCTGCACTCTTCTTACTTCTCCCGGGCAGGAACCGGAAGCTATCGGCGTGATGCTCAACAAATGCAACGAACTCGATGCAACCTTTGTTACGGGCGCCGCCGGAAGGGCAAAAATCGTTTCCTGCGACGTTTCGGGCACGGACGTTCTTGTGGGCAAGACCGAGCTTGCGCTTTCGCTTGGCGGGCGCCACCAGATAAACAACGTTCTTACGGTTTATTCGGCGGTAAGCATACTGCGTGAAAAGCATTTTGCAATAAAGGATGAGCATCTTGTGGAGGGAATTGCCGCGGCAAGATTCCCCGCGAGGTTCGAGCTTTGCTCGAAAGAGCCGGTGGTCATTCTTGACGGTGCTCATAATCCCCAGGCGGCGAAAGCCCTTGCGGAAAACGTAAAGGAGTTCCTGCCGAAAAAACGCACACTCATCTGTGGAATGATGGCGGATAAGGACTGCGAAGCGGTTATGGCGGAGCTTGCACCGCATTTTGAGCACGTAATTGCTGTTCCGGTGGATAATCCCAGAGCCATTGCACCCGAAGAACTTGCAAAGATCGCCGCAAAGTATTGCGAAAACGTTGAAGCAAGGGAAAATGCAAAAGAAACTCTTGAAATGGTGCTCGGCGAACTTAAAGATGACGAAGCTTTGGTAGTTGCGGGGTCGCTTTATCTTGCATCGGAACTTCGCCCCATGCTCATGCGCTATAAAGGCAACCCGAAAGCCTGAAAGGTTGGTGCTCATGGCTGAAATTATCAGAATAAACGACAGGATTTCATATATAAAGGCAAGCAATAAACCGCTTTCGGCCGACGTTGGCATGATTGAGGGCGATGGATATCTCTGGCTTTTTGACCTTGGCGCGGATGAATCGGTTTCAGAAGTGATAAATGGCATAAATAAGCAAAAAATTGCCGTAATTTCGCATTTTCATCCGGACCATATGGGGAACCTTGATAAAATCGACCTTAAAGAAATATTTCTTGGAGCGAACACCTTTGGCTATGCAGGGCGCGGTAATATCGTCGAAAATGATGTTTTTACCGATGACGGGGTGAAAATTCATATTTTTCCTCTGCCTTCAAGTCATGCGAAAGGTTCCGTCGGTATGGAAATCGGCGAATACGCCTTTCTCGGCGACGCGACTTATGCAACGATGAAGAAGGGAAAGGTCTGCTATAACGCATCGGTGCTCAAAGAGGAGATAACGGTGCTCAAAAAACTTTCTGCGAGATATTTTCTTTTGAGCCACAATGAAAAATTCATCAAAAGCAGGGAAGAGGTCATTGCCGGGCTTGAGGAAATCTATTCAAAAAGAGATCCTAAAGAGGCTTATATATTTGTTTGAAAAAACAGCGGAAGCAGGGCTTCC
The DNA here is from genome assembly GCA_017473745.1 of Oscillospiraceae bacterium. Taxonomy (GTDB): domain Bacteria; phylum Bacillota; class Clostridia; order Oscillospirales; family Ruminococcaceae; genus UMGS1668. Next base: position 4,305 of record JAFUJP010000193.1, read on the forward strand.
GCTGTTTTTTTGTGATTAAAATTAACGATAAACGTTAAAAAATAATTGACAAACATATATTATAGTGCTACAATGTTATCTATAATAAACAAGCAGAGGCGATATTATGGAAAGAATCAGCAAAACGGCAAAATTTGTTGACAAAGCGGCGGTTACGCTTTTCTGGATTTCATTATTTTCACTTGTAATGTTTTTTGCGCTTGTATTCCCGATGACTTTTGAGGGAGGGAACTTAAAAACACAGGCTTTTACCGTTGAAGGATTTTTTGATGTCAACAGGTTTGTTATGGTTTTTATCATCCCGGTGAAAATGCTTATGCTCATTGTTTCAATCTTTATATTCCGCAAAATTTTAAAACCTATGAAAAGCGCGCTGCCTTTTGATGAAACCGTAAGAAAAAATCTTGCGGCGCTCGGCTGGGTTTTTGCCGGCGGCGGCCTTCTTATCAACATAATAAGAAATGCGACGCTTGCAATTATTGACGAACATGGCCTTGATTTTGTCATGCGCTATGAGTGGATAGACGGATATATTTGCAGCTATGAATTTGATATGACGTATTTCTTTATGGCGGCGGTGCTTTTTCTTGTTTCGCTTGTTTTCAGATACGGAGCAGAGCTTCAGAAGCAGGCCGATGAAACCCTTTGATGAGGTGGAGAGATGGCGATTATTTTAAGACTTGACAGGGTCATGGCGGACAGAAAAATTTCGCTTAACGAGCTTTCGGAAAAAGTTGGTATTGCGAACGTAAACCTTTCAAAAATAAAAACCGGTAAGGTAAGCGCTATCCGCTTTTCCACCCTTGAAGCAATTTGCGACGTCCTCGATTGCCAGCCCGGGGATATACTTGAATTTAAAAGAGATGAATAAAAACAAAATCCCTCGCCGATTCGGCGGGGGATTTTTGTTATTGCAAATTCGATTTGTTTTTTATAACGTAAAGGGGTCTGAATCCCTCTGTCACGCCTTGCGGCGTGCACCTCTCTTTAAGCAAGGGAGGCTTTTAATTGTTGTGAATCGGAAGTTCGATCCAGAATTCGCTGCCCTGGCCGAGCTTGCTCATAACGCCGCAGGTGCCGCCACACATTTTTATGGCGGTGCTGACTATGGCAAGGCCAAGACCGGTGCCGCCGCCGGAACGAATGCCTCTCTGATAGCGTTCCCAGATATCATCGAGTTCGTTTTCGGGAATTCCGCAGCCGTTATCAATAACGGAAATGCGAACGTTTTTGCCTATAACGACCTGGCGAACCATTACGGAAGTATCTTCGCCGCTGTGGGTGACGGCGTTGTTCACAAGGTTATAAATGGCTTCGGAAACAAGGGTTTCGTCCGCGCTGACATAAATATCACCGGAATGGATAAATGTTATGCGGCTTTTTCCGGCGGAAAGCTTTTCAAACTGGGTGACTATATCATAGGCTTCGTCGGTGATGCAGAAAACCGCAGGACGGAAGTTGAAGTTCCCGCTTTGGAGCTTTGAAAGATCAAGAGCATCGTTTACGAGCTTTGTAAGGCGTTTGGTTTCGTCAATGATTATCTGGATATTTTCGGCATTGTTTTCGCCGGGGATATCGCGCATCATTTCGCCGTAGCCGCCTATCATGGTGAGCGGGGTGCGAAGGTCGTGGCTTACGTTGGCGAGAAGCTCTTTGCGGAGTTTATCGGTTTTGCGAAGCTTTTGGGTCGTGTTGTTCAAAGTATCGCTGAGCTGGGTTATTTCGCTGCATCCGCCGCCGGAAAAAACGACTTCATAATCGCCGGTTGCAAGCTGTTTTGCGGATTTTGAAAGGTTTCTTATGGGGCTCGAAAGCCCTTTTGATGCAATATAGGAAAAAATCAGGCCGGCAAAAAAAGCCATAAAGCTTGCGATGGTAAGTATCATACGAAGAACTTCGCCCACGGAAGAAATGGGTTCGAGGTTCGAGATGACAACAAGAAGGTAAGAGCCTTCTGCCGAAGCAAGTTCCCTTGAATAAATAATATTTTTGTTGGGGTTGCTTTTCGGAACGTTGCCGGTGAAGTGGGAAGGATCATATTCGAGCAAAACGCCGCTGTCGGTGACAACGCCGGAAGATTCGACCTCGGTTATATAAGTTCCGCCGTTTTCCGAAGCGAGATCCCAATATTCATAAAAAACCGGGGAAGCTTTGTCGATACGAACGCTTGTTGAACGTTCGGTTGCGGTTTTAAGGATTCCGTCATCGCTTAAAAGATAGATCGAAAACTCGTTTTCCTGGCTTATGGAAATAAGAAGGCTGTTGAGTTCGGGGTTATCAATATTTTCGCTTATGATTTCGGAATTTCGCTTTATGGTTTCTTTTGTATAGATGGCGTAGATGCTGTCGAGAAGAACCGTTTGCATCAGCCAAAGAAGCGTGAGAAGAAACGCCGCAAAGAAAATGAAATATGCGCAAAGCTTCCAGCGGATAGAAACTTTATCACTCGTCAAAGCGATAGCCAACTCCTCTCAGGGTGGAGATGCAGCGGCTATATGGGCCGAGTATCTTGCGAAGCTGTTTTATATGTGTATCGATGGTTCTGTCGTCGCCGAGGAAATCATAGCCCCAGACTTCGTTGATAAGCTTTTCGCGCGAAAGGGCGATTCCGCGGTTTTTTACAAGGAAGAAGAAAAGGTCGTATTCCCTTGGGGACATATCGAGATGCTTTCCGTCAACGGTAACAAGGCGGCCGGTAAAATCAACGGTAAGCCCGCCGTTCTGATAAACTTCTTTCGATTCCGGAAGGGCAACGCCGCCGCGTTTAAGGATGGCGCCTATACGCATCATAAGTTCCTTCGGGGAGAAAGGCTTGACAACGTAATCGTCAACTCCGGATTCAAACCCATGGACTTTATCGTATTCTTCGCCCCTGGCGGAAAGCATGATTATCGGAACGTTTGAAAATTTTCTTATTTCGCGGCAGGCGGAAAAACCATCAAGTTCCGGCATCATAACGTCAAGGATCACGATATCGAATTCGTGGTTTTTGCAAAGTTCAAGCGCCTGAAGCCCGTTGGAGGCTTCGCTTACTTCATAGCCTTCAAACTTTGCATATTTTTTGATAAGGTCGCGAACGCGAAGTTCATCGTCAACAATAAGAATCCTGCTCATATTAAAGCTTCCTTTCTTAGATTGCTGTTTGCATTTTATCATCACATAGTGTGCAAATTGTGATGATATGGGGAACAAAACCGAGCAAAAGAATGAATAAACGGTTAATTTTAGGGTTTTTTGCCTATTTTTTGTTCATAAGCCCATCAAGAAGGACTGAAATTGCGGCCCGGCGTTTTTCGGTTTCTTCTTTTTGGAAAACAAATCTTTTGTTTTCAAGGGTGAAGCAATCGCCGGTTTTTGAATTTTCGGGAAGGCGTTCGGCGCTGAAATAAAGCATTAGCCCTTCGGGGCTTTCCATGGCGGCGACGCCTTCTTCGATGCTGTCGAGTTTATAAATTTCCATTTCTTTCCTCTCATTTTTCGGTTTTTACGGTAATAGTTTTTCCGTCGGAACCGAAAATTATATCGCCGTCCTAATCGGTGCGGTAATATTCAATGCCCCGTTCATTCAAAGCGGCCAGGGTTTCTTTGTGCGGATGGCCGTAATCGTTGTTATAGCCGCAGGATATGGCGGCAAACTTTGGGTTTGCGGCGGCAAGAAATTCACCGCAGGTGGAAGTGGAGCTTCCGTGGTGGCCCGCGTTGAGAACGGTGCAGGAAACATCCGCCCCGGCGGCAAGAAGCGCAAGTTCCGCTTCTTCCTCAGCGTCACCGGTGAAAAGGAAGCTTGTTTCGCCGTAAACGAGCTTTGAAATTACAGAATAATTGTTGAGGTTATCGCCGAATTCACCCCGGGGCCCGAGGATTTCGAGGGTAACACCGCCGCCGAGGTCATATTCCGTTCCGATTTCGGCATAGGAAACGGAACAGTTTTTTCTTGAAAGGGTTTTAAGAAATTCTTCATAAAGCGAGGTGGTCGGCAGGTATTCCGCAGGGATTTCGGGCATTATCACTTCCGCCACAGGGAATTTCGCAAGCAGATCGGAAGCGGAACCTATGTGATCCGCATGGGGATGGGAAGCGATGAAAAGATCTATGGTATAGATACCGTATGTGCGGAGGTGGTTTTCGATATCACTTCCGCAGCCGACGTCACCCGCATCAATAAGCACCGTTTTTTCCGGCGCGATGACGAGGATACATTCCGCCTGGCCGACGTCGATGAAATGCACTTCGAGTTCGGAAGAAACGGAAGTTTCGGATTCCGCCGCGGAAATTATTTTAAGATAAAGTTCCTCGGTGATGATTCCGTTTTCATAAAGCACCGCGCTTATAAAAACGATTACTATGGCAAAAAGTGCGGCCAAAAGCCCGCCGGGGTTGTTTTTATATGCTCTCATAAAGATTCACCGTTTCGAGGCCGTTTTCAAGGGCATACTTCCAGCAATGGGCGGTTCCCCTTGAAAGGCCGTTATAATATCCGATTATTCGGCTTGAGCGTTCGACCATATATTTATTGCGCAAAAGCTCACAGCCGGTGAAATAATCTTCGCTCAGGCAGCAGACCATATCCGCCCTTTGAAGAACGGAATTCATGCGGCATGAAACTGCGGCGGAATGGCGGTTTTGCACCCCGGAATATGGGAGCACCGCCACAAGGGCGATACCTTCAAATTCGTCTTTCATATCAAGAACCGTTTCGGCGGCAAAAAGGTCGAAGCCATCGGCCATGCCGCTCATAAAAAAGCGGAAGCCATCATAGTATGCGTCGAAAATCGCCGAGCGGAGATCCGCTTTCAGGGCGATTATTTCATCGGAATATTCGTTCCCGTTCATGGGAAGGCGAGGCGGGCGCGGCCCGGTGAAGCAGCAGGTGGTTTCGCGGTTCATACGGCGCTTCCTTTCTCAATCACCCAGAAAAATGCATAGAGAAGGCCATAGATGACCGGTTGGTGAATTATATAAATCACAAGGGTGTTTGAACCGATTTTACAGAGAAAATCGCTGTGTTTGTTCATCATAAAATCGGGGATCTTTCGTTCTTTGAAATATTTGCCGATAAAGCACCCGAAAAGGAAAAGGAAAAACCAGGGCAAAAGCGGGAAGTAATCCGCAGAGCGGAAACCCGGCCCCGGAAGGCCGATCACCGCAAGATATTTTGAAAAATAAAGATTAGCGGGCACCGCGACGTTGCCGAAAAGGATGCTTCCGGAAGGAAGCCCGTAAAGGCAGAGAAAAGCCGCAAAGGAGAAAACCGCCCCCAAAAGAGCAGGCGCTTTTTTAACGGATTTTCTGAAAAGGTGATAAATTATCATTGAAGCGCCGAGAAAATGAAGAACGCCGAACCAGATAACCTGGGAAGGCATAAAGAAATATGTAGCGACGGTCATAAGTATTCCGCAGCCGAAAACAACAAGGCCGTGTTTAAGGGCGTTTTTGGTAAGCCTTGAAGAAATCCCGGCGATGACGATAAAGGTGCAGCAAACCGCCATCTGAAGGGTATCCCACCCGGGAGAAAAGAAATCAAAATCAAGGCCGAAAATGGCATATAAATCATAAGCCGCATGATAGATTATCATGCCGATAAGCGCCAAAGCGCGCATTTCATCAAGGAAAAAAATTCTTCCGCCTTTTGCTGCCATAAAAAGCACCTCCTTTTATGCTAATATTATATAACAACTCCGCAAGATGTGCAATAAAAAATGCGGGAGGCAAAAGCCGGCCACGGCCCCGCATTAAAATTTTGTAAACATTTTTTTATGGGCTTGTGTAAATTCGTGTTTTTTGGTATTATTAACTTGTGAAAATCTGTGATAAAGCAAAAAAGCGGAACAAAACGCTTGATATATGAAAGGAAAAACTATGGCAGATAAAAATAACGGCTGGAAGCAGCCGGAAGAAAAATTCCCCGAAACCGAGCTTGAAGACAGCTTTGCCGGCTTTTTCAGCGAGGAAGAGGAAATTGAAGCTTCAAACAAAAATAAAAAACGCCGCAAAAACAAGAATAAAAGCGGCCCGGATATTCTTGCGGTTTCTGAAGAGGCCGATGCAGGTTTCGTTATCACCGAGGTAGTCGCACTTGATACCGGCGACGAGATAGTTACCATAAAAGAAGAACCGGCAGAGGAAAAGAACGAGGAAGAGCCGAAAGCCGAAGAAGCTGAAAGGGAGCTTGAGCACGAAAAAGCCCCGGCGGAAGAAATCACCGAAAATGCTGATGCTCATGCGGAAAATGAAGCTTCTGAGGAAGAGGATGCTTCGGCGGATGACGAGGTTATCGTTGTTGATCTTTCGGAAGATTCCGGCGAGGAAGTTCCCGAAA
>JAFUJP010000194.1 GCA_017473745.1 Oscillospiraceae bacterium
ATGTACCCCCATCTCTTTGACGGCGCAAAGAGACGGCGGTACCCGCCAGAGAAACGCCTTTCTAACCCCTGCAGTTTGCTCCCGCAAACGCTGTCCCCTTTCAAAAGGGGACAAAACGCACCACCAAACGAACGGAGGTTCCTAATCTCGACCGTCGCCGTTCGGGGCCGGCAACGGTTTTCAATTTACTGCGGCGGCTCGGCTGTGTCGTCATCATTCACTGTAGGGAACGGTCTTGACCGTTCCGTTTCGCGGAGGGCTTGAAAGCCTTCCCTTGGGGGAAGGGGGACCGCGCCTGTGGCGCGGTGGATGAGGGCAAACCAGGAACGCGGAGCGCCCATCGTAATTTGACAGGGTTTTCGGCGGGGGCGGGTGCCCTGAGCACGAAGTGCGAAGTAATCCCTTCAGGGACCCCCGCCCTACACTGAAAATGCGATAATCTGCAAACCGTATGGAACGGTATTTATCTGACCGTTCCGTTTTGTAAAACGAATGCAGGGGCGGATACCATCCGCAGTCTTTCCGGTTTTATTCCTTCGTATCCTCCGGTTCAAATTTTTTGTTGAGCCAGCGGAAAAGCACACAGAAAGGAAAAGAAAAAATCGCCGAAAAAACTATCTGCGGCGCGATCTGCGTATAAAAATAGGCGTCAAGATTTTCGTATCCGTAAAGTATAAATTTGAAGAAAAATTCCAATCCGGAACGGAAAAAAAGCGCGCCGAGACAAAGCAGCATAACGTTCATGGTGCTCCGGCGAAAAACATATATGGTCAAAAGCCCCGCAAGAACGCAGAAAACGAGGAATAAAAGCGCGTTGAAACCGAAAACCGTTTCAGAAGTGCTGTCGCAAAAAAGTCCGAAGCAAAAACCGAAAAGTCCCCCGGCAAATTCACCTTCAAAAACCGCAATGCTGATGCAGGCGGGCAAAACGAGGATGGGCTTCACCCCAAGAAAATCAATAAGCCCCGGGGTGGTCTGGATTATATACGCCGCAAAAACGATAAGCGCATAGACAAAGAATTTCAAAACCTTGCGGCGAAAATATTTTGTCATTCGGTTTCGCCGCCTTCCTCCGAAGAATCAGAAAAACCGGTGGATTGACCGTTGAACGATTTGATTATAACAACATTGGTAATGTCTTCGATATCGGCGGAAGGGATTATCTCCGCAGTAAGCGAAAGCCCGCTGGAATCTATTTTGATGGAGCGCACAGTTCCGACGGGAAGATCCTTGGGGAAGACCCCGCCTATGCCGGAAGTAACTATAAGGTTGCCGCTGGCAATTCCGCTTTCAAGGGGAAGATATTCCAGTTTGCAGATGCCCTCGGTTGAAAGGGTGATGTCGCCGGTTAAAATGCCGCTGTCACGGGTGGAAATATCATAAACGCCCACGTTTACCGAAATATCAAGAATGGTGCGAACGTGGGAATAGGTAAGCCCCACTTCGGAAATTATGCCGACAAGGCCGTCCGCGGTGATAACCGGATCCCCTTCTTCAACTCCGTGAAGCTCGCCGCGGTCGATGGTGAAGGAATAGAAACGGTTGGTCGAATCTCGTCCGATAACCGTGGCGGGTTCGAATTCATAATCCGGGTTCGTTTCTTTAAGCCCGAGGAAGTCGCGGTACTGTTCGACTTCGCGCTTGTTGCGTTCATATTCGATAAGCTTTTCATTGGCTTCCTGAAGCTGTTTTTTAAGCTCTTCGTTTTCAAGATAAAGTTCTTCGGCACGAACGAATCTGTCGAGAAAATCGTTGACCGAATTGGTGATCGAAGTGCTGAAGTTGAGGAACGGCTGTGAAATAACCGAAACAGCCTGTGAAAGAAAAACATCCGCACTGCCGGAAGCCGCGGCACGGATCATAAGCGCAACGGCAAAAACCGCAAGGGCGCAAAGCACCTTGAAATACCAGCTTTTAAAAAATTTCTGCACGGTGCCAACAGCACCTCCTTCCATTCAGAAACCTCCTCTGAGGAGGTTTTGCAATTAATAAAAAATTATGGAGGATCCGTTAAAAAGCGGTTCCTCCATGAACGGATCAGTTGACGGGATATCAGCCAAGGCGGCGTTCGCTGTCAGAAACAACCTCGCGAAGAAGGTCGATGTTATCAAGAACTTCGCCTGCGCCGGCCGCAACGCAGTCAAGAGCATTTTCCGCAATATGTACGGGCATGCCGGTTTCTTTGCTGATAAGTTTGTCGATGTTGTGAAGAAGGCTTCCGCCGCCGGTAAGGGTGATGCCGTGGTCAATGATATCGGCAGAAAGTTCCGGCGGGGTGCGCTCGAGGGTGGATTTAACTGCTTCCATAATGGAAGAAAGCGGATCTGCAAGGGCGTCGCGGATCTCTTCGCTGGTGATGAACATATTTTTAGGAAGGCCGTCAACAAGGTTGCGGCCCTTGATTTCCATTTCAAGCTCTTCCTCGAAGGGGAAGGCGGAACCGATGGTCATTTTGATAGCCTCGGCAGAGCGTTCACCGATGAGAAGATTGTATTTTCTCTTGATGTAAGAGATGATTGCGGCGTCGAATTCATCGCCGCCGACACGGACGGATTTGGAAGCAACGATGCCGCCGAGGGAAATAACGGCAACTTCGGAAGTGCCGCCGCCGATATCGACGACCATGCTGCCGCAGGCTTCCGCAACGGGGAGCCCGGCGCCGATGGCTGCCGCCATGGGTTCTTCGATGATATAAACGTGGCGTGCGCCGGCTTTCATTGCCGCTTCGCGAACCGCTCTGCGTTCAACTTCGGTAACGCCCGAGGGAATGCAGATAACGCAGCGGGGTCTTGCAAAAATGGAGTTATTGAAAATCTTTTTGATGAAAATCTGGAGCATGGATGCCGCAATGTCGAAATCGGCAATAACGCCGTCTTTAAGGGGTCTTACGGCAACGATGGAACCGGGGGTACGGCCGATAACTTCCTTTGCTTCCTGGCCGACGTAACGGACTGTATCGGTGCGGGTATCGACCGCAACAACGGAAGGTTCGCGCATGATTATGCCCTTGCCTTTGGAAAATATAAGAGTGTTCGCGGTACCGAGGTCGATACCGATATCCTGATTAAAAAAATTGCTGAATCCCATTATAAAAAGCTCTCCTTTCGAGCGGTAATTTCCTCATAATAATATATTTTAATTATAATATCCGCCGCGGTTAAAAGCAATGCGGCAAATGTGAAAAAACTGTTAAACTTGGCTTAAACAACGCTTATTCCGGCATCCGAAAGCATATCCGCTATGGTGGTGGAATCCACTACGCTGTCAACCGCATCCTTGATGCGTTTATAAAGCCCGAAGGTAACGCATCCGTCGGAATGTTCGCATCCGATTTCACAGCATTCAACCGGCGCGATGGAACCTTCCGCCGCCCGAAGAATTTCGCCGGCGGTGATTTCGCTTGCGGGCCGGGTAAG
>JAFUJP010000195.1 GCA_017473745.1 Oscillospiraceae bacterium
CCGGGGGAAGGCTTTAAAGCGCTCCGCGTTCCTGGGTTAGTGGCGCACACATAGGTGCGCCCCTACGACGTTTTTAATAACGCAACGCTAAACAATAATTTACCATCGAAAAATACGGATTTCATAATGCCGAAACACCCGGTATCGTGTGCACTTTTTGGACGGAAGATAGCCTTTCACGCAGGTTTCCGGAAGAAAAAATGAAGAAAAGGGGATTGAATAAAACGGAAAGAAACTTCCAATAATTTACAAAAACAAGGGCAAAAGCAGGTCCGAAACGGCTGTTTTTGCCCCAAAATCAAAAAAATTTTAAAAAAATAGTGCCAAACCCGCCAAAACGGGTTGACACCTCTTGACTTTAGTAATATAATAATAAAATGTACCATAATGGACATTTGTATCTCGATCACAACTACTATACCACAGTTTGACGAAAAATGCAAGTGTTTCGGTCCAAAAAATAAAACGACGTAAATACGGATGAATGGAGTGAGCTATTTGGTAAATGTAAAACCTGTCAAGCTCGGAAAAAATGTCCGCATGAGTTTTTCTCAGATCAATGAGGTTCTCGATATGCCGAACCTGATTGAGGTTCAGAAAGACTCGTATAAATGGTTCCTTGAGGAAGGTCTTCAGGAAGTGTTCCGTGATGTTTCGGCCATCACCGACTATTCCGGAAACCTTGTTTTGGACTTCATCGATTATCATATCGAAAATAAGCCCAAATATACCATCGAGGAATGCAAAGAGCGCGACGTGACCTATGCAGCCCCTCTTCGCGTAAGAGCAAGACTGCAGAATAAGGAAACCGGCGAGATCAAAGAACAGGATATCTTTATGGGAGATTTCCCGATCATGACCCCTTCCGGCACCTTTGTCATCAACGGCGCAGAGCGTGTTATTGTATCCCAGCTTGTCCGTTCTCCCGGCGTATATTTCGCCATGAGCTACGACAAAACCGGTAAGAAGCTTTTCGCAAGCACCGTTATCCCTAACAGAGGTGCATGGCTTGAATACGAAAGCGACCTTAACGACGTTTTCGGCGTAAGAATCGATAAGAACAGAAAACTTCCCATCACCACTTTCATCAGAGCCCTCGGACTCGGAAGTGATGCACAGATCCTTGATTATTTCGGCGAGGAGCCCATGCTTCTTGCAACCCTTGAAAAAGACAGCACCAAATCCAGAGAAGAGGCTCTTCTTGAAGTTTACAGAAAACTTCGTCCCGGCGAGCCGCCCACGATCGAAACCAGTGAGCAGCATCTCCATAACCTCTTCTTCGACGCAAGAAGATACGATATCTCCCGCGTCGGCCGTTACAAATACAACAAAAAACTTGCTCTTGAAAGACGTATCGCGGGCATGACCCTTGCGGAACCGGCAGCAGACCCGCTTACCGGTGAGGTTCTTTTTGAAGCAGGCGTAACTCTTACCAGAGACGACGCGGCACTTCTTGATAAAAAAGGCGTTCGCGAAGTTCTTGTTGACGTTGACGGCCACAAGGTAAAAGTTATTTCCAACAACATGGTCGATGCCGAAGATTATGTTGACCTTTCCAAAGAAGAGCTTGAAGGGCTCTTCATCAACGAGAAAGTTCGTTTTTCCGTTATCAGCGCCATTGCCGAAAAAGCGGGCGATGACAAGGAACTTCTTGTTTCTCTTCTTAAAGAAAACGTTGACGAGCTTATCCCGAAACATATCATCATTGATGATATCTTCTCTTCCATCAACTATATGTGCAACCTCTATTGGGGATTCGGCAGCACCGACGATATCGACCACCTCGGCAACAGACGTATCAGATCCGTCGGCGAACTTCTTCAGAACCAGTTCAGAATCGGTTTCTCGAGAGTTGAGCGCGTAATCCGTGAACGCATGACCATCCAGGCACAGGACACCGAAGCCATCACTCCTCAGGGTCTTGTAAATATCCGCCCCGTCGTTGCGGCTATCAAAGAGTTCTTTGGCTCTTCGCCTCTTTCCCAGTTCATGGACCAGACCAACCCCCTTGCGGAGCTTACACATAAACGTCGTCTTTCCGCTCTCGGCCCCGGCGGTCTTTCCCGTGACCGTGCAGGCTTCGAAGTTCGAGACGTACACTACAGCCACTACGGACGCATGTGCCCGATCGAGACCCCCGAAGGTCCTAACATCGGCCTTATTTCCTATCTTGCAACTTACGCAAGAATCAACAAATACGGCTTTATCGAAGCGCCTTTCAGAAAGGTGGATAAAGAAACCGGCGTAGTTCTCGACGAAGTCGAGTATATGACCGCCGATACCGAGGATGACTTCACCGTTGCCCAGGCGAACACCCCCCTTGATGAAAACAACCGCTTCGCAAACAAAAAGATCACCTGCCGTTACAAAGATGAATTCATCGAGGTTGCCCCCGAAAGAGTTGACTATATGGACGTATCTCCTAAGATGGTCGTTTCTGTTGCAACCGCAATGATCCCCTTCCTTGAAAACGACGACGCAAACCGTGCCCTTATGGGTGCGAACATGCAGCGCCAGGCTGTTCCGCTTCTCAAAACCGAAAGACCTTATGTCGGTACCGGTATGGAATATAAAGCTGCCGTTGACTCCGGCGTAACCGTTCTTGCCGAACACGCAGGCACCGTTACCAAAGTTGACGCAGAACGCATTGTTATCAAACGCGATGATTCCGTTGAAAGCGACGAATACAAAATTATCAAATTCCTTCGTTCCAACCAGGGCACCTGTGTAAACCAGCGCCCCATCGTTGAAAAAGGCGAGCACGTTGAAGCAGGCCAGGTTATCTGCGACGGACCCGCAACCAGCGAAGGTGAAATTTCTCTCGGTAAGAACATGCTCATCGGCTTTATGACCTGGGAAGGTTATAACTACGAGGACGCAGTCCTTATCAACGAAAAACTTGTCAAAGAGGATACCTACACCTCCGTTCATATCGAGGAATACGAGCACGAATCCCGCGACACCAAACTCGGTCCGGAAGAGATCACCCGCGATATCCCGAACGTCGGTGAGGATGCACTTAAAGAACTCGATGAGCGCGGTATCATCCGTGTCGGCGCAGAAGTCCGTGCCGGAGATATCCTTGTCGGTAAAGTAACCCCCAAAGGCGAAACCGAACTTACCGCAGAAGAAAGACTTCTCCGCGCTATCTTCGGCGAAAAAGCCCGCGAAGTCAGAGATACCTCTCTCCGTGTTCCCCACGGCGAATACGGCATCGTCGTTGACGTTCAGGTATTCACCAGAGAAAACTGCGACGAGCTCAACCCCGGCGTAAACGAAGTTGTTCGCTGCTATATCGCCCAGAAGAGAAAACTTTCCGTTGGCGACAAGATGGCGGGACGTCACGGCAACAAGGGTGTTGTTTCGAGAATTCTTCCTCAGGAGGATATGCCTTTCCTTCCGGACGGCAGACCGCTTGATATTCTTCTTAACCCCCTCGGTGTTCCTTCCCGTATGAACATCGGTCAGGTTCTCGAGGTTCACCTCGGAAGAGCGGCCGCAGAACTCGGCTGGCACGTTATGACCCCTGTATTCGACGGCGCACACGAAGCGGATATCCGTGAGCTTCTTACCGAAGCCGGCCTTGACAGCAGCGGTAAAGTATGGCTTCGCGACGGCAGAACCGGCGAACTCTTTGATAACCCCGTAACCGTAGGTTACATGTATTATCTTAAACTGCATCACCTTGTTGACGATAAGATCCACGCCCGTTCCACCGGCCCTTACAGCCTTGTAACTCAGCAGCCTCTCGGCGGTAAAGCTCAGTTCGGCGGCCAGAGATTCGGTGAAATGGAGGTTTGGGCTCTTGAAGCATACGGTGCAGCCTATACCCTTCAGGAAATCCTTACCGTCAAATCGGATGACGTTGTGGGCCGTGTAAAGACTTTCGAGTCCATCGTAAAAGGCCAGAACGTTCCTCCGGCAGGTATTCCCGAATCCTTCAAAGTTCTTATCAAAGAGCTTCAGTCCCTTGGACTTGATATTAAGGTTCTTGACAAGAACAATGAAGAAATTGATCTTAAACAGAACTTCGACGAAGACGATGCAGGTCTTATCCCTGCTGACGAGATGACCGACTTTGAAGGCGAAAGCGCCGGTTATGAAGAAGGAGATCTTGACGGCTTCGAGGTTGGAGATATAAATGAAGACGGTGAAGATTTCACCGATTTTGCAGGCTTCGGTTTTTCCGAAGATGACGATTTTTAATTAAGGGGAGGTCGTAAATAATGGAATTTAACGCATTTGATTCTATCAAGATCGGCCTTGCTTCTCCTGATAAGATCAGAGAATGGTCCTACGGCGAAGTAAAGAAACCCGAAACCATCAACTACAGAACACTTAAACCGGAACGCGACGGTCTTTTCTGCGAAAGAATCTTCGGACCGACCAAGGACTGGGAGTGCTACTGCGGTAAATACAAACGCCTTCGCTTCAAAGGCAAGATCTGCGAACGCTGCGGCGTTGAAGTTACCAGAGCAAAAGTAAGACGCGAGAGAATGGGCCACATCGAGCTGGCCGCTCCCGTTTCTCACATCTGGTATTTCAAAGGTATCCCTTCCAGAATGGGCCTTATCCTTGATATGAGCCCCAGACTTCTTGAAAAGGTACTTTATTTTGCAAGCTATATTGTCACCGATCCCGGCACCACCCCTCTCGAGAAGAAACAGCTTCTCACAGAGAAAGAGTACCGCGATATGCGTGAGAAATATGAGGAAGACTTCCAGGCCGGCATGGGCGCGGAGGCTGTTCAGCTTCTTCTCAAAGATATCGACCTTGAAAAGCTTTCCGCAGAGCTTCATGAAGAACTCGAAACCGCTTCCGGTCAGAAGCGTGTTCGTCTTCTCAAAAGGCTCGAGGTTGTTGAGGCATTCCGCCTTTCCGGCAACCGTCCCGAATGGATGATCCTTGACGTTGTTCCCGTAATCCCTCCGGATATCAGACCTATGGTACAGCTCGACGGCGGAAGATTTGCAACTTCCGACCTCAACGATCTTTACAGAAGAGTCATCAACAGAAACAACCGTCTTAAACGCCTTCTTGAACTCGGCGCCCCGGATATCATAGTCCGCAACGAAAAACGTATGCTTCAGGAAGCGGTTGACGCACTTATCGACAACGGCAGAAAAGGCCGTCCGGTAACCGGACCTTCCAACCGTCCCCTCAAATCCCTTTCCGATATGCTTAAAGGTAAACAGGGACGCTTCCGCCAGAACCTTCTCGGTAAGCGTGTTGACTATTCCGGACGTTCCGTTATCGTTGTAGGCCCGGAACTCAAGATGAGCCAGTGCGGTCTTCCTAAAGAAATGGCAATCGAGCTCTTCAAGCCGTTTGTAATGAAACGCCTTGTTGACGTCGGTGCCGCAACCAATATCAAAAACGCAAGAAAAATGGTTGAAAGAGCAACCCAGCCCGAGGTTTGGGATGCGCTTGAAATCGTTATCAAGGATCACCCGGTTATGCTCAACCGTGCGCCTACGCTTCACAGACTCGGTATCCAGGCTTTCGAGCCGGTTCTTGTTGAAGGCCGTGCGCTCAAACTCCATCCTCTTGTATGTACCGCATACAACGCCGACTTCGACGGCGACCAGATGGCAGTTCACGTACCGCTTTCCACCGAGGCACAGGCAGAGGCAAGATTCCTTATGCTTGCGGCAAACAACATTCTCAAACCCGCAGACGGTAAACCCGTTGCCGTTCCTACCCAGGACATGGTTCTCGGTTCTTACTATCTTACTCTTGAGAAACCCGGCTGTGAACCCGGCGAAGGCAAAGCCTTCCGCAACCTTGACGAAGCCATCATGGCTTATACCGAGGGCGTTGTCGGTCTTCACGCACCTATCAAACTCCGTGTTGAGAAAACCGATGCTGACGGCACCGTTCGCAGCAGGCTTATCGACACCACCGTCGGTAAGGCGATCTTCAACCAGCCCATTCCTCAGGATCTTGGCTACGTTGACAGAACCGACCCCGAGCATGAGTTTGATTTCGAGATCGGATTCCTCGTCGGCAAAAAACAGCTCGGTAAAATTATCGACCGCTGCGTAAAGAAACACGGCACTGCCGTAACCAGCGAGGTTCTTGATAAAGTTAAAGCACAGGGATTCAAATATTCCACCAGAAGTGCTATCACCGTTTCTGTAAGCGACGCCGTTATTCCTCCTAAGAAAGCGGAGATCCTTGCGGAAGCAGAGAAAAAGATCGACGTTATCAGCAAACAGTATCGCCGCGGTCTTATGTCCAATGATGAGCGTTACAAGAAAGTAATCACCACATGGAACGAAACCACCGATAAGGTTGCCGATGCGCTTAAAGAAAACCTTGATAAATATAACCCCATCTTCATGATGGCAGACTCCGGTGCTCGTGGTTCCATGAACCAGATCCGTCAGCTTGCAGGTATGCGCGGCCTTATCGCCAACACTTCCGGTAAAGCTATCGAGATTCCGATTCGTGCTAACTACCGTGAGGGTCTTAACATTCTCGAATACTTCATTTCCAGCCGTGGCGCCCGTAAAGGCCTTGCCGATACCGCGCTTCGTACTGCGGACTCCGGTTACCTTACCAGACGTCTTGTTGACGTATCCCAGGAAGTTATCATCCGTGAACACGACTGCGGAACCCACGAAGGTATCGTGGTACACGATATCAAAGAGGGCAACGAAATGATCGAGCCCATGAGCGAACGTCTTATCGGACGTTACGCCGTTGAGGACGTTCTCCATCCCGAAACCGGCGAACTTCTCGTAAGCAAAGACAAGATGATGGATGATGACGACGCCAAGAAGATCGTTGATGCAGGCATCACCGAACTCAAGCTCCGTTCCATCCTCAACTGCGAGGCTAAACACGGCGTTTGCGCAAAATGCTATGGTTCCAACCTTGCAACCGGCAAGCCCGTTCACGTCGGTGAGGCAGTCGGCGTTATCGCCGCACAGTCCATCGGTGAGCCCGGTACCCAGCTTACCATGCGTACCTTCCATACCGGCGGTATCGCTTCCGCAGAGGATATCACCCAGGGTCTTCCTCGTGTTGAGGAACTCTTTGAGGCAAGAACTCCTAAGCGTGAAGCTGTCATCGCAGAGATCGAAGGCGACGTTCGCATTGAAGAAATCAAGAAAAACCGCCACATCGTTATCTTCAATAAAGAGACCGGTGAAGAGCGTAAATATCTCATCACCTACGGCAGCCATCCGAAGGTCAAAGAGGGCGACCACGTCAAAGCGGGCGCTCTCCTCACCGAAGGTTCCGTTAACCCGCATAAATATCTTGATGTCAACGGCGCCCTTGCAGTACAGGATTACCTTATTGCAGAGGTACAGAAGACTTATCGTCTTCAGGGTGTTGATATCAACGACAGACATATCGAGGTTATTGTTCGCCAGATGATGAAGAAAGTCAAGGTTGACGATCAGGGCGATACCAATCTTCTTTCCGGCATGGTCGTTGAAAAAGGCGATTTCTTTGCCGAAAACAGAGAGATCAGAAAACGTATCGCAAACGGCGAGGAAGGTCTTCGCGAAGCAACTTATATCCCGATGCTTCTCGGTATCACCAAAGCATCCCTTGCAACCGAAAGCTTCCTTTCCGCGGCATCCTTCCAGGAAACCACCCGTGTTCTTACCGAAGCGGCAATCAAGGGCAAGAGCGACAAGCTTCTTGGTCTTAAAGAAAACGTCATCATCGGTAAACTTGTTCCTGCCGGTACCGGTATGGAATGTTATTCCGAGGCTGACTATTCTTCCGTCGCACCGGAAGTCCACCCCTATGATATGGACAACGAATACGACAGAGTTATGGAAGCGGCCGAAACCGCAGCTGAATAATTTCAAAAGCGATAAACCCCCGTGCTCAAAATTTGAGCACGGGGGGTTTTGTATAAATTTATAAAAATGCGGCGGATTTACCGACAGATGAAACAGGGAGTTTTTTCTCTCCCTCCGTCATTTCCAAAGGGAAATGACACCTCCCTCGTCAGAGGGAGGTGATAAAACGGAACGGTCAAGACCGTTCCATACGGTTACAAATTGCCGTATTTTCAATGTAGGGCGGGGGTTTGCTCCCGCCGTTTTTATGCGGAACGCTGAGGACAGCGTTCCCTACGGGGAATTTGGCGCAGGGGAAGGCTTTAAAATTTCCGCATATCACGGACAGAATTATGAAATAATTTGCCCAAAACGGACAAAATATCCTTTGTGAAAACTTTGGCGTTTCGCATAAAATTTCTTTGAAAAAATTATGCAAAAATGATATATAGCTTATTGACAAACGGGGATAAAAATGATATTATTTTTAGGTGGTAAACCCTGTTTTGGGGATTGCCCTGTCCATTTGCGGCAAAAATCAAGGTTTTTGGCGTAAAAATGAACTTCATTATTGAAGAAAGGAGGAAACCCATGCCTACTTTTAACCAGCTCGTACACAACGGAAGAAAGGATCTTGAAGTTAAATCCACTGCTCCGGCACTTCTTAAAGGATGGAACTCCAAGAAAAAAGTTGCAATCGATCAGCACAGCCCCCAGAAACGCGGTGTCTGCACTGCTATCAGAACTGCAACTCCGAAGAAACCGAACTCTGCTCTTCGTAAAATCGCCAGAGTACGTCTTAGCAACGGAATGGAAGTTACTTCCTACATTCCCGGTATCGGCCACAACCTTCAGGAGCACAGCGTCGTTCTCATCAGAGGCGGACGTGTAAAAGACCTTCCTGGTGTCCGTTACCACATCATTCGCGGTACCCTTGATGCACAGGGTGTTGCAAAGAGGATGCAGGCCCGTTCCAAATACGGTGCAAAACGTCCTAAAGCTGGTGCGAAGAAGTAAGAGCAAGCTCTCCGGTTTCCGTAAGTTAAAAAACTTAAGAGAATACCTGCGCCCAAGAGTGCAGATGAATATATTTCATCCTCTTTGGGCACAACGGGAGTTTGTCGCTTTCGAGTACCTATGAATTCATTCTAATTTATGAAGGAGGGAAGAAAAGTGCCAAGAAGAGGAAAAATCGCAAAACGTGAAGTTTTGCCGGATCCTATGTACAATTCCATTATGGTAACCCGTCTTGTCAACAACATCATGCTTGATGGCAAGAAAGGTGTTGCACAGAAAATTGTTTACGATGCATTTGAAATCGTAGAAGCAAAAACCGGTAAAAACGGTCTTGAAGCTTTCGAGGAAGCTCTCGAAAACATCATGCCCGTTCTCGAATGTAAAACCCGCCGTGTAGGTGGTGCAAACTATCAGGTACCGCTTGAAGTTCGCCCCGAAAGACGTGAGACCCTCGGTCTCCGCTGGCTCACCAACTATTCCAGAACCAGAGGCGAGCGCACCATGAAAGAACGTCTTGCAGGCGAAATCATGGACGCAATCAACAGCACCGGCGGTGCCTTCAAGAAAAAAGAAGATGTCCACAAAATGGCAGAAGCAAACAAAGCTTTCGCACATTTCAGATGGTAATCTTTCCATTCTATATTTATTCAGTTATTTAAGGAGTTTTTATGGCAAGAGATGTTTCACTTGAGATGACCCGAAATATCGGTATCATGGCTCACATCGACGCAGGAAAGACTACCACAACCGAACGTATCCTTTACTATACCGGTGTTAACTATAAAATCGGTGAAACCCACGATGGCAGCGCCACCATGGACTGGATGGTTCAGGAGCAGGAGAGAGGTATTACCATCACTTCTGCTGCAACCACCGCTTATTGGAATGACCATCGTATCAACATCATCGATACTCCCGGACACGTAGACTTTACTGTTGAGGTTGAAAGATCTCTCCGCGTGCTCGACGGTTCTGTAACCGTTCTCTGCGCAAAAGGCGGCGTAGAACCCCAGTCTGAAACCGTTTGGCGTCAGGCCAACAAATATAAAGTTCCGCGCATGATTTACGTCAACAAGATGGATATCATGGGCGCAGACTTCCTCCATGTTGTCGACATGATCAAAACCAGACTTAAAGCAAATCCTCTCGTAATTCAGCTTCCTATCGGTGCTGAAACTTTCTTCAAAGGTCTTGTTGACCTTCTCGAGATGAAAGCTTATATCTACAATGATGATCTCGGCAAAGATATCTCCATTGAAGATATCCCCGAAAACATGGTAGAAATGTGCGAAGAATATCGCGAAAAACTCATCGAAGGCGCTGTTGAAGCTGACGAAGAGCTCATGGAAAAATACCTTGAAGGCGAAGAGCTCACCATTCCCGAACTCAAAGCCGCAATCAGAAAAGGTACCATCGAGAACACCTTCGTTCCCGTATGCTGCGGTACTTCTTACCGTAACAAAGGCGTACAGAAACTCCTCGACGCAATCGTTGACTATATGCCTTCTCCTCTTGATATCCCGCCTGTTAAAGGTACCGATCTCAATACCGGAGAAGAAACCGAACGCAAAGCCGGAGATGACGAACCTCTCTCCATCCTTGCATTCAAAGTTGCTGCTGACCCCTTCGTAGGTAAACTTTGCTTCTTCAGAGTTTACTCCGGTAAGGTTGAAGCCGGTTCCACTGTTCTTAACTCTTCCAAAGACAAGAACGAGAGAATGGGCCGTATCCTTCAGATGCATGCAAACCACAGAAAAGACCTTGACGTTTGCTACTGCGGCGATATCGCTGCAGCAGTAGGCCTCAAATACACCACCACCGGTGATACCCTTTGCGATCCGAAACACCCCATCGAACTCGAAAAGATGGAGTTCCCGGAACCTGTTATCAGCCTTGCAATCGAACCGAAAACCAAGGCCGGCCAGGAAAAAATGGCTATCGCCCTTGCAAAACTTGCTGAAGAGGACCCCACCTTCAGAGCTTACACCGATAAAGAAACCGGACAGACCATCATCGCTGGTATGGGTGAGCTTCACCTCGAAATCATCGTTGACCGTCTTCTCCGCGAATTCAAGGTTGAAGCAAACGTTGGTAAACCTCAGGTTGCATATAAAGAGACCGTCACCAAACTTGTTGATCAGGAAACCAAATATGCACGTCAGTCCGGTGGTAAAGGTCAGTATGGTCACGTTAAGATCAAACTCGAACCCAACGAAAGCGGCAAAGGCTACGAATTCATCAACGCAACCGTTGGTGGTTCCGTTCCGAAAGAGTACATCGAGCCTGTTAACAAAGGTATCCAGGGTGCTCTCAATGCCGGCGTAGTCGCAGGTTATCCCGTTGTTGACGTTAAAGTCACTCTTTATGATGGTTCTTATCACGAGGTCGACTCCTCTGAAATGGCCTTCATGATTGCCGGTTCCATGGCATTCAAAGAGGCTATGAGAAAAGCAGCTCCTGTTCTTCTCGAACCTATCATGAACGTAACCGTAACCTTCCCCGAAGAATACATGGGCGATGTTATGGGCGACCTTTCTTCCAGACGTGGTCAGATCCGCGGCATGGATGACAACTACGGCGCAAAAGAGATCAAAGCTTATGTTCCGCTTTCCGAAATGTTCGGTTATGCAAGCGACCTTCGTTCCAAAACTCAGGGCCGCGGCAACTATGTAATGGAACCCAGCCACTATGTTGAAGTTCCGAAATCTATCGCTGAAAGCGTTATCAAAGAGCGTTCCTAAGCAATAGAAAAAATTATTTTGAAAAAAACGGAAAATATATGCGCTAAGCACTTGAAAATTTTCTGTTTTAGTATAAAATAATAATTAAGCCTATAAATAAAAAACGAAAGTTAACCAATTGTAAGGAGGACAATCCGAAATGGCAAAACAGCATTTTGAGAGAACCAAACCCCATGTAAACATTGGTACCATCGGCCACATCGACCATGGTAAAACCACCACTACTGCTGCTATCACCAAATACCTTGCTCTTAAAGGTCAGGCAGAGTACAACGCATACGATGCAATCGATAAAGCTCCCGAAGAAAAAGCTCGTGGTATCACGATCAACACTGCACACGTTGAGTATGAGACTGACAACCGTCACTATGCACACGTTGACTGCCCCGGACATGCTGACTATATCAAAAACATGATCACCGGTGCAGCACAGATGGACGGTACCATCCTCGTAGTTTCCGCAGCAGATGGTCCTATGCCCCAGACTCGTGAGCACATCCTTCTTTCCCGTCAGGTTGGCGTTCCCTACATCGTAGTATTCCTCAACAAAGTTGACCAGCTCGGCGGCGATGAAGAAATGCTCGAACTCGTAGAGATGGAAGTTCGTGAACTCCTTTCCGAGTATGAATATCCCGGTGATGACATTCCTTTAATTGCTGGTTCTTCTCTCCAGGTTCTCGAAGATACCACCAACGATATCAACAATCCTGTTTACAAACCCATTGCTGATCTTATGGACGCTGTTGACAGCTACATCCCCACTCCTGAACGTAAAGCAGACCTTCCCTTCCTTATGCCTATCGAAGACATCTTCACCATCACCGGCCGTGGTACCGTTGTTACCGGCCGTGTAGAGCGTGGCCAGATCCACACCGGCGACGAAGTTGAAATCGTTGGTCTTACCGAAGAGAAAAAGAAAACTGTTGTTACCGGCGTTGAGATGTTCCACAAAATCCTCGACTATGGTGAAGCAGGCGATAACATCGGTGCTCTTCTCCGTGGTGTTCAGAGAACCGAAGTCAGACGTGGTCAGGTTCTTGCAAAACCCAACTCCATCCAGCCCCACAAATGCTTCCGCGGCCAGGTTTACGTTCTTAAGAAAGACGAAGGCGGCCGTCATACTCCTTTCTTCAACAACTATCGTCCTCAGTTCTTCTTCAGAACCACTGACGTTACCGGCGTAATCACTCTTCCCGAAGGCACTGAAATGTGCATGCCTGGTGATAACGTTGAGATGGATGTTGAGCTCATCGAACCTATCGCAATCGAACAGGGTCTCCGTTTCGCTATCCGTGAAGGCGGCCGTACTGTTGGTTCCGGTGTTGTAATCGCTATCAACGAATAATTTATTCGCTTTAGCTAAAAACAAACCCAAAAGCCCTTTCCGCAAGGAAAGGGCTTTTCTTTTGCGCTTATT
This sequence comes from Oscillospiraceae bacterium, assembly GCA_017473745.1. Taxonomy (GTDB): domain Bacteria; phylum Bacillota; class Clostridia; order Oscillospirales; family Ruminococcaceae; genus UMGS1668. The sequence goes on from JAFUJP010000195.1 coordinate 12,978, forward strand.
ATCAGGGGGATAAATTATTGTTTATGCATTTAAAGCCTTCCCCTTGAGGGGAAGGTGGCATCGCTTCGCGATGACGGATGAGGTGTTTCTATGCAAACACGGAAATTA
>JAFUJP010000196.1 GCA_017473745.1 Oscillospiraceae bacterium
CACTGTAGGGAACGGTTTTAACCGTTCCGTTTCGCGGAGCGCTTGCCTCCCCTATTAGGGGAGGTGTCACCGCAGGTGACGGAAGGGTGGAAACCCTGTCAAGTTTGCGAATATCGGCAAATGTAATACTTACCCCATTTCTTTGCCCGTGCAAAATCCCTCCTCCACCGTCTTCGACGGTCCCCCTCCTCCTCCGAGGAGGTTTGTACCGCAACGGCTCGGCTGTGTCGGCTCGCCGTTCCGCCGTAGGGAACGGCCTCGGCCGTTCCGTTTCGCGAATGACCGGACCCTTTTATCAAGGCGGCCATTAAATCTAATCTCACGCAAAAAACAAAAACCCGCGCATTGCGCGGGTTTTCTTAAATCAATCATCATATTCTTCGGCAAACTTTGCAATGTCGCCAACACCCTCCAGAACGGCCGAGGGGCGGTATCCGAAGGTTTTGAGAGTTTCAACGGTAGAAACTCCAGAAAGAACGAGGACGGTCTTCATGCCGCTCTCAAGGCCGGAAATAACGTCCGTATCCATTCTGTCGCCGACCATGACCGCCTCGTCGGAATGACAGTTGAGAAGGCGGAGGCCGGTGCGCATCATGAGGGGATTCGGTTTTCCGCAAAAATAGGCTTTTTTGCCGGTGGCGATTTCGATGGGCGAAACAAGCGCGCCGCAGGCAGGCATAATGCCCGTTTCGATAGGGGCGGAAACGTCGGAGTTTGTACCGATAAGTTTTGCGCCGCCGCGCACAAGGTTGGTCGCTTTGGTGATGGTATCAAAAGAATAGGTTTTACCCTCGCCGACAACGACGTAATCCGGGTTGATGTCATTCATGGTGATACCTGCGTCATAAAGGGCGTTGAAAAGAGCCGCTTCGCCGATGGCATAAACGCTGCAGCCCGGGGCCTGGTCTTTAAGAAAAGCCGCGGTTGCAAGGGCACTCGTATAAAAATGATCTTCCGAAACATCAAGCCCCATTCTTGCAAGTTTCTGCTGAAGCTCCTTCGGGGTATAGCAGCTGTTGTTGGTGAGAAAAAGGAATTTTTTATCCTCTTTGTGAAGCCAGTCTATGAATTCATGAACGCCGGGGATAACCTGGTTCCCGCGATAGATAACGCCGTCCATATCACAGATAAAGCCTTTTATCTTGTTGAAATCTATCATATTTTACTCCTTGAAACGAGATTGTATTTGCTGTCAAGGTTATTATAAATTGATATTCAAATAAAATCAAGGCGGCTTACACAAATTTTGGGAGTGAAATTTGGATAAAAGAACAAATTTTTTAAGAAATCAGCCCAAAAACCGGCCGGAGCCGCAAAAAGCCTCTGCCATAAGACTTGCCCCGAGAGAAAAACCGTCGCAAAAAGCCCGTTCTTCCGCAAGGCAAAGATTTTCATTCATGTTATCTGCGTATTTTTCAAAAAGTATAAGCTGTTTTTCGTCGAGCAAAGCTTCAAGGCGGTGATAGCTTTTTGAAACGAGCTTTTCGATTTCGCGCATTTCATGGCTGTCGATTCCCGAATTTTCCAAAGGGCGAAGATTTCCGTACCAAAATTCCGAAATGATGTTTGTCATTTTTATTACCTCGATTCGTTTTTTAAAATCATACCACGGTGGTACATACAAATCAATACATTGCTGTTATTTTCTGCATATTGCACAAATTGTACCATGGTGGTATCTTTAATGTTGCACAAAAGTGGTATATAATGATATCGAGGTGATACCATTGACCGATAAAATTCAAGTAAATCTTCGTCTTCACGAAGAGGTAATTAAAGAACTAAAGGCCGAGGCCGAAAAACAA
>JAFUJP010000197.1 GCA_017473745.1 Oscillospiraceae bacterium
CAGCGAATTTATTCTTTCGCTTGCAAAGAAGCTTTCGGGCGGAAAGAACCTTACAGTTTCCGCAACAGGCGGCGACGGGCTTTATTTCTTTTATGCCTATCCCGCGAGCATGGGCGAATCCATTTTCAACATCGGCGGATTTGATTATGAATACGAATTTGAAACGGTTTCGTTTACAAACGCTTTCGGGGTTGAGAAAGATTATAACGTCTATGTTTCCGGCCAGCCCATCACAGGAAATATTTCCGTTACGGTGAAGGAGGGATAATATGCCGCTTGGAATTTATGACAGCATTGTTCCGAAGGGTGATTTTGCGGTAACGGCAGCGAAATACATTGCAATGGAAAACGGAAAATCCGTTGAAGAAGCTTTTGCCGAAGCTTCTGAAAACAGCGCAGGAAAACTTGTTGGCAATACAGAAAGCGTTACCCCGAAAGAAGTTGCATCCGCAATAACAAAGGAAAAAACTGTTCGAATCAGCCACGCGGATGGAACCTACGGCGTTGTTGTTTTTTCAAACTTTGCTTATGCGATCAACGCTTATCTTGTTGTTTCGTCAGTGAATTTTGAGTATGGCGGAATCCTTTTCAGCGCAAGTCTTACGGGAAATACCGAAACCGATACATGGAGTTTTGCGGCGGTTGAGCTTGTTCAAAAAACGGAAATTCCGGTTTTTGACCTTGGGGCAATGGGTATGACAGCCATTCCTGCAACCGGCGGAACCGGAGAGCTTGAAACGGATACTTCGGAATTATGGACCGCACTCGATAATGGAGCGGTTACCTTCGGAATTCCTTTTGAAGCGGACGAGAGCTCGACCATGACAGGTTACTGTACCATGCATAGTTTTACAGACCGAGAAAGTATGCATCAATGCGTCGGAAATATTTTGCTGGATAAACAGTATGTGGTGGCGGTAATGGTGTTCCCGGATGGGATTCAAGCCGCGATAGCGCCTTTAAGCATGGTTTTAGGCATTCCGGAAGCAACTTCGGAGGATGAGGGAAAAATCATGAAGGTTTCGGGCGGAGTGTGGACGGCAGCGGAAGCCACGGCGAGCGGGGAAAAGGCCGTGACGGCGGTTGACCTTTCGGGATATGAAAGCGACGGCATTATCGTTGAAACCTATGAGGATGGTTCGACGCTGACCCACACTTTTGAGTTCAATGAGGACGGAAAACCGACAAAAATCACAGACAGCAACGGAAATGGAACCGTTTTAACATGGTAAGGAGGCGGTTTTTATGGGATTTGATACTTTATCATTTGTGATTGGGAAAAGCAGTGTTCCGAAAACTGTTTTGCAGGAAAAAAGCGTTACACCCACGGCGGAAGGCTTTTCGGTTCTTCCCGATGAAGGATATAACGGACTTTCAAAAGTAGATGTTGAAGGCGATGAAAATCTTGTTTCGGAAAATATCGTTTCGGGCGTTTCAATTTTCGGCGTTGAGGGAAAGGCGGAAACGGGCGGTTCCGGCGAAAATGATTATTCAGCAGTGCATTTCGTCACCTTTATGAGCGAGGACGGAACGACAGAACTTTATAAACGCCCTGTTGCGGACGGCGATGACTGTGCCGACCCTGTTGTTCGCGGGCTTCTTTCTGAGCCGACAAAGGAAAGCACGGCGCAATACAGCTATACTCACGTTGGATGGTCAGCGGAACCGAACGGCGCGCTTGATGAAAACGTTCTTAAAGCCATAACCGAAGATAAAACCGTTTACGCAAACTTTGCCTCGGTTCTGAGGTATTACACCGTTACCTATTATGACAGCGAC
>JAFUJP010000198.1 GCA_017473745.1 Oscillospiraceae bacterium
ACCGTTGCCGTAGGCACGGTGGATGAGGGATTATTTAAGAACGCGGAGCGCTTATCGAAATTAGACAGGGTTTATCCCTCCTCAGTCGCCTTCGGCGACAGCTCCTCCTCTGAGGAGCTTAATAACATAAACAATAATTTATATAAATATCAACTGAAAAGGCGCCCATACGGGCGCCTTTTGCTTTTATTTTTTATCCGCAGTGGGAAAAACCGCAGTCGCAGATGGTGCATCCGCCTTCATGGCGAAGAAGCTTTCCGCATTCGGGGCAGTGAAGCTTGTCATCACTTCCGAGAACGGGTTTGTTGGCCGGGGCGGGCTTTTCGCCCTCAGCTTTTTTTGGCGGTTTTTCCTCCTCCGCCTCGACGGTAAAACCGTTTGTCCCGAGCATCTTGCTCATCTTTACGATGGTTCTTGCGATGGCATCCGGGCAGGAAGTGCATTTAAGTCCCGGCTGGCGAACGGTGCTGGGGCAGCGGATACCTTTAAGCTGGGCAAGGATTTCATCCTGAGAAATTCCGGCGCGGAGCGCAATGGAAACAAGTCTTGCGGTGGCTTCGCTTTGGGAAGGGCAGCCTCCGCCTTTGCCGGTGCTGGTGAACACCTCGCAAATGCCGTGCTCATCGCGGTTTACGGTGATGAAAAGGCTTCCGCAGCCGATCTTCATCTTTTCGGTGGCGCCCCATGTAAGGGTCGGGCGCGGGCGCGGAAGAATGGTGTTCATCACCGGAACTTCGGGTTTATCCTCCTTCTGGCTTCCGATGGTAAGAACCTGGCTGTCGCGGCTTCCGTCGCGGTAAACGGTGGTTCCTTTGCAGCCGAGTTTATGGGCAAGAACATAAGCTTCCTTTACTTCCTCGCGGGTCGCGCTGTTGGGGAAGTTGATGGTTTTGGAAACGGCGTTGTCGGTATATTTCTGGAATGCCGCCTGAATTCTGATGTGCCATTCGGGGGTTATATCGTGGGCACAGACGAAAACTCTTCTGATATCTTCGGGGATCTCTTCAATATGGGCAAGTGTGCCCTCGTCGGCAATTCTTCGGATAAGCTCTTCGGAATAGATTCCGCGTTCTTTAAGTTTCTCAACAAGAAGCTCGTTGCAGACAAGAAGCTTATCCCCATCCATTACGTTTTTGGTAAAGGCGTATGCAAAGAGAGGTTCACAGCCGCCGGAAGCATCCGCAATGATGGAAATAGTGCCGGTGGGGGCAATGGTGGTAATGGTTGCGTTGCGGATTTCATATCTTTCTGCGAATACAGAATTTTCCCATGCGGGGAAGGTTCCGCGTTCGAGGGCAAGCTCGATGGAAGCCTTGGTGCCCTCGCTCTGGATAAGGCTCATAACTTCCTCGGCAACCCTTTCCGCCTCGACAGAATTATAGGGAACGCCGAGTTTGAGAAGGAGGTCGGCAAATCCCATTACGCCAAGACCGATTTTTCTGGTCTTGCGGGTCATTTCGTCGATAGCGGGGAGAGGATAATGGTTCACGTCGATGACGTTATCAAGGAAATGAACGGCTTTATGTACGATATCGGTGATTTTTTCATAGTCGATGGAAAGGATACCATCCTCTTCACAGACGCAAAGCCCGAGGTTTATGGAACCGAGATTGCATGCCTCATAAGGAAGAAGGGGCTGTTCGCCGCAGGGGTTGGTGCTTTCGATTTCGCCGAGCGCGGGGGTCGGGTTATAACGGTTCATCTCATCAATGAAAACTATGCCCGGCTCGCCGTTGCGCCATGCGGCATCAACGATTTTTTCAAAGACTTCTCTCGCATCAAGAGTGCCGGCAACTTCGCCGGTATGGGGCGCAACAAGCTCGTATTCGGTGCCCGCTTCAACGGCGGCCATAAATTTATCGGTTATCGCAACAGATATATTGAAGTTGTTTATCTCGTTGTTGTCGGCCTTGCAGTCGATGAATTTAAGGATATCCGGGTGGTCGATGCGGAGCATACCCATATTCGCACCGCGGCGGGTTCCGCCCTGTTTAACCGCTTCGGTCGCGGCATTGAAAACCTTCATAAAGCTGACCGGGCCGGAAGAAGTTCCGCCGGTGGATTTTACGATGGAACCTTCGGGGCGAAGGCGGGAAAAAGAAAAGCCCGTGCCGCCGCCGGACTGATGAACAAGGGCGGCATATTTTACGGTATCAAAAATGCCGACCATGCTGTCTTCAACAGGAAGAACAAAGCAGGCGGAAAGCTGGCCGAGAGGGCGCCCCGCATTCATAAGAGTCGGCGAGTTCGGCATAAACTCGCAGTTTGTCATCATATCATAAAATTCTTTTTCGGTGGTTTTGATTTCCTCTTCGCTTTTGCCGTAAGCCGCATCCGCACCCGCAACAGTGGAAGCGACCCTTGTGAAGAGTTCTTCGATAGTTTCGATAACCTTGCCGTCGTTATCTTTGGCAAGATATCTTCTTTCAAGAACGGTTTCAGCGTTCTGTGTAAACTTCATTTACAATACCCCTTCCCTTTTTATTTTCAGGGCTTTTTTGGAGTCACAAAAGCCCGTAATTTATTAAAAAGCGTCATAAGGTGACACAAAATTATTATAGCATAAAGCCATTCTTTTTTGAATACGGAAAAGGCTGTTAAATGAAAAATATTTTGCGGGATATTTGTTGTTTATGCGCACGGATGCTCTTCCCCTGCTATGGGCGGAGATCCAATCTATAAAACCGAAGGGAGCCTTGCGGCTCCCTTCGGTTTTGTGGATTATTGGGGTTTTTATAAGAACGCGGAAATTATTCCATTTCGTAGTCGATAACGACTTTTACCTGTCTGCCGGAAGCCGCTTCTTCCATTGCTTCGGCAAAATCGGCGGGTTTATATTTTTTGGTTACGAGGGTGCCGATGGGGGTCTTCTTGTTGGTGATATGATCCATAACCTCAACGATGGTTTTGGGCATATAACCGCGGGAACCATAGATTTTTGCCTGGCTTCTGATGAACATGCCGGGGTTGATTTCAAGGTTGCCGCCATATACGGAAAGAACAACGTATCTGGAACCTTCGCGTGCAAAGTTGAAAGTCTGGGAAAGAAGTGCTGGTGCGCCTGCTGCATCAACGTACATATCTACGTCGGGCTGGGGATGATATCCCGGGAAGGAACCGAAAATATTGATGAGCTGTTCGTAAAGGTCGCCGTCTTTTCCGTTTACGGGAATTGCGCCGAGATTTTTTGCCATTTCAAGGCGGGTTTCATTGACGTCAACAACCGCAACGTTTTTAAGACCTCTTGCGATAAGGCCTGCTGCTGCGGAAAGTCCGATGGTGCCTGCGCCGAGAACAACAACTTTTTCGTCAAGGCCGGGTTCTTCCATAATAACGCCGTTGGTACCTACTGCAAGGGGTTCGGCAAGAACAGCTTCGTCAAGGTCAACGTCTTTGTTCCAGATATAGATGTTGTGATTTACTTTTGCGTCTTCAACGTTAACGTATTCAGAAAAACCGCCGCACATATCTGCAACATAGATACCTTTTTTCTTTGCGCAGGTGGGTTCAACAAAAACGATATCGTCGAGTTCAATGCCTTCAACTTCTTCGCCTTTTTCAACGATTTTACCGACCATTTCGTGACCGAATTCAGCATTGTCTGCAACGCCGTAATACATACCGCCGTGGAGATATGCACCTGTGTCGGAACCGCAGATACCCGCTCTGAGTACTTTTACAAGAACGTCCTTGGGTCCGATCTGGGGAATGGGTCTTTCTTCAACTGCTACCTGTTTGATACCTTTATAGATACCGCATTTCATCATGCCTTCCATAATAGTTCCTCCTTGTGTCAAATCCGTTAATATTTTTACGGTTTAACACAAGTATATCACCCTTCTGTTAAAAAGAAAACGGACACTATTGTGCAAATGTGTCATTAAAGGAAACATTTTATATATTTTGTAGCTCTTTTCTTCCCGGAAGGTTTGTTAAATAAATTTTAGACATAAATTCCGGGGATTCCTTCATTCCGCCCCTTATCCATTTGCGAAGCAAAAAAGCCTGGGTCGATGCGAATTTATACGAAAGATATTCAAGTTCCGTTCCCGACCAGCCGATTTGCGGAAGCTCCTCATGGTTAAGCTCCACAAGCCTTGAAATTATATTTTCAAAAAGAGAATTGTTTCCTTCTTCTTTTATGGCAATTATATAAAACTCCTTTTTCTCAAGAAAGCTCTGATAAATCATCTGAACATAATAATCGTTTCCGGCATTAATCCGGAGGCTCACTCTTAAGGGCACCTCGATATCGTTAACGAAAATATCTTCGATTATGGCATAGCGGTCGCGGAAATGCCTGTAAAAAGTTTTTCTGCAGATCCCCACTTCTTCACAAATTTCCGTAACGGGGATATCTGCGGTTTTTCTTTTAAGAACAAGTCCGATATATTTTTCGATGATTTTTTCTTTTGAATTCATAAATCCCGCCGCCCTTTCTATTATAAGAATAACCTTTTGCGGGTAAAAAATCAAGGGAGCCGAATGGCTCCCCTGGTTTTTATACATAGTGATATTTGTTTTTGTTTTTAATAAGACAGAACATGGTGACGGCGAAGGAAAGAACTTCCGCGGCGACCATGGACCACCAGATGCCGTCGATTTCCCATATTTCGGGAAGGATCATAACCGCCGCAACCTGGAAAACAACGGTGCGGAGGAAGGAAATCGCCGCGGAGATAAGACCGTTGTTGAGCGCAGTAAAGAAGCCGGAACCGAAGATGTTGATGCCGATGAAAAGAAATGCCGCGGCGCTTATGATAACGGATTTTTTCGTCATTTCAAAAAGCACGGGGTCATAACCGACAAAAATTCCCGAAAGGACATCCGCAAGAAGAAGGGTAAGCCCCGCAAGGGCGGCGCCGCCCCCGGCCATAAGAATCATGCTTTTTTTGAAAAGGTTTTTGAGTTCATCATGGTTCTGAGCGCCGTAATGATATCCGACTATGGGCGAAGCACCGGTTACATAACCGAAAAGCCCCGCAACGAAAATCCAGTTTACATACATAAGCACGCCGTATGCGGCAACGCCGTCCTCGCCGGCGAAACGCATGAGCTGGAAGTTATAGAGCATGCTCACGATATTGCCCGAAACGTTTGAAACAAATTCCGAAGAGCCGTTGGTGCAGGTCTTCCAGAAAACATTCCAGACGAAGGGGCCTTTTCCGAGGCGGAGCAGGCTCGAATTGTGTTTTCTTGAAAAATAAACAACGGGGATTATTGCGCCGATAAACTGGCTTGCAATGGTTGCAAGGGCCGCTCCGGCAATTCCCCATTCGAAAACAGCCATGAAAAGCCAATCGAGGAACATATTTCCGCAGCCGGCGGCAATGGTGGTATAAAATCCGTACTGAGGTCTTTCCGCGGTGATGAAAAAAATCGAAAAGGCGTTCTGAAGCATAAAAAACGGAATTCCGGCAAAAATTATCGCGCCGTAGATAACGCAGTTTTCGATCATTTCCTCGCCTTCGGCGCCGAGAAGGATGGAAACCGGGCGTACGGTAGCGATTCCGATGGCGGCAATTATGATTCCCGCGGCAAGGCTTATATAGATAAGCATGGAAAAATATTCGTTCGCCTTTTCCTTGTTTCCCTCGCCAAGAGTTTTTGAAACGATTGCGTTGCCGCCTGCGCCGATCATAAATCCAAGGGCGCTGAGCACCGCAATGAAGGGATAGATGAGGTTAAGCGCGGCAAAGGGAGTTTTTCCCACTATGTTTGAAACGAAAAGCCCGTCAACTATTCCATAAACGGAACCGAAAACCATCATCGCTATGGACGGAAAAACGAAGCGCAAAAGCTTTTTATAGTCAAAATGTTCCGAAAGCTGGATTCTCATTTGTTTTCTCCTCTGATTTTTGCAAATTCTTCTTTAAGAAGTTCACAGTGTTTTCCGTAAATCCGAACAAGCTGATCCTGCTCATCTTCCGAAAGGCGGCTGAAAGCGTTCTTTTCCGCTTCAAGAATTCTTCCAACGGTGCGCATGGCAAAAAAACGTCCTTTTTCAGTAAACGTAAGCAGTTTTTCACGGAAGTTATCCGGCGAAGGGGCGATATCAATATAGCCTTCATCTATGAGTTTTTTTGCGGCGGAATTTATGGTCTGTTTATTTTCATACCAATCGTCGCAGATTTCCTTTTGGGTGCATGGTCTTCCGAAATCAAAAAGGGTCCAGATTATCATAAGCTGACCTTTTGCAATTCCGAAATGGCTTATGGCGGAATCCCATTCGTCATCGGTTTTTCTTCTTACAGTCTGATACTGCTCGAATCTATCCATTCGCAAACAAAAGCTCCTTTCGATAAACAGTCCGAAATCATACCATGCCATTATAGTATGATTTCGGACTGTTGTCAACGGTTTGTTGACATTTTTCCGCCGTTGTGATATAAATACTACATAAGCTTTCGGCGTTTCTTTATCAAACGCCCGGGGGCTTTTTCTGTTTTTGGAGGAATTTTTATGAAAAAACGAACTTTTTATGCCGAAATCGCATACGTCCTTGCAATAATTGCCCTCGGATTCGGGGTTGCCTTTGCCGCAAAGGCGGGCTTTGGCGTTTCGATGATTGCCGCGCCGGCCTATACCATCCACCTCAAGCTGCTTGAATATACCGATGCAATAACCCTTGGCACCATAGAATATATTCTTCAGGGCATTGTGATAATTATTCTTTCGCTTTTCGTCGGAAGATTCAAAATATCCTATCTCTTCAGCTTTGTAACGGCGGTTTTTTCCGGGCTTGCCATTGATTTTGCTGTTTGGGCGGTGGCTTTTATTCCGGCGGAAAGCTTTATTATGCGGGCCGTTCTTTTCTGCGTAAGCCTTTTATGCTGTGCATTCGGCGTTTCCTGCTTTTTCCATACATACGTTGCGCCCGCGGCACACGAGCTTTTTGTAAAGGAATTTGCCCTTCACCATAAAAAAGATATCAACAAAACAAAATCAATTTATGACATCACCCTTTGTGTTATCAGCATAGTGCTCAACCTTATTTTCTTCGGCGGATTTGTCGGAATCGGCCTCGGAACCGTCATCACCGCGCTTGTTAACGGGCTTCTTATCGCAAGGATAACCGTTATCCTTGAAAAGCATTTTGAATTCAAAACCGGTCTTCCGAAACTCGAAAAATATTTTGAGAAATGACATAAATTATTGTTTATATGCATTTAAAGCCTTCCCCTTGAGGGGAAGGTGGCATCGCTTCGCGATGACGGATGAGGTGTTTCTATGCAAACACGGAAATTAGCGGACAAACACCTCATCACCGCCTTCGGCGGAGCTTCTC
>JAFUJP010000199.1 GCA_017473745.1 Oscillospiraceae bacterium
CGAATGGTACGAAACAAAGGCGCCGACGGCGACGGAAAAAGGTGAGGAGCGCCGTGACTGCGAAAACTGCGACTATTATGAAACGAGAGAAATTGATGCTCTCGGAGGTTTTGACGTTCTGTACGGCGACGCAAACGGCGATGGAAAAATCAACGTTCTTGATGCGAACCTTGTTCGCCGCTACGCAGCGAAGCTCATAGACTTCGACGAAAGACAGCTTGCGGTAAGCGACGTCAACGGCGACGGAAAGGTCAACGTCCTTGATGCAAACCTTATCAGAAGATTTGCGGCAAAACTTATAACAGAATTTCCGGTTGAGGGATGATGCTCAAAAAAATCCTGTGCTCATTTTTGAGCACGGGATTTTTTGCACCGTTTGAATATCAATTTGAACCCAAAACAGATTTTTAAGAACCTTTTCTCAAGCATCAGCGGTTTGCTGAATATTCCGCAAAAGTTATTCTTCGCCGCTTACATCCATACCGGGATGAAAAGTGATTCTGAAAGAATGGGGTTTGCTTTCGTTCGCTTTTTAAATTCCTGAATATACTGTGACAGAAAAACTTTAAGAAACCGCATAATTAAAGGGAATTTTCGGCAGTTTAACCGGAAATCGCGTAGGGTCAAAAGCCTCTCAAGAGTTCGAATCTCTTCATCTCCGCCAAAAAATCCCGAACACGAATGTGTTCGGGATTTTTTGTTATACTTAATTTTTTGCGCCGTTGGAACGGCGTTTTTTTGTTTATCACAATACCGACAAGAAAGTAAAGAATAAATGGGTTTTTGAAGGACGTTCGGCAAAAGAAATTGTGCAATTATACCTATTTACGGCGGTAAAATTTGTTAATGCGGTAGAAATTTTCCATAATAAGGGATAATTTAAGAAAAATTATTGAAATTTTATATTTTTGCTGTTAAAATAAACGCGAATTGATAATGCGTTCTCATAAACGATTCTAATATAGGGTTTGCGGTATTTGTTGCAGCCCTGAAAGGAGGAGAAAATGGCAAACAAACCCGTTGCGGAAAGAGAAGCAAGAAGAGAAAAGGTGCTTTGTGCAACTGCGAAATTATTCCTTGAACAGGGATATGCAAATTCAACCGTAAAGGATATCGCAAAAAATGCGGGGATTCCCGTTGCGACACTTTACAGAATTTTTGGGGATAAGGAATCAATTCTTTGCGAACTTGTTAAATTTGTGCTTTCGAGCCAATTCAACAAGGCAAAAAAAGCGATTGCCGGAATAACCGAGGACAAAATTCTATATTATGCGGTTGAAACAACCCTTCAGCTTTATATGACGGAATCACACGAGCATATAAGAGAGCTGTATTCCACGGCGTATTCCTTGCCCGAAACGACGGAAATCATCCAGAACACCATTACGGGAAAGATTGAAAACGTGTTTGCGGAGCATCTTCCGAATTTGACGACGGCGGATTTTTATAAGAAAGAAATTGCATCCGGCGGAGTTATGCGCGGATTTATGACGATTCCGTGTGATATGTGGTTTACCATGGACCAGAAGGTCGGAGCTTTTTTGGAAAACACCTTACTTATTTATGAAGTTCCGAAGGAAAAAATAGCAGAAGCCATTGAATTTGTTTTACGTTTTGACTTCCCGAAAATGGCGAAGGAGCTTATCGAAGAAATGCTTGATTATCTTGACGGAAAAGTTGAGGAAATGGAAGCAGAATAATTTTTTTCGGTTTTACGAAACTAACTCACGATGCAGGCGGCATCTTTTTTACAGAAAACTTAATCCTGAGAATGGAGATGAAAAAATGATAAAAAGCAACTTCAAAAAATCTGTTTCATTATTCATGGCGGTGCTTATGGTAATGACAATGCTGCCGGTGACGGCAATAGCGGAAGAAATTGAAGAGCTTGGCTGTACCCATCATCTTGTGCATACCGAGGAATGCGGATTCGCAGAAGAAATTCCCGAAACGCCCTGCGGGCACGTTTGTTCCGATGAATGCGGCGAAGTCTGTGCTCATGAGCACGACGCAGAATGCGGATACGCTGCGGCGGTTCCCGGTTCGGAATGTAACTTCCATTGCGAAAAATGCGAAGCGGACGTTATTTATTCCGACGAAGTATTTTATTTCACCGCGGAAAGCAGTGTTATGGCCGAAGATTCCGGCATGAATGAGTTTGTTCTTTCGCGTGCGGAAGGAAGCGAAAAGACTTCTGTAACGGTTCTTGTTTATGATTACAGCGCAAATTATGAAAAGGACTATGTATTTTACATAAACGGCGAGGCCGTTCGGAAGATCGAGGGCAGCAGAAGCATTTATGACGTGTTTGCTGAAAGCGGCGAAAACACCGATGCAAAGACCCTTGACGTTGCCGCAACGGTCGGACAGATTTATGAAGAAGAAATCGTCGAGGATATGAGGGCTTCCGAAATGTTTGCGGAGCTCGATTCCTTCGGGGTTCGCGCGGCGGAAATTTCGCTTGTTTTCGAGGAAAATGAAACCGAAAAAGTCATCACGGTTGAAGTTATCGATGATGATGAAAGCGAATATGAAGAAAATTTCATGCTTGCGGTTCTTGATGAAAAAGGCGAGGTTGTTGAAACGGCCCAGGCCCTTTTGGGAATTTCGGATAACGAAGAAAAGCCGGAAGTTAAAATCTCGTTTAACTGTGAAAAAGAACTTGAGCTTAATGAAAATGGCGTGGCAATCCTTACCTTTAAGAGAGAAGGCAACCTTGCTACCAACAGCCTTGCGGTTCTTTTCCATGACGGAGAACCCCTTGGCTACGTTGATTTTGCCCCTTATCAGACCGAGCAGACTGTTGAAGCAGCCTATACCGGTGTTTATATGCTTGGCGACGAAAACGGAAATATCACCGATATGACGGAAGTTTTTGTTTCGGACCCCATGGCGGGAATTTATATCGTTCCGGAAGGAGCGGACCCGGAACTCGACGCTGTTCCGGATTCTTATGCAACGATTCCGGATATTGTTGAGGGAACGCCGTCATGGTTCCCGGACTGGGCAAAATATACCGAGTTTGTTGAAACAGAAACCCAGAAGATTTATATGGGCAGCAACAACATGGCGAACTCCTATTACGAGCAATACAGCAACTCCAGCCAGGGAAGCACCTCGTGGTTCCCGAACGGGGATAACAACATCGGAGTTAATACCAGCGGAGACGGAAGCCACGTTAGCAGTGGTACGAACAAAATAAGAACAAAATGGATGTATGACCTTACGGGAATTGCCAGCATTGAAGTTGCGACCCATCTTACGGGCGTTGATAAAAACGCAAAAATCGGTCTTGAGGTGGATAACTGCGAGGGTTGGCACAAGACTGTTACATCCGGCGGCACCTATAATATGACTGCAACCGTTCCGCTTGGATCTCATGAAATGGAATATGTTTACGTTTATAACTGCGACCCGCAATTCACCGGCGGCGGAACGAACCTTTGGGTTGCTAATGGATTCCTTGCAAACAAACGCCAATATAATTTTGAAATAAGGGACGATCTTTCCCCAAAGCTTAGCTATTACGGCGGAATTGAAACCCACCCGATCGTTGACGGAAACAATGACCTTATAAAAGTTTATCCTGCGGATAACAATGAAAGCTATAATAAAGTAAATATTATTTTTAACGCGGACAGCAGCTATCCCGCAAAGCTTGTGGGGTATAAGCTTTATAACAGCAATTCACAAAAAACCTCCAACGTGATTAACCTTAACGGAAGCAACGGTTTTTATTTTACGATTGACTTTCTTAGTCGGTACGAGGGAACGTATATGTGGAGCGGTGACGTTAACGGTGACACCGCAGCAGACCCGGTTTTCAGCGTTATTCCCGTTTATGAAAAAATCCCCGTATATTATTCCATCAAAGCTGCCAAGGGCGGAACGGTTGAACTTATGAACCCGAAATCCGAACTTTATATGGGCGACTATGCTGTTTTTAAAAATTCTTCGGGCAGCGAGCTTAATCTTACCGGCGTTTATTACGAAGCATACACGGACCTCAGTTCTGACGTGGCCCACAGCGCGACGGTATATGCAGATGAAGACGGCCTTATTAGAATCAAACTTAACGGCGTATATACAAAATACATTTTCAAAGGCGTTTACAGCGCGGATGCAGATGAACTCAGCGTATATTATGCTGATGAAGAACCCAACGGTGAAATTACCGGAGGAGAAGGAGTTAAAGTTTCTTCCGAAAACTACGTTAAGAATGAATACGTAACCCTTATAGCAAAAGCCAATGAGAATTACGTTACCAAATGGACGGTCGATACCGAAACATATTACGGCGACGTTCTTTATCATCAGCTTAACGGAGATCCGGATTGCAACAAGATTATGGTAAGCTTTGTTCCGGAAGCTTCGGTCGGAGTTAAAACCGCAAACATCAACGGAAAGGTCAACAGCAGCAACGTTAACCTTTTCCTTATGGAAAACACCCCTTCGGCGCTTTCGGATGCCGAAATATCCATTACGGCAGGAAGTACGTATAAGGCAACAACGGACAAAAACGGAAATTACAGCATAAGCAGCTTCAAGGGTGTTCCCGGCGGAAAATATACCGTTTTGATAAGCTATGCCGGCGGTTTTGCCTATAGCACCATTACCTTTGACGACAGCAACAGCTATATCATTTCGGTTCCGCAGTTCACGGTCGGCGATTGTTATCCCATAGGCGTTTCGGCGGCTCTTTCGGGCGGAGATCCTTCTGTTAATATGATTGAGCTTGAAAGCGGAAGATACGTTGAAATACGCGTGACGGTACAGGGCAAGGAAAATTCCGTTCCGAAAAAGGTTAAACTTTATTTCTATGATACCGTTGCGGGAGCGGGCAGCAGCCTTAATAAATCCATAGAGGCAGCGACCGAAACCATAGGCAACGTTTCTTATTGGGATATAAAAATACCCACGGAGGAAATTTCGAGCAATACAAGACTTTATATTGAAGTTGAATCCGAAAAGACCATAGTTCAAAGAGATACAAACGGAAATATAATCGGAACGGAAACATATACCGCAACTTCGGCCCTTGCGGACGGCGGTTATGAATTCAGCGTTGATTATGAGGACAGCACCATTCCGGTTCAGTATGACATTCCTTCGACCCCTTCCGTAACGGAACTTGAAGACGTTTTTGCGGAAGCCCTCAGAATACCGATTCTTGGCGGAGCGGACTTCAGAATCACGAGCAACACCGGCGGATTTTTCGTTACAAGAACCGATCCGGATACCGGATGTGTTTATATGATGTGCGGATATTCTTTCGAAGGGCTTTATGCAACCGGAAGCATTTCGGATAAATACGAAGGAGCAAAAAAAACGAGTGCGGCAGCCACCAATATAGGTTCGAGAAGACAAAGCGGAAGCAACGATGCGGTTACGCAGCCCGTTGATGTCAATAACAATGATGGCGGCGGAGGCGATACCCAGGCAAAAAAACCGTCCAACTGGACCTTTGCTCCCGCATTCATGTTCAAAATGACGGCAAAACCGGGCGTCACCGATACCGAAAACTATTACGTCAGCGCTTATGAAACGATTATCGGTTTTGACCTTTGGTATTTCAAAAACTTCCCGTTCAATGTCTATGGCGTTCCGCTTTATGTAAGCGTTTCTTTCGGTGTTGAAGCGGTTTTTGAATTGGCGGCATACATGAAGGAGGATTCCGTTCAGCTCGGTTCCAGCGACATAAAAGAAATTTTCAACAATCTTATAGATTACGACGAGGGCGGCGGAGATATCCAAAGCATAGAGGGAGTTTTCGGCGCATCGAAGCTTGATATCGGAGTTAAGGGCGGCGTTGGATTCAACAGCTTCCTCGGTTTATTCATTGCCGGAACAGTAAGGATACCTATTCTCTTCCAGGTTTCGCCGAAATTTGAGGTTGGCGGAAAAATCGGATTCAGTATTGCTGCGGGCGCGGATATCGTTTTGTTCACCGGTTCGCTTAACGTAAGCGTTCTCGATTTCTATTACGGAGATAACGAAGACGACGACGACAACGGCGACGGTGTTGTTGATGAAAAGGATTACGACATCATCGGCGAACTTAAAACCATCCAGGGAGAAGCAAACGCAAGATCCTCTTATGGAAGCACAAGCACCGTTGAAAGCATTAATGATTTCAATTTCGAAGAAGAGCTTAATAAGATGACCTTCTCTCTTATGAGCAGAAGCGGCGGAACGACCCTTAGAAACGTAGGAGATCCTTCCGTTATAGCAAGCGATACATTCAAAAACACGGGAATCCAGCTTTGGGAGCTTGGCAACGGAAAGCTTCTTGCCGCATTCCTTAAAGATAACGGAGAAGAGGGGCTTAACTATCTCAGCGCTGTTTATGCAATAAGCGACGACGGAGGAAAAACCTGGAGCGAAGAAAAATTCTTCAACGATAACACTTCGGCAGAAGGCAGTTCGCTTCAATATGATATCAATATTTTTGAGCTTGAGGACAGAACTCTTGTAACCTGGTCCGAAGCGGATTTTGATAAACTTATCACCGAGATGGGCCTTGACCCGAACAATCTTACTGCGGCCCACGTTGCAAAACTTATGGGCGCGATGAACCTTCGGGGCGTATTTATTGATAAGAACGACGGTTCTGTTATCGGCGAAGCTTTTACCATTGCGGAAAATTCCACCGTTGCCTGCGGCGTTCTTGATGCCGTTCAGAACGGAGAAAACGTTTATGTTTATTACCAGAGAAACGCAATTCCTGAAACGGAAGACTTCACCGTTTCGGATCTTATGAGCCTTGAACGCACCATTGCCCTTGCAAGAGCGAACATTGAAGAAGAAAATATCGAATGGATATCCTCTTCCGTAAGAGTTGAAAACGAAGCGGGCCAGCAATACCGTATTGCCGGAGTTGAACCTTTCTCTTATAAAGGCATTGTCGGCGAAGTCATCGTTATCGACAGGGACGGAAAGCTTGCCGTTCCCCAGGCGGACGGAAGCTGGGAAAACAGCGTTGAGGACAGAATGATGGTTCTTCGTGTTTATGAGTTCGACCCCGAAACCGGAGCACCGATAACTTCCGTGATCGTTCCGCTTACCGACGCGGGAACCAATTCGCAAAACCCCCAGGTTGTTTCTGATGATGAAAACATCTATCTTTTCTTCAATCAGGACGGAAATATTGTATATCTCAAAAACTTTGTTGCGGATGAAAATGCCGGCGAGGATATAAAAGCATACAGCGCCTTTGCTGTTAAAAACAGCGACGGAAGTTACAGCGCAAACAATCCGCCGGAAGCAGATCCGAAACATATTGCAAGCCATAACAGCATAAATTACGGAACGAAATTTACCGTTTCTATGGACGGTAACGAAAACATTCTTCTTTGCTGGATTGCCGACGAACAAAAAGAAGGCGTTTTGCTTGCAACGGAAGAAATTTACGGCGTGATGCTTCGGTACGTTACCAACGCACAGGCCTTTGAGCTTATGGGACTTTCCCTTGAGGAAGAAGACGATGCAAATGCCCGCCAGCTTTGGGCAGTTGGCGAACCTGTTGATATCACCGACGAAAACGGACTTTTTGGGGCTGTTGACAGCCTTTGCGTTGATGGAACTTCCGGTGAGTTCCTTCTTGGATACACCAAACTTAACGATACCGTAAGAACTCAGGCAACGGCATCCGAAATCAAGGTCGTTACGGGAACAAATGAACCGGATGTTGTAATCGAAAGCGTTATTTTTGATCAGTATCCCATGCCGGGAAGCACTGTTTCCGTTCAGGTAAGCGTTGCAAACAACGGATTCAAGCCTCTTAACGGAGTGAACATTACCGCAAAGGGCGTTACCATTGAAGGAAGCCTTTCGGATGCAAACACTATCTGGCCGGGAACTTCGGAAAAATATTTGCTTAATCTTGAAGTTCCCGAAAACTTCAGCGCAACCGAAGAAATTGAGCTTACGGTTTCGGGAATCGGAAGCCAGAGCGGATACGGCGACAGTAATTATTTTGAAATTGCCTTTGATGATTTCTTCACGGTTGAGGACGTTTGGCAGACCAGCATCCCCGGAACGAATGACGTAAGAGTTAAAGTTACGGTTGTCAACAAAGGCAACACTTACGGTGTTCCGGAAATTACTGTTACAAACACCATATTCGGCGAGGAAGACGAACCCATCAGCTATAAATTCAGCGGTGAAAACGAGGTTGCCCCGGGCGAAAGCGCCGTTATTGAATACATTCTTGAAAACACTTATATCAACGAAGAACAGACGGCACAGATAAACGTCCGCACGGGTGATGAGGACGGACAGTATATTCAGGAATTTATGCCGAAGCCCGCGAAGGTTATAGATACCGGAAAAGATGAGGACGGCGACGGAATCCCCGGATATTCCCACGAGCACAAGTGGAGCGAATGGAAAACCGTTAACGGCGTTAAGTCCCGCGAATGTTCGACCTGCGGAATTGTTGAAAAAGTTTATATTGCCGACGGCGGAAAAACCGAGGACGAAGCCAACCCCGAAACCGGCGCAGCCGTTGTAATTTTTGAAAAAAGCGCAGTTAATTATATTGAAAACGCGAAAGTTTTTGAAAAGAAGCGCCGCAAATAATCAATATAATAGAATAAGCTCTGCGGAATGAACCCCGCAGAGCTTATTGCAAAAAATATGAAGATAAAAGGAGAAAAATATGAAAATTCTTGCAATAATCACCGGAATCCTTACAGCAATCCTTGGAATTTTTGCATTTACAATGCCGCTTCGCACCTTCCTTGGGCTTGGGTGGATTCTTGGCGCACTTATTCTTATTAACGGAGTTGAGCTTATTATAGGCGCATTCAGCGGAAAAAAGGATATTTGGCAGTGTGTTCTCGGGATCATCGTTTCGGTAGGCGGCGGAATCATTCTTTTCAACACCGTTTCGCGCGTTATGACCGACGTTACCCTTGCATATCTTGCGGGATTCGTTATCGTTGCATACGGAATTGAGATGATTTATTCCGCCTGCAAGGGAATGAAACAATCAAAAACCATGGGTATTCTTGGGATTATCTGCGGAATTCTTTCGGTTCTTGCGGGTGGTTTTTCTATCATGCATCCTGTGCTTACCATGATTTCTGTAGGATATCTTATCGCTTTTTCTGTTATCATGCAGGGAATCAATATGATCGTTATGGCATTTGCCATAGATAAAGCGAAAAAGGCAATTGAAGGATAAAAACTGAAAGAGAGAGTTTTTTTATGAGAATAGGCGAAAATATAAAAAAGAATATTGCGGCGGCCATCGGAGTCATCGCAGGAATCATCGTATTGGTTCTGTTCATCTTTGATGATTTCGAACACATTGAAGATACTAACGGACCGGACGATTATTCCCTTACGACCATCACCGATGAAAACATCATAAACCTTGATATGGGTTCTCTTGGCGGGCCGAGAAAACATAAGGAACTTTTTTCAAACACAACTTACTCAGCCGAAAAGTTCAGTGGTGTTTGTGAAATTTACGGAGAAAATATAGTAGCGAACCGAATGGAGTTTTATGTTAACCACGCCGAAGTTAACGCGGGAAACTTCAGAATCGTTATCGTTGTCGATGATGAGATCGTTCATGATTTTACCCTTAACGAGCTTACCCAGAGCTATGTACTGGAGGACGTATCCGGATACGTTGCGTTGAGAATTGCGGGCGAAAGCGCGGATTTTGAATTTGACTATGACGTAATTTGACGGGTAAAAAGACAGGTTGAAAAAGTTCACGGGCACGAAAGTGACCGTGAACTTTTTTGGGTTTTGAACTTATTTATATAGGAAAACGGTGTGAATATAATGTGGAAATATAAGAGGAAATATGTTATTATTGTCGTATTATATTGAATGATAAAAACGAAAATTATAGGAACAGAGGTGGATAGGGTTTGTATAGCGAAAAAGAAAGGGAAGAGCTTTTTGTTAAAACGGCAGATTTTATTGAAAAATGCGAAGAATTTGAAGGACTTTTACAGATAGGTTCCGGAGCGATCGGCTATAACGACATCTATTCTGATATCGACCTCATGGCCGGATGTTTTTCGGCGGAGGATGTTATTTCCGCCAAAAGCAGGCTTGTTCAATTCTTCAAAAATCTCGGTGCGGTTTACATAAATGAAAGAGCATGGAGCAAAACGGTTCTTGGGATTTCGGTTTATTTTGAAAACGGGCTGAGCTCAGATATTTCGTTTATGCCGACGGAAGAAATAGTTATCCGTTCAGAAAAACATAAAATCGTTTTTGCAAAAACACAGAAATTTTCCGATGCGGTAAGTGAAAAGCTTAAAAGCTTTACACCGCCGCGAACAGGCGGTTCGGCTCACCATGAATTAATCTATGCTCTTCGAAGATGTGAAATTGCGGTTTTGCGCGGGGAATTTATCTATGCGGATATGGCACTTTCAGACGCAAGAAATATTCTTCTGCTGATCGAGGCCGAAAAAGAGGGAAAGGATATCCATCAGTTCAAGGCTTTCAATATCCTTGAACCCGCTTTCATAAAAAAGCTTGAAGAAACCTTTCCTGCCGAGAGAAAAGCAGAAAGTCTTTCAAAAGCAAAAGAAAAACTGCTTTCACTTTATATTGAAACGGCGAAAAATTTCGATGAGAACAATCTTGAACTTATAGGCTGTTTTGAATGATATCATATAGAATTTTCCGGATAGGAATGTTAGAATAAAACTGATTAAGGTCAGCAAATACGTCAACCCTGCGGAGGGGATGTCTGTTGTTCTTAAAAAAGTAAAAAAATAACGGAACGGTCGTTTAAGATATTTTGAATAACGCAAATAAAAAGGTGCTTCTTCGTGAAGCACCTTTTTGTTTTATCTTGCGTATCCGATGGTTTCGCCGGTATCTTCGCGGCTTATTAGGATGCCTGTTTCTCCGAAAGTGTAGCGAAGGATCCTGCAGGTTCCGCCGATGCTGAAAGCGCTTGTTGCCGGGGAAAAATAGGTATCAACGATATCCTCGACTTCCCACAAAAGATTGCCGGAACCGTTTGCCGAAAGCGTTCCCCCAAGGGAACCTTTTACGGAATAAAACTCCATAGGTTCGCCGCCGCCGGGATCACAGACAAGGAGCAGCGCGGTATAATTGTTTTTTACCAAAGGGGTAAGTTCTTCGCTTTCTATGGATATCTTGTTGTTTTCAAAAATATAGTCAAGAACAGAAGCTATTTCGTATCTTCCGCCGAAATCTTCTTCGGATTTCGGAACGGCGTAGGCTGAAAGATATATATTTCCGCCGAATTCAATCATATCGGTGATATAATAATGTGCATCTTCGGAAGAATAGGAAAAGCTTTCGGTAAGGTTGCCAAGGCGGTCAACCATATAGATGCTTGCGTATTCATCGGTCATATAGCTTCCGAGCTGGACTATATATCCATCGCCGAAAAGCGCGGCATTCCATATACCGTAGTTCCCGATTTCGGTTTTGCAAAAGCTCAGAAGCTCGCCGCCGGCGCTGTATTGGCTCAGGCAGAAATATTCAAAATCGCCGCGGCTGAAAACGGCATAGCTTCCGTCGGAATTTTCAAGAACAGCCGCGATGTATTCATCTTCGAAACCGTTTTCAAGTTTTGCTTCCCAAAGAATTTCACCGTTATCACTTATTTTGGCAAGCCGGCTGATGGTGCGCTGGGCGCTTGACCAGGTATCGTTGCGGCCGTAAATGATGGTTCCGCCGCTTACCTCGATGAAATCTTCTATATAAAGTTCGGCGAAGGGAACGCTCCAGATAAGTTCTTCGCCGTTATATTTTTCAAAACAGCTTTTTTCGAGCAGCTCGAAGCCTTTTTGTTCATCAAATCTGTATTCGGAACGGTATCGGTATTCAGTGTTATCTTCAAAAAAATTTGCGGAGTTGAAATTTTTATAATTCCAAAGATTCTGAATATCTTCGTGGGTAAGTTCTTCCTGAAAAATCTCTAAACCGGGGATATTCCCTTGAGAAATGCTGTTTTCGATAACCTCGGCAGTTTTTGTGTATGAAAAAGATTCGGTTGTGATATCGCGGTAAACTGCCTTTATTTCCCCGCGGGAAAGCCCTTCGGCGGAAAGATCGTTCTCGTTGAAAAAGGTTATGGCGTTGCTGTATTCCTTCGCTTCGGCGGCACAGGCACCGAAAATTATAACTGCAAGCATGGCAAAGCAGGCCGCCGCAAAAGCTTTTTTGGGTTTTTTGAAAGTTTTTTTATTTTTGTTTTCGGAATCGGATAAACCGGTTTTTGAAAGAACGCTTTTGCGTATGCGGTTGAAAGAAACTTCGTCGGGTTCTTCAAATTCGATTTTTTCAAGAAGAGTTTCGAGCTCTTTTGCTTCGGCGGAATCAATGATTTCGGAAAGTTTTTTATTCATATATCATCACCTCCGAATTTTTTGCGAAGTTTTTTTATTATGCGGTGGGTTTTTGTATCAACGTTTGAAACGGTCAGCCCAAGTCTTTTGGCAATGTCTTTTGAAGATTCAAAAAGCAGATATTTTCTTATTATGATTTCTCTATCCGGTTCACCGAGAAGGTTTATTTCATCAAAGATCCTTTTGCGAAGCTCAAAAAGCTCGTAATCATCCTCGGGGCCGGATTCTCCGCAAGGCGGGAAAAAAGGGTCATCGACAGAAACTTCCTCTTTTTCATTTTTGTGCTTTCGGATGAAATCAACGGTGCTGTGCCTTGCCATAACGCAAAGCCAGGATTTTATGCTTCCGAGCTCGGGTGAATATTTCGGAAGGTCAAAATAAAATTCGCAGAAAATATCAGAAACAAGGTCTTCGATATCCGCGTTGCCAAAAGCCGGCGAAAGCATACCCTTAACGACGGTATAAACAAGGCCGGAATATTGCTTCATAAGAATATCCATTCCCGCATTGGGTTCTTTATGCAGTTTTTCCAAAAGTTCAATATCCCGCATAAAGCCACCCCCAAAAACGTTTTTGAACCGATTCATATATTAATGCGAAAGAAAAATCAAAATCTTACAGATTTTTTCAAAAATATTTTATCACGAAAAGGGAATATGTGCAATTTTGGAATATTCCCCGAAAATCTGCCAATGCTATCCACAGAAAGCGAGGCGATTTATCAAAAATGTTCAAACACGAAAAACTTCTTTTTCATCCGGTCGAAGTCGAAAAACCAAATCCGCAGTATGCCGCACTTTTACAGGAACAGCTCGGCGGTGCAAACGGGGAACTTAAAGCGGCAATGCAGTATATGGCACAAAGCTTTCGGATAAAAGATCCGGAAATCAAGGATCTTTTTCTTGATATTGCGGCGGAAGAACTCGGCCACATGGAAATGATTGCCCAGACCATCAATCTTCTTAACGGAAGCGAAGTGGATGCGAAAAAGGTGCCGGCGGGCGAGATCCAATCCCACGTTGTGCTGGGCCTAAGCCCGGGGCTTATCAATGCTTCCGGCTATGTCTGGAACGGGGATTACGTTACGGTGACCGGTGACCTTTGCGCCGATCTTCTTTCAAATATTGCCTCGGAACAGCGGGCAAAAGTGACCTATGAATATCTTTATCGACAGATAGACGATAAAAAAGTTAAAGAAACCATTGATTTTCTTTTGAACCGCGAAGAAGCCCATAACGCTATGTTTCAGGAAGCTTTCAATAAAGTTCAGAAAAGCGGATCGAACCGCGATTTCGGAACAACAAAGGCCGCGAAAATGTATTTCAGCCTTTCGGAGCCTTCCCCTGAAGACAGCCGCTTTACAAAGATCAATTCCAATCCTCCCTCTTTCAGTTGATAAAAAAGGGCGCCGCAAAAAGATCGCGGCGCTCTTTTACATATTATTCAAACAAATGACAGCCTTATGTGCTATAATATAGCCATCTTATCGCAAAGGAAGTATTATGATGGATATCATGGAGGCGATGCAAAAACGCCATTCAGTAAGGGCATACGAAGAAAAGCCGCTTTCGGCGGAACACAGAACAGCCTTGCTTGAAAAAATAGCAGAGCTTAATGAGGAAAGCGGACTTCATATTCAGCTTGTGACAGATGAACCTAAGGCGTTCAGCAGCCTTTTGGCCCATTACGGAAGCTTTTCGGGCGTTACCAACTATGTTGCGATGGTTGGTGAAAAAAGCGAAAAGACTGATGAGCTTTGCGGTTATTACGGTGAAAAGCTTGTGCTTTTTGCCCAGCAAATCGGGCTCAATACCTGCTGGGTAAAATCCACATATAAAAAAGTTCCGGAGGCTTTTGAAATCTGTAAAGGTGAAGAACTTGTCATAGTTATTTCCATCGGTTACGGAAAAAACCAGGGAAAACCGCATAAATCCAAATCCGCCGAAGCGGTTGCAAAGGATTACGGCACCGCGCCGGAATGGTTCAGAAAGGGCGTTGATGCCGCGCTTATTGCTCCGACGGCCGTAAATCAGCAAAAATTCAGCTTTGTATCGGATGGAAACAAAGTAAAAGCCAAAGCCGGCATTGGCCCATGCCGCAGTATCGACCTTGGCATAGTAAAATATCATTTCGAACTGGGAGCAGGAAAAGAAAATTTTACTTGGGCATAATATAGTGAACGTAAATTTGCGCGCATTTCAATAGTGAAATGCGCGCTTTTTATAATATCACAATTTTTTATTCAAAGATTTATTTCAAAAAATTTTATTTAAGATGCAAGAAAAAAGGAAATAATCGCCACTATTTAAATGAGGGCTGAAAGGAGGAATTATTCTTGAAAAAACTTTTATCTATCTTTCTTGCAATCCTGATGTTCTGTTCCTGCGCACAGGGTCAGATTTCGTGTCCCGCTGAAGGGGGAACAGGCACGGACGGAAACGCTCCGCCGGATGTTTTTATCGAATACGGAGGAACTTCCGTCGCGGCAACGAAGGGAAGCTATGATTGGGAACAGGATAACGGAGACGGCACAGCAACGAATACCATTGCCTGCGGGCTGCATCCGCTTCAGTTTGAAAACATTGCGACTATCACAGCCGCCGAAGCGAACAGTTTGACTTTTGTTTTTGATAATGAGATGGTTTCTTACGAAATAAGCCGCTGGGAAGTTGAAAACGGATATGCTCCGGAAGAAGCCGGAACAAGCTTCGAAGTAAGCGAGGAAGAAAAAATCGAAACAGAAAACAACGCGATTGAGATTCCCGATGACGGAAAAACCTATATCTATGCAATCAACGTAACCTATAATGGCGGCACCGCCGAATACGGCTTCAGAATAGATCCTGCCGACGAATGGGGAATAACCCTTTCCATCGGCGGTGTTACGGCAACCGGCGGCACTCTTGTGTTCACCCAGTCCGGCGGCAATCCGACGGGCGAACTTGATACCGGAAGCTATTACCGCATCGAAAGCGTTGATAACGGAGATCTGGCGTTGCTTATTGATAATGTCGCCTGGACTTCGGAAGCCTATGTCATTCCCAAAGGCGGCAAACTCGAAATGCCCGTGGATTGGAGCTGGCTTTATGGCGAACTTCCGGAAGGAACTTACAGAATCTATAAACCGGTATCTGATTTCCGCGGACCGGGAGATTATGACAATAAAGTATATTTCGCCGAATTCACCATTCCTTTTGAAGATAACGGCGGAGAAAAAGAAGCTGTCAGTGTCGCAAAGCTTAAAATTGTTGACGGAGCAGAGGAAGGAAAACTCGTTCTTGCCGGTAGCGGCGCGGGGGAAGTTTATACCCTCAACGTAGGTGACATCCCGGTTTATCTCGACGGCGAAAAGGCCGATGCTTCCGTTCTTGAGGACGGCATGACCGCCGAAATCAGATACAATGGATATATTCTTGAAACCTATCCCGCAACTTTCGGCGAGGTTGATGCGATCCATGTTTACACCCTCGGAACGAAGAACAACCCGGGCGGCACATATTATGACCTTTGCGGGCTTTATCTTAAAGTTCTCGATGACCTTTGGGAAACGGACAGCGGACTCAACGGCGGGGCGGAATACGTAAGCGTTGATCTTTCGGAGGCGCCGGGAGATTTGACCGAGGGCGAAAAATCCGCAATAGCATGGATCTTCGGCTGTGAGCACGGGGTTGAAGCACTTACAATGACCATGGAAGACCTTATTGAAGAAGGCTGGCTCGTTGCCGCCGGAGGCTCGAATGACCTTTATCAATGGGATAACGGCGTTCTTATGACCATAATTGATGATTTCGGCGAGGATCAGAGCGAACCGGATGCGTTTTATTCTTTGCCGGTGATAAAATTCAACGCAATGAAATGGCGTTCGCCTTCGGGAGCATATATTTTCAGCGGATGCAGTGCTGTCTGGCCCGAAATGGGCACATGGACCGATTATAGTGTCGGGGCACACGCCATTTCTTAAAAGCCTGTTTGCAGGGGAGGTTATTATCCGCCCGTTGCTAAAAGCCGATGCGTATGCTATACTGAATTTATAAAGGGGGTATCAATATGACGGATTTTTTTAAAAAGCATAAAAAATTTTGTACCGTTGTCGGAATAATAATCGCGGTTATTGTTTTCGCCGGGTATCTTTTTGCGCTTTTTCTTCCGGGGTATTGGTACGGCGATACTTTCCTTTATGAAAAAGGTTATCCCTATTCAATGGTTCAGTTCTTTTCCGGGCGTGATATAAAAAACGATGCGGATTATGAGCTTACGATAGCAAAGGACGGAAAAACGACCTATATGGTTTTCACCGTCAATGAAGCCGAAAGAAGCTATGAAATAACTTCAGATGATTCCATAAATCATCATCCGAAGGTGACTATTGCTGAAAACGATGAAGTTATCTTTATCGGAACAGCGAAATCAGGTTTTCTGTTTGATGAAAACGACGAACTGTTTGAACCGCCCATAACCGTAACTTATGATGCTTATGAACCGACGGAAGAAGAACTTTTCCCTTCATATACATGGCTTTACGGCGTTTCGCAAAATGTAAAGACGGAAATCCGCGGAGAACCGATTTGGCTGATATCTATTATAATAGTCATTGCCGTATGCGTTTTTGATATGAAATTTCCCGATTTTTTCTGGAATCTGGAACATGGGTTAGAGGTAAAAGGCGGCGAACCAAGCGATCTGTACCGATTTATCCAAAAAGCGGCATGGGTATCGGCGCCCATAGTCGTGGTTATCTTTATGATTCTGACGTTCACTACGCATATATGAGAAAACTCCCCGAACATGGTTCGGGGAGTTTTTTTCTTATTTTCAGAAAAGCAGCATTATTCCGGCGATAGCAGCGGCGATAAGCGGATAGCCTACAACCGTTCCGAGCCATTTTCTTATGAGTACTTTTTTGGGAATATAAGGCATTAAATCCTCCGTTCCGGGGATGAGCCATGCCTTTGTTCTTCCGACCCAGTACCAATCAATGAAAAAACGGTCAAAAAGTCCTGCAATCAAAAGAATGACGGTCATCTGCCAAAAGCCTTCCCAAAAACCTTCTGCTCCGTTTATTCCATAAACCATAAGGGGAGTGAGAATAACAACCGGCGCAAAAAGCGCAATGCATGTTATGATAAAGCTTTTCTTTATCTTTTCTTTTGTGGTAAGCCCGAGTTCAACGACCCTTTGCTGAACGTCATCTTCATAAAGAACAACAAGCCCCACCGGACCGTTTGCGATGCCGACTACACATACTATCAAAAGAACAAAGCACATAACGATGCCTTCGATCAAAAGAAGCATAAAAACACCCCCGAGATATTATATCAACTTGATTATAACACAAATTTTATGTTAAACAAGAAAAGATACGGCAAAAAATGCCGTATCTTTTTTGTATGTTTTATTTTTGAATTTTGCCGGTATCAATGGAAACGGCGTTTTCAAGCCCAAGGCGCTTTGCGGCGTCTTCGCGCATTTTGTATTTGAGGATTTTGCCTGCGGCGTTCATCGGGAAGCCATCGACAAATTCGATGTATCGCGGAACTTTGTGGCGCGCAAGGCGGCCTTTGATGTAATCTGCCATTTCCTCAACGGTCATGCTGCCCGGTTCTTTGAGCACGATCTGGGCCATGATTTCTTCACCGTATTTTTTATCCGGAACGCCGATTACCTGTACATCGCGGACTTTTTCGTGGGTATAGATGAATTCTTCAATCTCTTTGGGATAGATGTTTTCGCCGCCGCGGATTATCATATCTTTAAGGCGTCCGGTGATTTTATAGGTGCCGTCATCTTCACGACAGGCAAGGTCGCCGGAATGGAGCCAGCCTTCGGCATCGATGGTTCCGGCGGTGGCTTCGGGCATCTTGTAATAACCTTTCATAAGGTTATAACCGCGGGAACAGAATTCGCCGTTTGTTCCGTCGGGAACTTCATCGCCGGTTTCGGGGTCAATAACTTTCGTTTCAACGTGCGGGAAGTTGTATCCGACGGTTTCACAGCGAAGGTCAAGCGGGTCTTCCCAGGCGGACATGGTGCTTCCGGGGGAAGATTCGGTCTGTCCGTAAACGCTGACTATGCCGCGCATATTCATTTCATTCGGCTGGGCGGCTCTTCTCATAAGTTCAGGCGGACAGCCTGCTCCGGCCATGATTCCGGTGCGCATATAGGAAAAATCGGTGTTCTTGTAATCGGGATGGTTGAACATTGCGATAAACATGGTCGGAACGCCGTGGAAGCAGGTTATGCGCTCCTGATTTATACAGGCGAGAGAACTCTTTGCGGAGAAGTAAGGCAACGGGCAAAGAGTGGTACCGTGGGTCATGGATGCTGTCATGGCAAGAACCATGCCGAAGCAATGGAACATCGGAACCTGAATCATCATGCGGTCCGCGGTGGAAAGCCCCATTCTGTCGCCGATGCATTTTCCGTTGTTGACAACGTTATAATGGGTGAGCATAACACCTTTGGGGAATCCGGTCGTTCCGCTGGTGTACTGCATATTGCAAACGTCATCCGGGCGAACAGCCGCCGCCATTCTTGCGATCTCTTCTTCTGCAACGGCATCGGCGCGTTCCATAGCTTCATCAAATTCAAGACAGCCGGGCTGTTTGAAACCGACGGTGATTACGTTGCGGAGGAAGGGAAGCTTTTTGCAGTGAAGCGGTGCGCCGGGCTTTGTACTTTTGATTTCGGGGCAAAGCTCGTTGATGATCTGTGCATAGTTTGAATCAAGGCAGGATTCAATCATAACGAGGGTGTGGGTATCGGATTGGGAAAGCAGATACTCCGCCTCGTGGATTTTATAAGCGGTGTTCACCGTTACAAGAACCGCGCCGATTTTGGTTGCCGCCCAAAAGGTGATGTACCATGCGGGGACGTTTGTTGCCCAGATTGCAACCTTGCTGCCGGCTTTTACGCCCATTGAAACAAGTGCGCGGGCAAAGCGGTCAACATCTTCGCGGAATTCGGAATAGGTTCTTGTGTAATCAAGAGTGGTGTATTTGAAAGCGTACTGGTCGGGGAATTCCTCAACCATTTTGTCGAGCACCTGCGGGAAGGTGAGGTCGATAAGAGAATCCTTTTTCCAGACATACTGGCCGCTGTGGTCATGGTTGAAATAAAGGCTTCTCTTTTTGCCCCTCGGGCTTTCAAAGCGGTTCATATAGTTTACGAAATGGGGGAAGATGACTTCGTATTCCTGAAGATCCTCCATCCATTCGGGCTTCCATTCAAGGGAAATAAATCCGTTGTAGTCAATGGAAGAAAGAGCGCGCATCATCTCATCAATGGGCATATTGCCTTCGCCGATAAGATTATATGTATTCTCATCGTCGGAATCCCGGAGATGAACGTGCTTGACGTATGCGCCGAGGTTGCGGATGGTTTTATCCGCGGATTCGCCGTTTGTGCGATAGGGGTGGTGCATATCCCAAAGCGCAGCAAGATGGTCGGAAGCAAAACCATCCATAAGGGCGCGAAGGCGCGCGGTATCGGAATAGATTCCGCTTGTTTTCATAAGGAGAACAACGCCCGCATCCTCTGCGTATGCGATAAGTTCCGCAACGGAAGCTTTTACGGTTTCTTCGTCATCATTGAGCGCCACGGCGCAGACGTAAGGTACCTTGAGATTATGGGCAACATCAATTATACCTTTAAGGATTTCGGTATTTCCGGGAACGGAAATATCGCAGGAAGTATCAAGACAGGGGATTTTTATTCCGCGCTCGCGAAGCATTCTTGCGGTGGCGGCGGTGTTGTATTTATGAAGAGGGGAGCCTTTTTCGGTAAGCTCGGGGCATTTTTGAACGTTATAAAGTTCAATGCCGGAAAAACGCATTTCCTCCGCTGTTTCTATGAGTTCATCAAAGCTGAGGTTTGCCCAGCCCCTTGTTGAGAAAGAAAGATTCATGCGTTTTCCTCCTCATAAACGATTTTGTTGAGCGCATTGAGATAGGCAAGGATACTTGCGCCGACTATATCGGTTGAAGTTCCGCGGCCGGAATAAAGCTTTCCGTTTGAAAGAAGCTTTACAACGGTCTGGCCCATTGCCTCGCGGCCTTCGGTGACGGACTGGATCTGGAAGTCATCCAGTTCGTAATGAAGCCCGATTATCTGTTCGATGGCAAGAAAAGCGGCGTCGATAGGGCCGTCGCCGATGCAGATGCCCTCGAGAGCGTGCTCGCCTTTAAGGATGCGCAGATGTGCGGAAGAGGTGAGAACGTTGCTTGCATTGATAACGTAGCTTTCAAGCTTATATGTGGGCGGAACCTGAAGCGCAGAAGATGCAACGATGGCATCAAGCTCTTTTGAACCGACTTTCTTTTTGAGCACGGCAATCTGTTTAAAAGCCTCGTAAACTTTCATTCCGTCCTCTTCAGAAAGCTCATATCCAAGGCTTTCTGCGGCTTTGAGCACGGCGGAAATATCGTCGTGCTCGGTGAGCACCCATTCGCCTTCGGCACGAACGCTGTCATCAAAAGGCGAATTTTTGCTTTTGCCGCTGTGGCAAAGGCGTTCGATCTGTGCGATAACGCGGTTGATTTCCGCCATGCGAACTGCGCCGCAGGCATCGAAAGCACTGCCCTTTGCGGCAAGGATCTTTGCGATTTTTGCAAGACGAACGTTATCGGTGGCAACAGCGGTGGCTTTGACTTCCGAAGCTCCGCAGCGAACAGCGGAAACCGCACAGGAATCCGCCATGGAAAGTGCATCCGAACAGCTTACGCCGACAGAAACGTCTGCAAGTTCCGGAACAGCGGATTTGATATTTTCAAGGAAAGCAGAAAATTCATCCGGAAGCATAACTCCGGCGGTATCACAGAAAGTAACGGTGGAAGCACCGGCTTCAACAGCGGCTTTTACGGCGGCTTCAAGGAAGTTTTCGTCGCTTCGGGTCGAATCCCCGGCAACGAATTCAACGTCGCTGCAGAGCGTTTTACAGGCTGAAACGGCGTTTTTTATTGCTTCAAGCATGGCTTCGGGTTTTTTATGCGAAAGATACTCCATCTGAACGGGGCTGGTAGGTGCGCAAACCTGAAGACGGGGCTTCTTTGCCTCTTTAAGAGCATTCCATACTTTTTCGGCTCCGCCTTCTTCAAGGGCAACGGGAACGGCAATAACGGCGTTTTTTACCGCGCCTGCGATGGATTTTATAAGAAGACTGTCAATTTTGAGATTTTCGATGGGGTGTAGCTCAATAACAGAAACCTCGAGTCGGTCAAGTAGCTTTGCAAGCTCGATCTTCTCTCTGAAGCTGAGGGAAAAGTCAATGCCTTTTCCGGTTTGTTTCATGGTTACGTCACTGATTTTGATGTTCCTCATCCAAACATCTCCTTTTTTATGGAATATAATAAAACCCGGGAAAGCCTTTATTAAAGGCCCCCGGGATTTAATACGCTGACCTTAAAAAAGTCTGGTCGAAAATTAAATTAATATATCTATTCAACCACTTTTTTGTGTGTTTGTCAATAAAAACTTTCGTTAAAATGAATAATTATGCAATAAAAGTTTAGATATTATGCATTAATCGCAAACTTTAAGGGTCCAGCCGAGGGTATCCTCAACGTTTCCGCTCTGGATTCCGTAAAGGGTATCATAGAGTTTTTGTGCGGTAGGGCCGATCTCACCGCCGTTGATGGTGACTTTTTTATCTTCCCAGCCCATGGAACCGATGGGGGAAATTACTGCAGCAGTTCCGCAGCCCCAGGCTTCTTCAAGAGTTCCGTTTTCTGCGGCTTCAAAGAGTTCTTCGGCGGTGACAAGGCGTTCTTCAACTTCTATGCCCCAGCTTCTGATAAGATCAATACAGCTTTTTCTGGTAACACCGGGAAGAATGGAACCGCTGAGCATGGGAGTGATGACCTTGCCGCCGACTTTGAACATAACGTTCATTGCGCCGACTTCTTCAACGTATTTGCGCTCAACGCCGTCAAGCCAAAGAACCTGAACATAGCCTTTCTTTTCGGCAACTTCGCCGGCGCGAAGAGAAGCCGCATAGTTTCCGCCGCATTTGGCAAAACCGGTTCCGCCGCGGACTGCGCGGACATCGCGGCTTTCAACATAAATATCGACGGGGCTCATTCCGTTGGGATAATAAGAGCCGGAAGGGCTGCAGATTATGCAGAAAAGATAGGTTGCGGAAGCATGAACGCCGAGATGGGCATCGGTTGCGAAGATAAACGGTCTGATATAAAGGGAAGTTCCGGGATTATGGGGTACCCAATCAGCATCAACTGTGACGAGCTCTTTGATAGCCTGAACGAAAGTTTCTTCCGGAACGGCGGGCATACAAAGGCGCTCGTTGGAATTTTGCATACGCTTTGCATTTTCATAGGGACGGAAAAGATGGATGGAACCATCCGCCCAGCGATATGCTTTCATGCCTTCAAAAACCTCCTGCGCATAGTGGAGCACCATGCAGCTGGGGTCGAGTTCAAGGGGAGCATAGGGGACAATGCGGCCGTCGTGCCAGCCTTCGCCGGCAGTATAGTTCATAAGGAACATGTGGTCGCTGAAAGTTCTTCCAAAACCGAGTTTGCCTTCATCGGCGGGTTTGGTTTTGGGATTATCGGTATATGTTACAGGAAAAGTGAATTCCATTTTGTTATTCCTTCTTTCAAATCAAGCCTGGTTATAGTTTTTGCCGATTTCGATGGCCTTAAGGTTGAGGTCAATAAGGTCGGCCTTTCTTGGAGGAACGGCATGGCGAAGCCCCGCTTCAAAGTTTTCCTCGGAAACGCAGGAAGTTTCTTTAACAAGCGCGCCGAGAAGTATCATATTCGCAAGGGCCGGCGCGCCCATATCCTTTGCAAGCTGGGTTGCGGGGATATAATAAACGTCGATATCGGAACGTTCGACTTTTCTTGCAATAAGTGCGGAATCAACAAAAAGCTTTCCGCCCGGGGCAACCATGTTCTCGTATTTATCAAGGGAGGGATTGTTCATAACCATAACAACATTAGGGTGGTCAACAATGGGGGAGCCGATAGGCTCGTCGGAAAGGATAACGGTGCAGTTAGCGGTGCCGCCGCGCATTTCGGGACCATAGGAAGGAAGCCAACTGAGCTGGCGGTCCTCCGCAAGGCCGGCGTATGCAAGAACCTTACCGGAAAAGAGAAGACCCTGCCCGCCGAAGCCGGCAATGATTATCTGATGTTCAGCCATTATTTTCACCGTCCTTGTCACGATATACGCCGAGAGGATAATAGGGGATCATTTTTTCGTCTATCCAGTCAAGAGCCTGCTGAGGAGTCATGCCCCAGTTTGTCGGGCAGGAAGAAAGAACTTCAACAAGTGAAAATCCTTTCCCTTCAAGTTGATTCCGGAAGGCCTTTTTTATAGCTTTTTTCGCATTGCGAACGTTTTTTACGTTGTTGACGGTAACACGCTCGAGATATGCGGGGCCGTCAAGCTCGCTGAGGAGTTCGCATACGCGGATAGGATAGCCCTGGGTTTCGGTGTTTCTTCCGTAAGGAGAAGTCTGGGTGACCTGTCCCGGAAGGGAAGTGGGGGCCATTTGGCCGCCGGTCATGCCGTAAATGGCGTTGTTAATAAAGATGATGGTGATGTTTTCGCCCCTTGCGGCGGAATGAACGGTTTCGCACATACCGATGGAAGCAAGGTCACCGTCACCCTGATATGTAAATACGATTTTTTCGGGATCGGAACGCTTTACGCCGGTCGCAACGGCCGGTGCTCTTCCGTGCGCCGCTTCGACCATGTCGCAGGTGAAATAGTTATAAGCAAAAACGGAACAGCCAACGGGGGCAATGCCGATGGTTTTGCCTTCGATGCCGAGTTCATCAATAACTTCCGCAACAAGGCGGTGAACAATGCCGTGGGTGCAGCCGGGACAATAATGCAAAACGGCATCGGTAAGTGCCTTGGGTTTTTCAAAAACAACTGCCATGATTATTCCTCTCCTTTCTCTGCGGCGGATTTGATTGCCGCAAGAATGTCGTCAACGGTGGTTATCATACCGCCGACCCTTGTGCAGCCGTAAACGGGCTTTTTGCAGCGTATTGCAAGCTCGATATCTTCTTTCATCTGGCCCATGTTGAGTTCGACGGAAACGAAAGATTTTACTTTATCCGCGGCGGCAAGAAGGGGCTTTTTCGGGAAGGGCCAGAGGGTGATGGGGCGGATCATGCCGACCTTGATACCCTGTTTTCTGGCTTCAAGAATAGCGTTGCGGGAAACGCGGGCGGTGATTCCGCAGGAAACGATGCAGATATCCGCATCTTCCATCATATATTCTTCCCACATACATTCCTCTTCCTCAATTTTCTTATAACGCTCGAAACGTTCGAGGTTAAGTTTTTCGAGTTCCGCAGGGGAAAGATAGAGAGAGTTTACGATGTGGTGTTCGCGTTTGCATTCGGTTCCGGTAACGGCCCAGTCCTTCGGTGTTTTATCAAGTTCGACAGGATCAGGAAGAACAACCGGTTCCATCATCTGGCCCATGGTGCCGTCAGCAAGAAGCATGCAGGGCATACGATATTTTTCGGCGAGCTCAAAGCCTTTAAGGGTCATATCGGCCATTTCCTGAACGGAAGCCGGGGCAAGAACAAGAACGTGGAAGTCACCGTGGCCGGGGCCGCGGGTCGCAAGGAAATAGTCGGACTGGGAAGGCTGGATTCCGCCGAGGCCGGGGCCGCCGCGCTGTACGTTGACGATGAGCGCCGGAAGGTCGGAACCTGCAAGATAGGAAATACCTTCGCATTTAAGGGCGATGCCGGGGCTGGAAGAGGAGGTCATGGCGCGCTTGCCGGTGGCGGCAACGCCATAGACCATATTTATTGCGGCGATTTCGCTTTCTGCCTGAAGAAAAACGCCGCCGATTTTCGGCATTTTTTTGGACATATACGCCGCAACTTCTGTCTGGGGGGTGATGGGATATCCGAAGTAATGGCGGCATCCCGCAAGGATGGCTGCTTCGGCAAGGGCTTCGTTACCCTTCATTAAAACTTTTTCCTGCATATTTCCGCCTCCTTATTTTTCAACGGTGATAACGCAATCCGGGCACATGGTGGCACAGAAAGCGCAGCCGATGCATTTTTCCTGATCGATGATTTCAACGGGAGAATGGCCTTTCTGATTAAGTCGCTCTCTCGAAAGCTGGAGAATCTTTTTGGGGCAGGCATTGACGCAAAGGCCGCAGCCTTTGCAAAGTTCTTCTTTGAATGTAAGTTTTGCCAAAGTAAGGACACCTCCGTATTAAGAATTTAGATGATAATATAATTTCTGAAGCGAAAGAGGGAAAAGGTTTTCAACTCTGTCTTTCAGTTTTTCATAAAGTTTTTCGTCACAGCAGGTCATTTTGACCGGAATGCCAAGGGCTTTTGAAACTTCATCGGCGTAAGCTATGCTTGAAAGAACGTCATCCGAAGTTGTTTCGGGCCCGAGATTTGTGTTATTGACTATCCCGGTAAAGGGAAGGCGGCAGGCATTAAAAATTTCCTGCGCCACATCAAGAGTATCGGGAACGGTTCGGGTAAGGGGCCTTGCTTTGTTGATAACGAGAAGCATTTCGTAATCATTTTCCTCAATAATCGAAGGAACGTATCTTCCGAGAGCAAGGGCGCCGCGGTCATCGCCGCCGATATCAAGAACGCCGTATTCCGTGCGGCTGTCGATAATCTTATAAACCTCTTTCGGCATCGCAGGGGCATCCACGTTGCTGTTTGCAAACTGTGAGCATATAAGCTTTATGCCGTGCTCACGAAAAACCGCTTCGCTGTCGAGGGTGCGGAAATATGGGTTTACGATATCAAGGTCTGCTACGGTGACGGGCAGTTTTTGTTCCCTGAGCATAAGGGCATAGTTTACGGCAATATTGGTTTTTCCGCTGCCGTAATGCCCGGCAAAAAGGGTAAGACGTTTTGTTTCCAGAGGAATCACCTCCTAAATCAGCCTTCCCAAAGGGGAAGGTGGCATTTGCGAAGCAAATGACGGATGAGGGATTATCAGGTAACGCGGAGCGCTTGTCCGAATTTTTCAGGGATTATCCCTCCTCAGTCACCTTCGGTGACAGCTCCTCCTCCGAGGAGCCTGAAAAAGTTAAAGTTTGCTTCTTATAATTTTTCCGCTGGTGGTTTTGGGGAGTTCGGTTCGGAATTCCACTATGCGGGGATATTTGTAAGGTGCGGTGTGGGATTTGACATAATTCTGGATCTCTTTTTTGAGTTCATCGGTGGGTTCGGTGCCTTTGGTAAGCACTATGCAGGCTTTGACAACCTGTCCGCGGACTTCATCCGGTGCGGCGCAGACGCCGCATTCAAGAACGTAGGGAAGTTCCATAATAACGTTTTCAATTTCAAACGGCCCGATGCGGTAGCCGCTGGATTTGATAAGGTCATCCGCTCTTCCGACATACCAGAAGAAGCCGTCCTCGTCTTTCCATGCAAGGTCGCCGGTGTGATAGAATCCGTCGTGCCAGGTTTCTGCGGTTTTTTCGGGGCTTCCGTAATACTGGTAGCTGAGTCCGCAGGGAAGACCCTTGCTGATATTGATGCAGATCTCACCGGTGTCGCCGGCGGCAACTTCGTTGCCGTCAGCATCAAGAAGATGAACGTCATAAAGGGGAACGGGCTTGCCCATGGAACCGATTTTGTGGCTGCCGCCGGAAAGGTTGCCGATGATAAGGGTGGATTCACTTTGACCGAAACCTTCCATTATCTGAAGGCCGGTTGCGCTTTCAAACTGACGGAAAACTTCCGGGTTAAGGGCTTCGCCGGCGATGGAAGCATGCTTGATGGAAGAAAGGTCGAATCTGCTTAAATCCTGCTTGATGAGCATACGGTACATGGTGGGCGGTGCGCAGAAGGTGGTAATATGATATTTCGCGAACATCGGAAGAATCTTTTCCGCATCAAAACGGTCGAAGTCATAGACGAAAATGGGTGCTTCGCAAAGCCATTGGCCGTAAAGCTTGCCCCAAAGGGATTTTGCCCAGCCGGTATCGGAAATTGTAAGGTGCAATCCCTCCGGGTCAACACAGTGCCAATATTTTGCGGTGATGAAATGGCCGAGAGGGTATTTATAGTTGTGTGCGGCGATTTTCGGATAGCCGGAGGTGCCGCTGGTAAAGAACATGAGCATCGGGTCGTTTCCGCAGGGAGTTTCCTCGTTTCTGCGGAAAGAGCTGGAGAACATGGTGTAATCCTCATCAAAATTGAACCAGCCCTCGCGGCTTCCGTTGACGATGATTTTAGTGGTAAGGGAGGGGCTGTTTGCCGCAGCTTTATCAACGGCTTCGGCGGTTTCACCGTCGGCAGTACAAAGAATAGCGCTGATTCCGGCGGAATTGAAACGGTATTCAAAATCGTGCTCAAGAAGCTGGTTCGTTGCGGGGATGGCAATGGCGCCGATTTTATGAAGCGCAAGGATCGCAAACCAGAACTGATAGTGGCGTTTAAGAACAAGCATAACCTTGTCGCCGCGCTTGATTCCGAGGGATTTGAAATAGTTTGCGGCCCTGCCAGATTCTTTCTTTATATCGCGGAAGGTGAAGCGGCGCTCGGTGCCGTCGTTGGAAATATGGAGCATCGCCAGTTTATCCGGCTGTTCTCTTCCAAGGGCATCAACAACGTCATAAGCAAAGTTAAAGTTTTCTTCGTTTTTGAAAGAAATTTTTGTGCAAAGGCCGTTGCCGTCTTTTTCTGTAGTGATGAATTTGTTATAAACGCGCTCGGTATCGTCGGAACGATGGGGAGCGTTTGGCATAATTGCTGCTTTGTGGGTGGAAGTTTCTTTTTGCGGGGTAAGAACTATTGCATAGAAAAGGCAATCTTCGCCGCCAACGGCAACCATTCCGTGAGGGGTGCTGCTGTCGAAGTAGATGCAGTCGCCCTTATGAAGAATTTCGGTGTGTTCGCCGATCTGAATTTTCATGCTGCCTTCAATGATAAGGTCACATTCCTGCCCGTCGTGGGTGGTAAGATCAATATCGCTGTGTTCGGCCTCTTCGGAATACTTGTTTACAACGAAAAGAGGTTCTGAAATACGGTTGCGGAAATCAGAAGCCATGTTGTAATAAATCATTCCGTGGGCCTGCTCGATTTTCTGCCCCTGTCCGGCGCGGGTTACGGTATAGCCGCGGAGCTTCGGGCTTTGACCTTCGATAAGGTCGGTGATATCAACTTTGAGAGAAAGGGCGCAGCGATAGAGAAAAGCAAAGTTAAGGTCGCTCTGGCCGGATTCGCAAAGGATATATTCTTCCTCCGAAACGCCGGTTCGGGTTGCCATTTCGGCTGTGGAAAGCCCGGTTATCTCACGAAGAGCGCGGATACGTTCCGCCATTTCGCGAATTTTGTACTCAAGTCCTGTGATCTGTTTTTCGGTATGCATATTCTGTCCTCCGATTCTTTTGGGAACAAACAAAAAAGCTCGTCCCAAAGAAATGATTCTTTGAGACGAGCAGTTGTTATAACATACCCGCGGTACCACTCAAATTGCGTTTGCTGTTGCAAAACACCTCTCATCGGGCTCCAACAAGCCCTAAGCACTAACGCAGCTGGCGCGGAAGAGTTCTACTTGCGAAAAAACGCTTTCTTCTCTTCGGCTCGGAAGCTACAGCACAAAACGCTCATCATCGGCTCGCATCAACCGCCGACTCTCTTAAGGTGAGAAACTGCCCTGTGCACTCTTCGTCAAGGCCTTTAGTAATAAAAGAATCATAGCACTTGATTATTTTATTGTCAAGTAAAATTTTTATTTGCCTTCCCGGTGGGCCAAGAAACGGCGAGGGGATTTTTCTTGAAATTATCGCTAATTGTAAAAGAATCCCCCAGTCACGCCTTGCGGCGTGCCAGCCCCCTTTAGGCAAGGGGGCCATAAAATGTATCAAAGTTTATTTCTCTGAATCTTTCCGCTGATGGTTTTGGGAAGTTCCTCGCGGAATTCAACGATTCTGGGATATTTATAAGGTGCGGTATGGGTTTTTACGTAATCCTGGATCTCTTTTTTGAGTTCATCGGTGCCTTCGGTGCCTTTTACAAGGACTATGCAGGCTTTGACAACCTGTCCGCGGACTTCATCGGGAGCAGCGCAAACGCCGCATTCGAGAACGTAGGGAAGTTCCATAATGACGTTTTCAATCTCGAAGGGTCCGATGCGGTAGCCGGAGGATTTGATAACGTCATCCGCTCTGCCCACATACCAGAAATAACCGTCCTCATCACGCCATGCAAGGTCGCCGGTGTGATACATTCCGTCGTGCCATGCGGCATTGGTTTTTTCCTGCTCTTTATGATAGCCGAGGAACAGGCCGCAGGGAACGGATTCATCGGTGCGGACAACGATTTCGCCGTTTTCACCGGTGGGAACGGAATTTCCGTCGGCATCAACAAGGTCGATGTTGTAGCCGGGGGTGGGGCGGCCCATGGAACCGGGTTTAAGAAGTCCGCCGGTAAGGTTTGCAAGGGTAAGGGTGGTTTCGGTCTGGCCAAAGCCTTCCGCAATGCGAAGACCGGTTGCTTTTTCAAACTGATAGAATACTTCGGGGTTAAGCGCTTCGCCGGCGGTGGTTGCGTGCTCGATGGAAGAAAGATCGTATTTTGAAAGATCCTGTTTTATGAGCATACGGTACATGGTGGGCGGTGCGCAGAAGGTAGTGATATGATATTTTGCGAACATCGGAAGGATCTTCGATGCATCGAATCTGTCAAAGTCATAAGTAAAGACTGCGCTTTCACAGAGCCACTGGCCATAGAGTTTGCCCCAGAGAGCTTTTCCCCAGCCGGTGTCGGAAATAGTGAAATGAAGTCCGTCGCGGCGTACCCAATGCCAGTATTTCGCAGTGACAAAATGGCCAAGGGGATATTTGAAGCTGTGGGTTGCGATTTTGGGGTATCCGGTTGTGCCGGAAGTGAAGAACATAAGCATAGGGTCGTCGCCGCAGGGGGTATCTTCAGTTCTGTGCAAACGGCGGCTGAAAAGGGGATATTCGCTTCTGAAATCGTGCCAGCCTTCGCGCTTCTCATCGCCGACAAGGATTTTGGTGATGGGTTTATCATAGTTTTCACACGCAAGCTCTGCCTGATGGGCGGTATCACCGACGGCTGTGCAGACTATGGCTTTTACATCTGCGGCTTTATAGCGGTATTCAAAGTCATGCTGAAGGAGCTGGTCGGTGGCGGGGATTACGATAGCACCGATTTTGTGGAGCGCAAGAATGGAGAACCAGAATTCCGCATGGCGTTTGAGAACGAGCATAACGGTATCGCCTTTTTTGATGCCGAGGGAGGTGAAATAGTTTGCGACCTGGGCGGATTTTTCTTTCATATCCCTGAAAGTATAGGTGTTTTCGGTAAGGTCATTTGCAACGTGAACCATAGCAACCTTGTCGGGCTGCTGGCGGCCGAGTTCATCAACGATATCGAACGCAAAGTTGAACTGGTCGGTGTTGGTGAAATGAAGTTTGGTGGGATAGCCGTTTTCGTCGGTATCAGCATGAACGAAAGAGGCGCTGATAAGGTCATTTTCGTGAGAAGTTTTCTTCGGGATGATATAATCGGCTTTTTCGGGCTTTTTATCGGCCATGACCATTGCAAGGAAGGTGCAGTCATCGCCGCCGACGGCGATCATTCCGTGAGGGGCGGAAGATTTATAGAAGATGCTGTCGCCCTCGTTAAGAACTTCGGTGTGGTCGCCGACCTGAACTTTAAGGGAACCTTTGATGACAAGGTCGAATTCCTGTCCGGCATGGGTGGTGGTATGGATGGGCTTATCCTGAAGCTCTTCGGAATATTTATAAGTTACCCAATAGGGTGCGCCGAGTTTTCTCTGGAACATCGGAGCAAGGTTCTGGATGCTGATGCCGTCCTCTTCGGCGGTAACAAGACCTTCGCCTTTTCTGGTAACGGTATAATGCGAAAGGTTGGAAGCGTGACCTTCGAGAAGCTCGGTAAGCTCGAGCCCGAAGGCAAGAGCACATTTGTGAACGAAAGAGAAAGGAAGATCGACTTTTCCGCTCTCGTAAATTCGATATGTTTCCACCGAAACATCGGTGAGTTCAGCAAGCTGTGCAGGGGAATAGCCCACTATCTCGCGCATTTCACGAATTCGCTGAGCAATCTCCATAAGGGAAGTTTCTGTGAGTTTTTTCATAAAAGTCTGTCCTTTCCGGCAAAAATATTTTTCGCCTGATTGATAATAAAACAAAACCCGTCCCAAGAATAAATCTTGAGACGGGTAAAAATAACTTTATCCGCGGTACCACTCAAATTGCAGTTGATACTGCCGCCTTCAGGCTCTGACAAGCCCTATTCCTTAACGCGGAAAAACGGGAAACATCTACTCGGTATAGAAAACCTTTCGGGTTCCGGCTCGGAAGTGATAAGTCTGTGGTTCAGCAGCCGCCGGTTCGCACCATCCACCGGTTCTCTGTGGGTCCGCCGTTCCGACCGTCTTCGTCGGCGCCTTTAACAATATGTTATTCACTTTAACACTTTTACTCGCTGATGTCAACAGAAAAAACGAAAAAAATCGGTAAGATTATAAAAATTTTATCAATAAGTAAAAAGACGGGAACAGCCCCGTCTTTTTAGAAGATCATACAAGTCTTGTGATGACAAGATGTGCGGAAACAGATTCGGTTCCGCCCGCAACAGGGGTAATGGTAAGTGCAGCGGCTGTGCCTGCCGGGTTACGAACGGTTATAACGGAGTTTACGGCTGTGGTTGTAACAACAGCCATTCCGATAATCTGTGAAGAACCTGTTGCTCTTCCGAACACAGCATAGGGAAGTTCCGCACCGTTAAGAGTAAGCACAAGCTGCCCGGCTTCGGTAACGGCAACTTCGAAAAGAATCTGATAGCTTCCTATATCGGCAAGGGTGAAAGAAGAAGCGCCCGCCCGGGCAATACCGGTGCCGGTGTTGGCGCCATCCTGGGGAAAGTCAACATCGGTTCCCGGGGCAACGGTGTCGGCGTTATCGGGCGGCATAAGTGCATAAAAATCGGCAAAAGCGAGAACTCCGCCTGCGGGACCCTGGGGACCGGCAGGTCCGGTAAGACCGATGGGCCCCTGCGGGCCGGTTGCACCGGTTTCACCGGCAGGACCCTGGGGACCGGCGGGTCCGGTAAGACCGATAGGCCCCTGCGGTCCGGTTGCACCGGTTTCACCGGCAGGACCTTGAGGACCGGCAGGTCCGGTAAGACCGATAGGCCCCTGCGGGCCGGTTGCGCCGGTTTCACCGGCGGGACCCTGTGGACCGGCAGGTCCGGTAAGACCGATGGGCCCCTGCGGGCCGGTTGCTCCGGTTTCACCCGCAGGACCCTGGGGACCGTGTGGTGC
>JAFUJP010000200.1 GCA_017473745.1 Oscillospiraceae bacterium
GCGCCCGCGGTCCCCATTCAAAAGGGGACAACGCGCCCCACCGACCGAACGGAGGGTTCTAAACTCCACCGTCGCCGGTCGGAGCCGGCAACGGTTTTCATTTTACCGCGACAGCTCGGCTGTGTCGGTTCGCCATTCGCTATCTGGATGTTTAAAGCCTTCCCCTCGGGGAAGGCTGCCCTCCGGGAATCCTTTTTAACGGGCGGACACATAGGTGCGCCCCTACGACGTTTTCAATAACGCAACGAGTTTACAAAATTTGTCAATTTAGTGTAGGGCGGGGGGCCCTGAAGGGATTACTTCGCACTTCGTGCTCGGGACACCTGCCCCCGCCGTTTGTTATATAGAACGACGGCTGTTGGAAAAACACCTCATCCGTCATCGCGAAGCGATGCCACCTTCCCCTCAAGGGGAAGGCTTTAAAGGCATATAAACAATAATTTATCGTAATAAAATGCTAAACAAATCGAAAGGAATCTGCTATAATGGCATAAGTATTTTTGTTTTTTGAGAGGCGGATTTATGGAATCGCTTGTTTTTGCCGTTAATGCGGTGGCGCCGATTATAATTCTTATCGAGCTTGGGTATTTTATCAAAAGAATCGGCATGGCCGACGAAGAACTTGCCAGAAAAGCAAATAAAATCGTTTTCAGGGTTCTTCTTCCGGTGATGCTTTTTTCAAACGTATATAAAA
Organism: Oscillospiraceae bacterium; assembly: GCA_017473745.1. Taxonomy (GTDB): domain Bacteria; phylum Bacillota; class Clostridia; order Oscillospirales; family Ruminococcaceae; genus UMGS1668. Next base: position 695 of record JAFUJP010000200.1, read on the forward strand.
TTGAAGATTTGGCTGCGGTCGAGCTCGGGTATATCTGGTATGCTCTCGGGATGACAGCTGCGGTGTTTGTTCTTGCACTTTTTTTGAGCGGCTTTGTTACAAAAGAAGGGCCAAGGCGCGGGGTTCTTATACAGGGGATATTCCGCTCGAACTATGCGCTTATAGGGATCCCCCTCGCGGGAAGTCTTTTCGGCAGTGATGGAACCGCCGTTGCTGCTGTTCTTTCGGCCTTTGCTATCCCGATTTTTAACATTCTTGCGGTGACGGCGCTTGCGGTTTTCGGAAAAGGCAGGGATAAAATCGACCTTAAAGAAATAGCCTTCGATATAATCAAAAACCCGCTTATACAGGGCGTTGCGGCGGGATTTTGTGCGCTTTTGATAAGGGCGTTTTTTGCCGAAGCCGGGATCGGTTTCAGGCTTTTCGATATCGAGCCGGTTGAAAAGGTCATCGGATATATTTCGGGTTCGGCAACGCCGGTTGCGCTTATGGTTCTTGGGGCGCAGTTTGAGTTTTCCGCCATCGTGGGAATGAAAAAAGAAATTATTTTCGGAACTGCCATGCGCTGTGCGGTTGTTCCGCTGATAGGAATCGGCACGGCTTATTTGTTTTTCGGTGACGTTTTCAGCGGGGCACAGTTTGCGGCCATTACGGCACTTTTTGCAACGCCTGCGGCGGTTTCGACGGTACCTATGGCGCAGGAAATGGGAGGGGATACGGCCCTCGCGGGTCAGCTTCTCGTCTGGAGCACTGTTTTTTCTGCGCCGGCAGTTTTTGCCGCGACTGTTCTTCTTAAAGCGGCGGGGATTTTTTGAAAATTTTAATGATTGCAAGAAAGAGCCTTTCGGGTTTTGCCGAAAGGCTCTTTTTTTGCTTATGAAAAGAAAAAACGGACGTCAGGCGCCGGATAAACCGTTGAAGCCGTTAAGAGCGGTGGTTCAGCCCCTTGACAAAGGGCCTTTCTGTGCTATAATAGTTTCGTGTGCAACCGTTGCAAATGCAACGATTTTTTGTGCAAAAAAGAACCTGCTTCAAAAAGCAGGCTTTTTTGCTGAAAATATTATACCACAAAAATCAATCGGGAACAAGACTTGTTTATTCCTTCGCAAAGGATTAAAATAAAGCTCCCTGCATTTTTTGAAAAAGGAGGTTCATCACAATGAAAAGCATGAATATTATCAGCCGCTGCCAGGCTATATACCGTGCCCAGCGGCTTGATTCCGACCTTTGTGCATGTCATCATTCCCTGGTTCTTGCGATATGCCGCGCGCCGGGGCGTTCCCAGGATGAGCTTGCAAAGGATATCTGCCTTAATAAGAGCACCGTTACCCGCGCCCTTGCCCAGCTTGAAGAAAGGGGTTACGTTACAAGAACGCCGGATGCTTCCGATAAGCGCCGCACCCTTGTGGAACCTACCGGGAAGATGCTCGATATTCTGCCGGAAGTTCGGGCCATAACCGCCGAATGGAACTCTGCCATTTCGGCCGATATACCGGCCGACGAACTTGCGGTTTTTCAAAGCGTGCTTAAAAAAATGGAACAGAACGCAAGAAACATCATTCAGAAAGCGGAGGATAACGCCGAAAAATGAAATTCCTCGTATCATATCTCAAACCTTTTAAATGGAAGATGCTTGTCGGTTTTCTTATTAAGGTGACCGGCACCGTTGCGGAACTTTTTCTTCCGCTTATTCTCACCCATATCCTTGATAACGTTATCGGCACTCTCGACGTTAAAAACGTCGTTTTTTTCGGCATCGTTATGATAATCTGCGCGGCGGCTGCCTGCGGCTGCAATATCGTTGCGAACCGCATGGCGGCGAAAGTTTCGCGCGATTTTTCTGTGAAAATGAGAAAAGACCTTTTCGCAAGAACCCTTTATCTTTCTTCTGCGGATACCGACCGTTTTACCATTCCATCCCTTGAATCCCGAATCACCACCGATACCTATAACGTACATAACTTTGTAAGCATGATGCAGCGTATGGGCGTGCGCGCGCCGATACTTCTCATCGGCGGCCTTGGCATAAGCTTTTTTATGGATGCACGGCTTGCCCTTGTTATGCTTGCGACCCTGCCTTTTATTTTCGTGATAGTCTATTCCATTTCAAGAAAAGGCGTGCCGCTTTATACCAAAGTTCAGAAATCCGTTGATAAAATGGTACGCGTCGTGCGTGAAGATACCCAGGGCATCCGTGTAATAAAAGCCCTTTCCAAAAACGATTATGAAAACCGCCGTTATGACGAAGTCAACATCAGCCTTTCAAAGGACGAGCGCCGCGCCGGCACCATTATGGGTTCGTTGCCGCCGATAATGACGCTTCTTATGAACCTTGGTATAACCGGCGTTGTTGCAATGAGCGCCTTCACCGTAGAAAGCGGAGCTTCCTCGCCCGCGACGGTTATCGCATTCATACAGTATTTCACACTTATTTCCATGGCTATGATGGTCATTTCGCGCATTTTTGTTATGTATACAAAATGCGCCGCTTCGGCTAACCGCATCGCGGAAGTTCTTGAAACTCCCGAAAGCTTTTTTGTGACGGAAGATGATTCCGAACCGAATTCCGAAAGCTTTATTTCTTTTGAAAACGTTTCTTTTTCCTATCTCGGAAGAAAAAACAACCTCGAGGATATTTCCGTTTCTGTGCCGAAGGGCGGAACGCTCGGCATAATCGGCGCAACAGGAAGCGGCAAATCCACTTTCGTAAAGCTTCTTATGCGTTCCTATGAGGCGAATTCCGGTTCCGTAAAAATAAACGGAAGAGATATCACTTCTTACACAAGGGAGGAGCTTACTTCCATGTTCGGCGTCGCCCTCCAGAACGATTTCCTCTATGCGGATACGGTGGAAGAAAATATCCGCTTCGGAAGAGATATTACCGATGAGGAACTTATCCGCGGCGCAAAAATCGCCCAGGCCCATGATTTTATTGAGGAGCTTGAAAACGGATATTCCCATATTCTTGCGCCGAAGGGCACCAATCTTTCCGGCGGACAGCGCCAGCGCCTTCTTATAGCAAGAGCTGTTGCCGCAAGGCCGGATATCATAATTCTTGATGACTCTTCCTCCGCCCTCGACTATAAGACCGATGCCGCCCTGCGCAAGGCTTTGAGCACCGAACTTTCGGGTTCCACCGTTATAACCGTCGCACAAAGGGTCAGCTCCGTTAAAAACTGCGATATAATCCTTGTTCTCGATAACGGAAGGATCATCGGCAAGGGAACCCACGACGAGCTTTTGGAATCCTGCCCCGAATACCGCGAAATAAGCGATTCCCAGATGGGAGGTGCCTTCGTTGACTGATAAAAACACGAAACCCGAAAAGAAAAACACCAAAGGCATTCTTCTTCGCCTTGGAAAATACGTTTTTAAGCAGTGGCCGCTTTTCCTTTCGGCAATAGCTTTTACACTTCTTTCAAACCAGCTTTCACTTCTCGGCCCGAAATATTCCGGCGCCGCCATTGATGCCATTGAGCTTTCGGGCGGGGTTGATTTTGCCGCAGTTTGGGAAAACGTTGCAAAAATGGCCGTATGTTACGTCGCTTCGGCTATTCTTGCCTATTTTCTTGCGGTAATAATGGTGCATTTAAGCCAGCGCATAGTCTATACCATGAGAAAGGAGCTTTTTGAAAAGCTCAACACCCTTCCGGTGGGATATTTCGATACCCACCCCACCGGCGATATCATAAGCCGTATTTCCTATGATATAGATACCATCAACAGCTCGCTTTCGCACGACCTTATTCAGGTTATGACAAGTATCTATACGGTTGTCGGTTCGTTTGTCTTTATGTGGAACATTTCAAAGCCGCTGATACTCGTTTTTGCCTTCACCATTCCGGCTTCCATTCTTTTCACCCGCTATCGCTCGAAAAAAGTGCGCCCGCTTTTCAGCGAACGCTCGAAAAAGCTCGGCGAGCTTAACGGTTTTGCGGAAGAAATGCTTTCCGGCACCCGTTCAATCGAAGCTTACGGGAAACAGGACGTCATCTCAGACCGCTTCAACAAGCGCAACGACGAAGCCATGGAAGCCTATTACCGGGCTGAATATTACGGCGCCACCCTTGGCCCTTCGGTCAACTTTATCAACAACCTCTCCATGTCCCTTATCGCCATGCTCGGCGGAATTCTCTACATGCTTTCAGTCGGAGGAGAGGTCGAAGAAACCTCTATATTCTTTATCACCCTCGGCGGGGTTGCCCAGTTCGTTCAGTATTCCAGAAAGTTTGCGGGCCCGATAAACGAATTTGCAAACATTCTTCATGAATTCCAATCCGCTTTTTCTGCGGCGGAGCGCGTTTTCCGCATCATAGATGAAGAACCGGAACCCGCGGATGTTCCCGATGCCTGTGAGATCGAAAAGGTCGAAGGTTTTGTGGAGGTGGATGATGTTTCTTTCGGTTACACCCCCGAAAAGACCATTCTCAAAGACGTTTCGGTAACCGCAAAACCCGGGCAGACCGTCGCCATAGTCGGCCCCACCGGCGCAGGCAAAACCACCATAATAAACCTGCTTATGCGTTTTTATGATGTTGATTCCGGCGAGATCCGCCTTGAAGGAATTCCCGCCATGAAGATAAAGCGTGAGGATCTTCGCAAGGCATATACGATGGTTTTGCAGGATACATGGCTCTTCCACGGAACGATTTTTGAAAACATTGTTTACGGGCGCGAAAACGCGACCCTTGATGAAGTCAAAGCCGCCGCGAAAGCAGCAAGAATTGATAAATATATCGAAAGCCTTCCGGAGGGGTACGACACCGTTCTTTCGGATGACGGCGTAAATATTTCAAAGGGTCAGCGCCAGCTTATTACCATCGCAAGGGCGTTCCTTTCGGATGCGCCGATGCTGATTCTCGACGAAGCAACTTCCAACGTTGACTCCCGCACCGAGATAAAAATTCAGGAAGCCATGGCCGAGCTTATGAAAGGCCGCACCTGCTTTGTCATTGCCCACCGCCTTTCCACCATTCAGAACGCGGATACTATACTCGTGGTTCTCGACGGAACCGTTACCGAACAGGGCACCCACGACGAACTTATGCGGCTCGGCGGATTTTACAGCACTCTTTATAATTCCCAGTTCACCTGACGGCTTTTCTTGCCTGAGGGGGGAGTCACAAAAGGCGCGGATATCATCCGCCCCACACTGAATTGATATATCTTCGCTTGCATACAGAAAAGGCACCGCTTCGCGGTGCCTTTTCTGTTATCCTTCTATCATCATCTTAACAATTTCCGAATCCGTTTGCTTCATGCCGACTTTTCCGATATATCCCACACAGCTTATGGTCTTTCCGGCATCGCTTTGGATAATTCCGGTGTTCGCTTCGTAAACCTTGCCTTTCATGGCAAGAACGTGGGCAAAAAGAGCCGCATCAAGGGCCGAAGCGATTTTGGCCGCACAGGATGCCTTTGCCCCGTCACAGATGATTCCGGGAACGTCCGCCATGGTGTTGTCTATGGTATCCTTGATTTGCCCGATGCTTCCGCCTTCGATATAGGTTATGGCCGCGCCAGCGGCACAGGATGCCGAAACCGCGCCGCAGAAGGCAGAAAGCTTGCCTATATATTCCTTCTGATAAACGGTGAGCAGACTTGAAAAGGCCATGGCACGGAACATTTTTTCCTCGGGGATTTTCTTTTCTCTTGCGTAAACTATCACGGGCACGGATGAAGCGATGCCCTGGTTTCCGCTTCCGGAAGTTATGATGACCGGCATGCTGCAGCCTTCCATCCTTGCTTCGGAACCCGCAGCCGCATAGGCCTTCATTTTGGTGAAAACGGAATTCGGATACATTTCGAGCATTTCGCAGCCGATACCTATGCCGTATTCGCCCGAAAGTCCTTTTTCGGCAATGGCCATATTACATTCGACCTGTTTTTCGGCAAAGGACCTTATCTTTTCGATATCGACTTCTTCCGCAAAGGCAAAAATATTTTCAACGGAAAGGGCGCTTCTATCCGCGGTAACAGTTGCTTCGCCAAAATCTTCGGTCATAAAAAGGGTTTCGCCGTTTTTTGCAATGCGAACAATGTTCCTGTGGCTGTGGCGCACCTCGATTTCGGCGCGGTTATCGCCTTTTTTGACCGTGATGATAAAATGAAGCGGTATCGGAGATTCGAGATATTCAACTTCGCACCCGCCTTTTTGGATAAATTCAACGCATTTTTCAATGCCATCGGGGGTTACGGCTTCAAGAACCTCCATTTCACGCGAAGCATCGCCGCAAAGCGCACCGAGAACACAGGCAGGCTCGATCCCGGTCATTCCGCCGGAATTGGGGATGCTTACGCATCTTACGTTTTTGATTATATTTCCGCTGCATGCGGCAACGATTTTTTCGGGAACCGCGCCGAGGACTTCCCGCGCTTTTGCGCAGGCGTAAGCAAGGGCGATGGGTTCGGTGCAGCCCATTGCGGGAACGAGCTCTTCACCGAGTATTTCAAGAAAATCCTTTTCGATTTTTTTATCGAGCAAGAAAAAACTCCCCTTTTTCAACAACTTTCGCTTATATAATACATTAACCCGGCAAAAAACACAACGGTTTACTGAAATCAACCGTTTTTCGTTAAAATCAGATGCTTTTCCAACCGGAAGTTTCTTGAACTTTTGTGTGATTTGCTTTATTATTTACATTAAGGAAATTAATTCATAAGGAGGTCCGAAAATGGAACTTTCAGAACTTTGCAAAAAGTATAATTTCAATCTTAAAGATATCCGCCCCGTTGAAGGAAGCAGCGCTTCACTGGTGCAGATGGTCTATGAAAAAACACAGACGGAGCTTTGCTGGTATAAAAGCACCGAAAGCAACAAGCTTTTTTCCATCGCTTTCAAAACCGTTCCCGAAAACGATACGGGCGTATTCCATATTCTTGAACATTCCGTGCTCTGCGGTTCAAAAAAATACCCCGTAAAGGAACCTTTCGTCGAGCTTCTCAAAAGCTCTATGAATACATTTCTCAACGCGATGACCTTCCCGGATAAAACCATGTATCCCGTTTCAAGCCGCAACGAACAGGATTTTCTCAACCTTACTTCCGTTTATCTTGATGCGGTTTTTGCCCCGAATATCCTGCATAACCCCAATATCTTCCGCCAGGAAGGATGGCATTACGAAATAGGCGAAAACGGCGAGCTTTCATATAACGGCGTCGTTTTCAACGAAATGAAGGGCGCGACCTCCTCTGTTGAGGACGTTGTTTACCGCGGGATCCAGCATCTTGTGTTCCCGGATAACGGATATTCCTATAATTCCGGCGGCGAACCTTCCGCCATTCCCGATCTTACCTATGAGCAGTATATAGAAACCTATAAAAAGAACTATCACCCGACCAACGCAAGGGTATATCTCGACGGTGATGTTCCCATAGAAAAGGTTCTTTCCATGCTTGATGAATATCTCGGAAGCTATGAACTCGGTGAAAAACAGCCGCTTGGCACCCAAACACCGGTGAGCAGCGAAAAAACGCTTCGCTATGAAGCTCCGAACGACGGCACCCCCAAAGCGCAATATGTACTCGGAAGAATTCTCGGTTCTTTCGATGACAAGACCAAAATCCTTGCGGCGGGTGTTCTTTGTGATGCGCTGGCGGGTTCAAACGATGCTCCGCTTAAAAAAGCCGTGCTCGAAACCGGGCTTTGCCAGGATCTTTCATTTGATATTGACGATGGCCTTATTCAGCCTTTGATGATGCTCCAGTTCAAAAATATCGAGGACGAAAATGCGAAAACCCTCGAAAACACAGTACGCGCCTGCGCGGAAAAGCTTGTTTCCGAAGGAATTCCGAAAGAAAGGCTTATCGCTTCAATCAACCGTTTTGCATTCAAAATCAAAAATATGCGCGAGCCCCAGGCGCTTATCCGCTGCATAACCATGCTCAATTCCTGGCTTTACGGCGGCGACCCCATGCTCTATCTGAGTTATGACGGCGCTTTTGATACTCTTCGCGAAATGACCGAAAACGGCGGATTTGAATCCGTGCTCAAAGAGATGCTTGTTGATGAAAACGGCCTTTGCCGCCTTCATGTTGTTCCCGATGAAAACTTCGGAACAGAAACCCGCGAAGCGGAAAACCGCCGCCTTCAGGCAGAAAAAGCCGCTCTTTCGGAAGAAGCTTTTGAAGAACTTAAAAAACAGAATTCAGAATTTTCGAAATGGCAGCAGACCCCGGATTCCCCGGAACAGCTTGCGACTCTTCCGATGCTCGGCCTTTCTGAAATAAGCGGGGAGCCGAACCTTTGCCCCACCGAAGAAGAGGAGGTCGGCGGAGTGACCCTTCTTCGCCATAAAATCCCTTCCAACGGAATCGTTCATCTTACGGCATATTTCCGTATGACTGACCGCAGCCTTGAAGAGATTTCGCGTCTTAACCTTCTTTCAAGGCTTCTTGGCGAGCTGCCCACCAGAACAAAGGATTCCGAAACGCTGCAAAACGAGGTTAAAACCTATGTGGGAGATCTTAAGTTCGGAATCGAAGTTTTCTCTGAACACGGCGACCGCGAAAACTGCGTTCCCATGCTTGTGGTGCGCTGCAGCGTCCTTAAAGATAACCTTGCAAAGGCCGAAGAGCTTATCCGCGAGATTCTTACCGAAACCGATTTCGAGCAGCCCGAGCTTATCCGCCAGGTTGTTCTTCAGGCAGAAACCGAAGCCCAGCAAATGGGCATGATGGGCGGCCACGCCCTTGCGATTGCCTGCGTTCGTTCCCATTACACGGCTGTGAGCGCCGTTCAGGAAGCGCTTCGCGGTTATTCCGCCATCAAAACCCTTCATGACCTTTCAAAGAATTTCGATTCCGAAATTTCCGGTCTTGTATCCCTTTTCCGAGAGGCGCTTGCTTTTGCGGTATGCAGAAAACGCCTTGTTTTAAGCGTTACCGAGGATGAAAATTCCGATCTTTCTTCCTTTGTTGAATCCCTTGAGGAAGGTTCTTCCGCACCCGAAAAGGCCGCCTATAAAACATCTCTTCCCAAAAAGCTCGGGATTCGCATTCCCGCGCAGGTAAGCTTTGCCGCCATCGGAAGCCACATTGGCGAATGTTGCGCGGATTATGACGGAACAGCGGCACTTTTGAGCAATATTCTCTCTCTCGGATATCTCTGGAACGAGGTTCGAGTTAAAGGCGGCGCATACGGCGCCGGAATGCGCATTGCAAAAAACGGTGAGATATTCACCTATTCCTTCAGGGATCCGAACCCTTCCAATTCCATCAAAACAAACCGTTCCATGGGCGATTTCACAAAAGAATTTGCCTCTTCCGATGAGGATATCACCGGATATATCATCAGTACCGTTGCCGAAACCGAGCCGCTTCTAAGCCCCGATGCCATGGGCCGTAACGCCGATGCGAACCGCTTCAGCGGTTTTGGCTATGATGAAGCCGCCGCGGAAAGAAAAGCGCTTCTCGAAGCTACGCCGGCAAAGCTTGAAAAATGGTGCGGTGTGCTTGATTCCCTTAAAGAAAACGCCGCCGTTTGCGTTGTCGGTTATTCCGAGGCGCTTGAAAGCTGTTCCGAAGAAAACCTTACCGTTGTTGATATCTGATTTTCTTATTAATAAAGTGATTCTTGCCAGAACAAAAACACCGTGCTCAAATTTGAGCACGGTGTTTTTTTATAACACAATCAATATTTCTGGCGGCATTCGACAACCTTGCCGAAAATGCGGACCGGGATATTTTCTATATCGGAATTGCTGTAAAAAAGAGGTTCGTAGGAGGGATTGAAGGGCTGGAGAAGTATTCCGTTTTTCTGGAACTGAATCTTTTTTACGGTGGCTTCGCTTCCGTCAACCATGACAACGGCAACTTCGCCGTGTTCGACAGTATCCTGGACGCGGACGATAACGACGTCGCCTTCGTACATACGGGGTTCCATACTGCTGCCGACGATTTTAAGGGCGACGTAATCGCCGGAGGAAGCCATTTCGGTGGAAATTTCTTCGTAATCAAGAATATTTTCGACGGCGGTTATGGGGATCCCGGCGGCAACCTTGCCGAGGACGGGGATCTTTTTGCCGGCGGGTTTTACGGAGTCTTCTTTGCCGAGAAGGGCATTCATGCTTACGCAGAAGAAATTCGCGATTTTTTCGAGGGTTTCAAAATCCGGTTCGCGCTCGCCGCGTTCATACATACCGATGGTGCTGGTTGCAAGGCCGAGCTTTTGGCCCAATTCTTTTTGGGTCATATCGTGATCCCTTCTTAAATTTTTGAAAACCGTATTGAATTCGGGCATGGATAAAACTCCTTTTTTGTGATGATGTCATAGTTATGATAGCACAAAGCGTGTGAATTTGTCAAGAGGTGCGACAAAAAAGTCGCAACAGATAGCACAAAACGTGTTGACAAGTGAGAAAAGCTATGGTATATTACAAATCACACGATATGTGTTATTTGTTGCAATAAGCTTTTCGGAAAAATCAAAACCGGGCATATAATTCAAGAAGGCCGACGGAGTTTTTTGTTTTTTTGAAAAGCTAAAACGGATTTCAGTGAAAATATCCGATTTTTGAAAAGTTTTTTGCGGATTTTTAAGCAGGAGCAGCTTTTGCCGGTACAGAAGAAAAAATCGGCGCAAAAATTGCGGGCAACCATAACACGAAACGTGTTAAATGTCTGTCAAAAGGGAAGTGATTATTTTGGCAAATGGAATTTAGAGGAAAGGAAGGTGAAAATCCGGTGCTTGAAAGAAAGATGGAAAAATTCTGTGAGGAATATATCGTTGACTATAACGCTTACAGGGCGGCGATTCGGGCGGGGTACTCGAACAGCACAGCACATTCGCACAGCTATAAGCTTTTAAGGCGGGAAGACGTTATGGCAAGGATATGCGAGCTTCAGGAAGAATTCATCAGAAAAAGCCTTTTGGACAACAAAAACAGGGTGCTTCGTGAATATTGGAATATTTACGAAAAAGCCATGCAGGCACAGCCGGTGACAGTCTGGGACAAAGAGCTCAAAGAATACGTTCCCACAGGGGAATATCAGTTTGATGACAAAATCGCGATGAAATGTCTTGAATTCATCGCGAAGCTCGGCGGGATGCTTTCGGAAAAAGAGGACGGGAAGACCGGGGAGGACTTTGAGCTTATCGTAAAGGTGGAAAAAGATGAGAACAAAGCTTGAACTTTTTGAAAAGCAGATGGAATTCATTGAATCCACCGGAAAGGCGGATGAGGTTCTTTACGGCGGCGCCGCAGGCGGAGGAAAAAGCTTCGGACAGCTTGCGGATTCGATGGTTTATGCCATCGAATATCCAAAAAGCAGACAGCTTATTTTGCGGCGAACTTTGCCGGAGCTTGAAAAAAGCCTTATCAGAGTTTCGCTCGAGCTTTTTCCGCAGGAGATTTATAAATATTCGGAATCAAAGCATCGGGGGATTTTTGCAAACGGCTCGATTATAGATTTCGGATATTGTGACAGCGAAACGGACGTTTATCGTTATCAGTCGGCAGAATATGACGTTATAAGATTTGACGAACTGACCCATTTTACGGAGCAGATGTATCTTTATCTGATGAGCCGGTTGCGCGGAGTCAGGGATTACCCAAGGGCTATGAAGAGCACCACAAACCCCGGGGGGATAGGACATTCCTGGGTCAAGGGGAGATTTATCGACATCGGAGAGCCGAGAAAAATCCATAAAGTCGGCGAGGGGACAAGGCTTTTTATTCCGGCAAAGGTTTTTGAAAACAAAGCCATTATGAAAAACGACCCGGATTACATCAAAAGGCTGAAAAGTCTTTCGGAGAAAGACAAAAGGCAGCTTTTGGACGGGGATTGGGATACGAACGAGGGGCAGTATTTCAGCGAATGGAGAAGGGAACTTCACGTTATCGAGCCGTTTGTTGTTCCGAAAGAATGGCGGAGATATTTCGCCATGGACTATGGGCTTGATATGCTGGCGGGATATTGGATCGCCGTTGACGAAAGCGATAACGCTTTCGTTTACAGAGAGGTTTATAAAAGCGGGCTTATTATCAGCGAAGCGGCAAGGGTGATCCTTGAAACGCAGGGTGATGACCTTCCGGAAATTTATATTGCGCCGCCGGATATGTGGAACCGCAGACAGGATACGGGCAAAAGCGTTGCGGAGATTTTTTTCGAGAAGGGGATCCCGCTTTTTAAAGCAAGCAACGACAGGATCCAGGGCTGGTATTGCCTTAAAGAATGGCTTCACCCGAGGAGAAACGAATTCGGGGAAAAGAAGCCGCGGCTCAGGATTTTCGAAAACTGCACCGAAGTTATAAGAACGCTGCCGGCGCTTGTTTTTGACAGCAGAAATCCGAACGACGTGGGCGATAAAATCCATGAATACACCCATGCGGCGGATGCTTTGCGCTATTGGGCGGCGGCGCGGCCGATTCACGCACAGCCGCAGGAAGATTTTGACCCGGACGAAATAAGTTACGAGGACGAATTGGAAAGCTTTCTGGGGTATGGGGTTTAGACGGTTTTTACGGATTGCCCCATCCGCCGGAGGCGGGTTCGCAATGACATAAGCGAGAGCGGAAAGGGGTTGCCGCCGGTCAGCTTCGATTATAAAGAATCCCCGCGCCGCTTTGCGGCCCTTTCCCCTTTGACAAGGGGCTTAAATGGAGGAAGGAGAATGAAATGAAAGAGAAAAAGGAAATTGAGCAGGAAGATTTTCTTGCGGAGCTTTTGGGAAAAACCATGAGCATTCCGGAAGAGGGTGAGCTTTTCGGCGGAGAAGAGCTTGAGCACGACGAAGAAGAAAACGAACCGGCTCTTGAAATTTTTGAGCATGAAGCTTTGAATACCGAACAGGAAACATCTGAAAAAGAGCCGGGAGAGGAAAAGGAGCCCGAGGACAGCGATTCCGCAATTTTTGAAAAACTTGCGGAGATAAGGGGGATTTCCAAGGCGGAGATGAAAGAGGAAATCCTTTGGGCGATGGAAAGAGCGGGCATTGAAAAGCTCGCGGAAGAAATTATGGAGGAAAACCCCGGAATGAACCGAAAGACCGCTGAGGAGCTTGCGAAATTTCGCCTTGATGTGAAAAAGGTGAAAAGAGAAGAACCCAAGGATGAAAAATGGGGCGAAAAGCTTAAAGAGCTTGACGGTTTTCTTTCAAAACACAGCGGTGAAGCCATTGAAAAACTGGCAAGCGCGGTTGTTGAAGAATGGGAAAGCGGAATCCCCCTTGAAACGGCGTTTGAGAAAAACAGGCTTTTCAGGGAAAATGAAAGGCTTTTGGCGGAGCTTGAACAGATGAAAGAGGAAAAGGAAAGAGAGGCGCACAGGGCCTATGCCAGGGAGCACGGGCCGGGAAGCGCAACTTCCGCCGCGGGGCTTGCGGTTCGGGATGAATTCATCGAAGGGCTTTTTAAAGAATATTAAAAGACGGGGCGGGACGGGGGTTTGAATCTCTCCACCGCTTCGCGGTACCCTCCCTTCAGGCAAGGGAGGCTTATAAGGAAAGGAGAAAATAAATTATGGCAATTAATCTTGCAAGCAAATACGCAAAGGAACTTGCACAGGCATTCACCCAGAAATCGGTTGTTGACGGGGTTGCCTGTAAAGACTATGAATTTACCGATGTAAAAAATCTTAAAGTTTACACC
>JAFUJP010000201.1 GCA_017473745.1 Oscillospiraceae bacterium
ATGTTATTAAGCTCCTCAGAGGAGGAGCTGTCGCCGAAGGCGACTGAGGAGGGATAAACCCTGTCTAATTTCGATAAGCGCTCCGCGTTCTTGGTTATCCCTCATCCGTCTTTTCGGCAATAAATTGCCGAAAATCCACCTTCCCCTCTGGGAAGGCTGCCCTCCGGGAATCCTTTTTTGCGGGCGCACACGCAGGTGCGCCCCTACGACGCGTTATTAAATAATCCCTCATCCACCGTGCCTACGGCAACGGTTCCCCTGTACTCTTGGCATTAGCGCCCGTCTGCGGCAGCATACGCTTTGCATACGGTCGATGCCTGCGCCAAATCCGGCTCGCTGTATCGCCCACAGGGCGCGCTTCGCCGTCTTTGCTCTCTGGGAAGGCATATAAGCAATAATTTATCTCTCAAAATTTTACAATATTCGCCTTTATAACTTGATACTTTATATGTTTTGTGATAGAATTAATTGTATTATTTTTTCGTAAAGGTGGTATTACTATGCCCGAAGTAAAAAAAATCCTTCCCGACAGCCCCGAATATCAGCAAATCGAAAAAGAACTTTTCTTCAAAGGTGAAGAAACCATTTCCCTTATCGAGCACTTCTGCCGCAGCGAAAGCTCTTCCATCTATGCTTCCATTGAAGGCGATATCGTAACCGGCTTTTGCGTAACCGACCCTTCCACCGGCGACGTCACCCATCTTCTTTTCATCGGTGTACACAGAGATTACCGCAAAAGCGGCGTAGCTTCCGCCCTTCTTGATGCCGCCATTGCCGACCAGAAGCCCAAGGCCGTTGTTGCCGAAATCCCCCATTCTTCCCTTAATTTCTTCACAAAATATGGTTTCTACGCCGTCGATTTCGGCGAAGACCTTTCCGGAAAAAACGTTTATTACGCAACTTACAGATGCGAATAATATAAAAAATCTCGCCTTCAAAAAAGGCGGGATTTTTTGTTTTAAATAAAATCGTGCATAACTTGCCCTCATCCGTCTTTTTCAGCGGCTCGGTGGTGAAAAAGACGCCCCCTCCGGGAAGGCGCAAAATGTAAAACGACAAACAGAGGAAATCTGACAGGGTTGGAATCCCTCCGTCACGCCTTACGGCGTGCCGCCTCCCTTCGACAAGGGAGGTTTTAAAAAGAAAAAGGCTTGCCTTACGGCAAGCCTTTTTGATTTATATTCTGTTTGGATTAGAATACCGGAACAACGGAAACGCCGTAGGTTTCTTCGATGAATGCGCGAACTTCTTCAGAGCAGAGAGCCTGAACAAGAGCAAGAGTTTTTTCGGTGTTTTCTTCGCCGTTTCTTACTGCGATGACATTGCCGTAAATCTGTGCTGCTTCGGAATCTTTGTCTTCGGTTGCAAGAACGGTGCCGTCGATGCCTGCGCCGATTGCATAGTTGCCGTTGATTACTGCGAAGTCAACGTCGGGAAGAATGTTCGGGAGCTGTGCTGCTTCGGTTTCGATGATTTCGAGGTTGAGGGGGTTATCAACGATATCGAGAACGGTGATGTTGAAGCCGTTGGTGTTATCTACAGTGATAAGGCCGAGATCCTGGAGGAGGTAAAGAGCACGAGCTTCGTTGGAACCGTCGTTGGGAACAGCGATCTGTGCGCCTTCTGCAACAGCATCAAGGGAAGCGGTTTTGCCGGGATATACGCCGAGGGGTTCATAGTGGATTACTGCTGCGGAAACGATATCGGTGCCTTTTTCTGCGTTATAGGTATCGAGGTAAGGAGTATGCTGGAAGTAGTTGGCGTCGATTTCGCCTGCGGTAAGGGTTTCGTTAGGAAGAACATAGTCGGTGAATTCAACGATTTCAAGGGTCCAGCCGTCTTTTGCAAGAACTTCTTTTGCAACTTCAAGGATTTCTGCATGAGGAGCAGGGGAAGCGCCTACTTTAATGGTTTTTTCATCGGATGCGGAAGAGCAGCCTGCAAAGCTGAGAACAAGGATAAGTGCAAGTACAAGAGCAATAACTTTTTTCATGGTATTTTCTCCTTTTATGGATTATTTATTTCTTTTATCAATTTTTTTAGCCGCAATTTCGAAAGCCATCTGGATAAGCTGTACGATTACGACTATCAGCACGACGGTTACCCACATAACGTCCGCCTGATAGCGGTGGTGACCATAGCGGATGGCGATATCGCCGAGGCCGCCGGCACCAAAGGCACCTGCCATTGCCGAATAACCGATAAGGGTTATTGTGGTGATTGAAAATCCTCTTATGAGGGAGGGCACTGCTTCGGGAAGAAGCACCTTGCTGGCTATCTGCCAGTTGGTCGCGCCCATGGTTTTTGCCGCTTCAACAACGCCGGGGTCAACTTCCTGCAAAGCTGTTTCGACCATTCTTGCAACAAAGGGTGCTGCCGCAATGGTCAGCGGAACGATCGCTGCAACCGGGCCGATGGCCTTGCCGACGATAAATCTCGTAAGCGGAATAACCGCAACAATGAGAATTACGAAAGGAATGGAACGGCCGATGTTGATGATGGTTCCCAAAACGCTGTTAACAGCTTTGTTGGGGCTGATGCCGTGTTCATCGGTTGTGACCATGATCACGCCGAGGGGCAATCCTATTACATAAGCAAAGACTGTTGATGCGAAGGTCATGAGCAAGGTTTCATAAGTTCCTTCGAGAAGCATATCTTTGTAGGTCATAAAGAAGTCCATCATTCGGCATCACCTCCTTCGGCGATGTTCGAGATACCGAGAAGAAGTTCCGTTGCGTGATGCTTCGGATTGGAAAGAACTTCATCGGTAGCTCCCTGTTCAACAAGTTCGCCTTCATTTATTACAGCCACATGGCGGCAAATCGATTTAACTACGCCGATTTCATGGGTGATGATGAAAACGGTTACGCCGAGCTTTTCGTTGATCTCTTTAAGAAGCTTGAGGATAGCCTTTGTGGTGAGGGAGTCAAGCGCGGAGGTCGGTTCGTCACAAAGAAGAATGGAAGGATTGTTTGCAAGGGCTCTTGCTATTGCAACTCTCTGCATCTGGCCGCCGGAAAGCTGGCTCGGATAAGAATCCGCTTTTTCTTCAAGACCGACAAGGGCGAGAAGCTCGTCAACTTTTTTATTGATATCGGCTTTCTTCCAACCGCTGAGTTCAAGGGGGAAACCGACGTTGTCACGAACGGTTCTCTGCATCAGAAGGTGATATCCCTGGAAGATAACGCCGACTCTTTTTCTGAGTTCGATATTTTCTTTTCCCGAAAGTTCGGTGATGTTTTTTCCTTCGATATAAATAGCACCGCCGGTTGGTTTTTCAAGCTGTGCTATGCAGCGGAGAAGGGTCGATTTGCCTGCGCCGCTCATACCGATGACGCCGAAAATATCTCCTGCTTCAACGTGGGTCGAAACACCGCGAAGAGCGTGGACTTCGCTCGAAGTCTTGAAGATTTTCGACAGGTTTTCAATACGTATCAATTCTTATCTGCTCCTTGTCTTTTTTGCTGTGGGGAAATATAAAAAAGCTCCCGTCCTTATAAAAGGACGGGAGCATAAAACTCACGTGTTACCACCTTTTTTCGTCATAACATCACTGTTATAACCTCATCGGGTACCATCATACCCTATCGCTTTAACGGGCGAACCCCGTCGCAGCCTTGCCGAAAAAACGGTTCGGTGCGCAACTCCAAGGCCATCTTCAGCGCGATCAGTTCGTTTCCCTTTCAGCAAACGGGAAATCTCTGTGGCCGCATCCTGCGCCTACTCTTCTCTTCATCGTCTTTGGAATATTAAAACCAATGAATGCATTATATACCCCTTTTCGCAGAATGTCAACACTTTTTTCAAAATTATTTTTTAGCGCTTTAATTGGGTGATATATGGTGATTTTTTATAAAAAATATTATTTTTATGCAGTAAAACCGATTGTTTTCCGCACTATTATTATGTAAGATAAAAATAGAAGGAGGGCTTTTTATGAAAAAGATTTTTTCTTTACTGTTTCTGATAATAATGTGCATTCTTCTGCTTTGTTCCTGTAATTCCGAACCTGCCGAAAACAGTTCGAGCCTTCCGGAAAGCGAAAACTCTTCCGAAAGTTCGTCAGCATCAAGCGTTCCGCGGCTTCCATCAAGACCTGATGCGGAATCTCACGAAGACAGCCCATACAGCGGAAGTGCCTTCAAAGATGACCCCACCGTAAAATATCTCGGCATGGCGGATGAAATTGAAGTTTATCAAAAAGCCGTTGAAACCGGCGAAACGCGCCTTGATATCGTTTACGGCAAGGACGGCGTTTTCAATACCACAACCGAAGTCCCCGCAACGGAATACCGGATAATCGACAGCGAAGGCAACCTGCTTATCGAGCACCCTTTTTATGACCTGCGCTTCTGGAAAGGCAACGAACTTTTCGAATCCGGACTTTACACCCATTCCGGAATCAGAGGATGCTATGAAGGAGATTATTATGTTTACAGCTTTCTCGATGGGAAATTTGAGCTTGTTGAGTTTTATGAAGCCGGAGTCATCGAACCGGTTGAAAACCACCCCGAATATATAAGAACAAGATACAGCTATTCCGAACGCGAAACCCATTACGGTCTTAATGATAAAGACGGAAACGTAATCTTTGAACCGGTTTTCTCCTATTATATTAACATTCCTTTTGAAGACAGATTTCTTTTGTCTGTCAATAATGTCGATAAAATGGACGGGCGGGAAAGTTTTTGCGCTCTGATGGATGCAAACAAAAACGTGCTTGCTGTATATACTGCTATCTATTTTCGTGTTTTTGATGATGGAACATATATAGGAATTGCATGGTATTCGGGCTGCGGAGAAAAATGGGGACATTATTTATACGACGAAAACGGCGAACTTCTGGAAGAAGGATACCGTTTTATAGATAAAGACGGCAACGAATTAAGTCCCTGTTTCAACAGCGATCTCTTGCTTTATGGTGAATACGAATATGTAGAAAAACATCTTGATGAAATCATAACCGCAGCTGATGAAAACGGGAATACGCTCGAATTCACCGGAAGAGATTTCATCTGCGAACCGTAAAATCTTCAACTTGCGGAGCACTTCGTAAAGAAGTGCTCCTTTTTATTTTATCGGGATAATAAATAAAAACACCGCCATTTCAATGCAGGGCTGGGGCCTGCTCCCGCCGTTGTACGGGCGGATAATATCCGTACATACATTCGCCAATCGAAACGGAACGGTCAAGACCGTTCCCTACATTGGAACAACAGTAACGGGCGGATAATATCCGCCCGTACAGTTCAGCCTTGTTTTCATATTTCCTCTTTCAGTTTCATCACCACAACGGTAATATCGTCGCTGTGGCCGTCTGTGCGGCGTTTATAAGCGGTTTCGGCGATGCCGGCGGCAATCTCCTGCGCCGGCTTATCCCCAAGGCTTTTAAGCTCCGAAGGCACCCAGTCGCTGCCTGTGGCGGTAACGCCGTCCGTCACAAGAACCACTATATCCCCCGCCCCAAGGCGCATACTGCTCTGTTCATATTCCGCACCGCCGAGAATTCCCGCCGGAAGTGAAATACTCTCCACTTTAGAGGCACTCCCTTTTTTTAGTACGAAGGAAGCTTCCGCCCCGGCCTTATAGAAATTCGCCGCGCCGGTATAGAGATTTATCGAAAATGCGTCCACCGTTGCAAGGGATTCATCCTCGGATTTTAGAAGAAGCGCGGAATTGACCAGCTTTATTGCCGGGCCGAAACGGAACCCCGCCCTTACCATTCTTGCAACAAGCCCCGCAGTCATCATGGAATCCAGCGCGGCGTGTTCGCCGCTGCCCATGCCGTCGCTTAAAATCATATGAGCACAGCCGTATTGGTCAACGAAATGCTCGGCGCAGTCGCCGCAGAATTTTTCACCGGCGGCATTTATCGAAACAAGCCCGAATTCCGCGGAAACAAGGGGCTTTTCACAAAAAATAAGCCGCCGCGCGTTTTCGGTATCACGCTTAACCGGCTTTGCCATATCACAGCAGCAAACGTCCGAAAGTTCCTCCGTTATGGCATTAAGATCGGCTTTTTTAAGCCTTTCTTTCGCCCCCGAAACCTCGATATTCATACATCCGTCCACCGTATAGTAGCAAGTGCAGGCGAAAAGCGGAAGATTCCGCCCCTCGAAAACGTTCCGCACCGCAAGAGAAAGCTTTTTATCCACGCTTTTCACCGTCGCGGCTTCGGCCGCTATATCTTTCAGCAAAAGCGCAAGCCCGTCGAACTGATCTGTCACTACCTCGCGCACATTTTTGACCCTTCGCTCTTCGGAATTTTTTCGCGAAGCTTCTTTGTATTTTAATCTGATATCATCAAACAATGCGCCGGTTTTCGGGCATCTTGATGCAAATTCATCTTCAAACGCGGCTTCGCGGCATTCCTTTGCGGCGGCGCCCATCTCATAAAAAGCCTTCGTGGTTTCGAAATTTCTGTTTTGCCAGCATTCGCCGCTTTTTGAGCATCCGCGGCAATTATGTTCCGCCGCAAAATTGAGCACCGTGCTCATCCCCTCGAAATTTTCTCTTTCAACAGAGCTCGCGACCTTTCTGGTCGCGGTTGCAATATCAACAAGGCCATCCGCCGCACGGCCCATTTTTGACAAAATAAGTTCCTTCACCGTTGCGGAATCCGCAAGGCTTTCGTCATGAAAAGCCACCGCGGATATAAACTGGCCCGCCCTTTCAGGTATGAGCACGAATATCGCCGCAGCAATAACGGATTCATAAACCGGCGCATAATCCGGATAATACTCCGCCCCCATCAGGGTTATAATAAGCCGCACCGCAAGAAAAGAAACGGCGCATCCGATTTTGCCAAAGGCGGCAAAAATCCCCGAAATAAGCCCTCCAACGGCGTATCCGGCAAGGACTGTTCCCGCCGTGCCCGCAGTTAAAGCCACAAGCGTTCCCGTAGCAACGCCTGCAACAGCACCGCCGCTTTCTTTGCCGTAGCGCGCCGCCAAAAGCACTATCGCGGCGGCAATTATCCCGCCAAGGCTCAGTTTTCCGAAAGTGACCCCCGTAAGCGAAGCCGCGGCAATGGCCGCCGTCATAATAACGCAGGCTCTGTCGCCGCCCGAAAGCGCCATGATCGGCCTGCCGTGCTCAAAAGCCATTGCGGTCCGTTTGAAAAAATATGCCGCACCGGCAGCAAGCACTGTTTCTGCCAGTGCCATCATGCTGCTGTAACCCGAAATCACAGTCATCGCGGCATAGCCAAAAGATGAAAATGCAGTTGCGCCCGCGGCTATGAGCACCGAAACGGCATCTCCGCCGGCAAAGCGCTCGAAAACGAGCTTTGCCCCGAAAACCATGAGCACCGCCGCCGTATAGCGTAAGGTATTGGTTGGGTCGCCCGAAAAAATATAGCCCATAACCGCCCCGAACGCCGTCGCGGCGGCGTCGCTCCTGCGCGAAGCGGCGGCGGCCGCCGCGCCAAAGGGCGCTATTTCTCCAAAAAGAAATGCTTTTGAAGCGGCAAACGAAACCGCCGCCCAAACAGCCATGCTCAAAAAATCGGGCACGGCGGTTTTTACCGCTTTCGGCAGCTTTGCCGAAATGGATTTTATTTTAACTTCCGTCATTTTTCAAAAAACGCTCCTTTGCGATGTTTTATGATTAAACTATATCGCAAAGTCTTGGAAAAATATGTCAAAACAAAGAAAGTGCGCAGGCAATGCCCGCGCACTTTCTTTAGCTTTATCATTTTTCCTCAATGGGGAATTTATCAATAAGTTTCGCCGCAAATCTTCTGATGAGATTTGCATCAAGGACATTCACCTTGCCATCGCCATTGACATCGCTTACCGCAAGCTGTCTTTCGTCGAAGTCTATGAGCTTTGCCGCGTAGCGGCGAACAAGGTTCGCATCAAGAACGTTGATTTTTCCGTCGCCGTTTGCGTCGCCGTACAGAACGTCAAAACCTCCGAGAGCATCAATTTCTCTCGTTTCATAATAGTCGCAGTTTTCGCAGTCACGGCGCTCCTCACCTTTTTCCGTCGCCGTCGGCGCCTTTGTTTCGTACCATTCG
>JAFUJP010000202.1 GCA_017473745.1 Oscillospiraceae bacterium
CGCGGGAGCGAGCGGGTAGGGGTGTACGTGTTTCTTTGCGGTCTTACCGCGTTTCTTTGCACGGGCAAAGAAGTGGGGTAAGTACAACATTTGCCGATATTCGCAGACTTGACAGGGTTTCCACCCTTCCGTCACCTGCGGTGACACCTCCCCTGATAGGGGAGGCAAACGCTCCGCGTTCTTTGTAGTGAAACGGCGGTTTCTAAATTAATTTTGCGCAAATTTAATTTTCCATTGTCAATTTTCAATTGTCAATTGCAAAAAAGCCGCCAAAGGCGGCTTTTTTGCTTTATGCGCGTTCCTCTCTGGGCCTAAAGAGCAGCGTGATTCCCCAGATTGCGCCAAGCCCCACAAGGGAATAGACGATTCGGCTTAAAATTTCGCCGGAACCACCGAAAAGCCATGCCACAAGGTCAAAATTGAGAAGGCCCACAAGCCCCCAGTTAAGTCCGCCGATGATGATAAGCGCAAGAGCGATTCTGTCCACCCACGGAAGTGTATCCATAAAAACATCTCCTTTTGTTTTTTATTCTATTTTTGCCTAAAAAGTGTTAAATATTCCTTAAATTTTTCAAATTTGTTTTACAACCGGCGTGATAATATGTTATGATAAACAATAGCTTATAAAGCCCCTTTGTTTAAGGGGTTTGCACGTCAAGGGCAATAAAGGCGTGACCGGGGGATTTTTTAACGTTTTTTCGTAATTGCAGAACGAATCCCTCCACGGTGCGTACCGCACCGGTGCCCCTCCCTTTAGGCAGGAAGGCAAAAAATGAAAAAGGATGTCAATATGTTCAAAAAAACAGTTTCTCTGATACTTTGCATCATAACGGTGCTTTCAATATGTGTTACCGCTTTTGCGGCGGTTCCGAAGGATGAAATAATTTCCGAAACATGGTGCGTCATGGACGCAAAAACCGGCCAGATACTCATCGGCGGCGACGAAAACAAAAAGATGGAGCCCGCTTCCATAACCAAGATACTCACTTGCGCCCTTGCGCTGGAGCGCCTTGACCCCAAGGCGGAATACACCTTCTCGAAAGAGGCGGCATCTTACGATAAAGCCAGCACTCACCTCGCTTTTTCCGAGGGGGAAACCTGCACCGTTGAGGACCTTCTTTACGGCGCGATGGTTGAATCTGCAAACGACTGCGCCATGGCTCTTGCGGACGCGGCTTCCGGAAGTCAGCTTGCATTCGTTCGCCTTATGAACGAAAAACTTGCGGAGCTTGGCTGCACCGGTTCACATTTTTCAAACTCCACCGGTATGCCCGAAATGAACCATTACACCACCGCAAGGGATATGGCGATAATCACTAAATATGCTCTTTCCGTCCCGGGTTTTATGACCTATTTTTCCGCATGGGAATGGACCATTCCCGCAACGAACAAGAATTCCGAGCGCACTTTCGGAACCCACCACAGCATGATAGTTGGCAGCCAGTATAACGCAACCTATGGCTATGATTACGCCACCGGCGGAAAGCTCGGCTGGACGGAAGAGGCTATGCACACCGCCGTCACCACCGCCGACAACGGCGAAATGGAACTTATCTGCGTTGTTATGAAAAGCAAAAACAAAAACGCGAAATATAAAGATTCAACGTTGCTTCTGGATTACTGCTTCAACAATTTCAAAAGCGTTGAAATTCCCGTTTCGGTAAGAAAATCCGAACTTGACGTTTATGAGGGCGAAGAACTTTACGGAAAAATGACAGTCTATCCCATGGCGGCCATAAACGTTCTGCTTACGGATGACATGAGCGTTTCGGACGTCACGGTAAAGGCCAATATCCCCGAATCCTGCCAGCTTTCTGAAGTTAGCAGTGTTGCGCTTAACGTAAGCTTTTCCAAATCAAGCGAAAATATGAGCACCGGCGGATTTACCCTTTCGCCGGAATATCATATAGTCAAGGAATCTATGGTCATTTCTTCCGAAGCGGAAATGGAAAAAGAGGGGAGCACCTTCCGCTGGTGGATTTTTATCGCCATTCCCCTCGGCGTAATCGGTGCGTTTGTTGTGATTATTCTGATAATCAGAGCATATAATATAAGGAAGTATCAGAAACTTCGCCGCCACCGCCATTACAGAAGGCTCGGCCACGACAAATAAATTACCTCCCCTAACAGGGGAGGGGGACCGTTGCCGTATGGCACGGTGGAAGGGTTTTGCCGCAAAGATTGCATTTTAGAAGGGCTTTTTAACACCCTTTCGTCAAAATCCTGCGGTTTTGCCACATCCCCCCAAGGGGGAGATTTAAAAAACAACTTGCAATATCATTTTTATTATGATATATTTAATTCAATATTATAAATGCGATGACCGGGAGAAGTAACCGAAACCGTTCGAGCACCAGAGAGGTGAACAAAAGCTGAAAGTTCACTTGTTTGAGCACGGCGAAATGCACCCGATGAGCACGAAACGGGAAAGCCTTTGCTTTTGAGCACGGGCGAGTATCGTTTTGCGGAAAGCCACCGTTAAAGGGCGCCGGATTGACAGATCCGGATAAAGCGATAAACCGGAGTGGAACCGCGATAGATTTGTTTTTTTACCGCCTCCGTCACAAGTTACCTTGTGGCGGAGGTGTTTTGTTTTAAAGCCTTCTCCTCATGGGGGAGCCTATCGGAAAGGAGAGAAATCATGTTTTCCGGTCTTAAAAAGGACATAAACGCCGTTCGCGAAAGGGACCCTGCGGCGCCTTCGGCATTTAAAGTTTTGCTTTTATATTCAGGGCTTCATGCCATTATGTGGCACCGCCCGGCATACTGGCTTTGGCACCATGGCTTCAAATTTACTGCCAGGGCTATTTCTCAGCTTGTGCGCTTTTTCACCGGTGTGGAGATCCACCCTGCGGCAAAGCTCGGCAGGGGAATCCTTATCGACCACGGCGCGGGGGTCGTCATCGGCGAAACCGCCGAAGTGGGCGACGGCTGCACCATTTATCAGGGAGTGACCCTCGGCGGAACGGGCAAAGAAACCGGCAAGCGCCACCCGACCCTTGAAAAAAACGTGATCGTGGGTGCGGGCGCGAAGGTTCTCGGGCCGTTCACCGTTGGCGAAGGGGCGAAAATTGCGGCGAACGCCGTTGTGCTCAATGCCATTCCCGAATATGCCACAGCGGTCGGCGTTCCCGCAAGGGTCGTTCGCCAGCACGGGAAAAAGGTGATACCCGCCGAAAAGCTCGACCAGGTTCATATCCCCGATCCGCTTTCGCAGGAAATCTGTAAGCTCCATATGGAAATCGACCGATTGAAAGCGGAACTCGCGGAGATGAAAAGCCTTACCAGAGGGGAAGGTGGCATTTCCGAAGGAAATGACGGATGAGGGATAGCCATGCCAAAAAATTTTGATTCAAATCCCCGGTTGGGTGAAAAATCCAAAGACTTACGGAGAAACATGACCCCGGAAGAAAAACATCTTTGGTATGATTATTTGAAAACCTATCCGATACAATTTAATCGCCAGCGAGTTATAGGAGATTATATCGTCGATTTTTATTGCAGAAAAGCAAATCTTGTGGTTGAAATCGACGGAGCACAGCACTATGTTCCGGATGGAATCAGTTACGATAAGGAACGCACCTGTTATTTTAACGGTGTAGGAATTGATGTTATCCGATTTACAAATAAAGATATAAATGATAATTTTATAAATGTTTGTGCACACATTGACATGACCGTGAAACGCAGATTGGGGTAATCCCTCATCCGTCCGCTTCGCGGCCACCTTCCCCTCCGGGAAGGCTATTTCAACATAAAGGAGAACCGAAAATGAAAGTTTTCAACACAATGACAAGACAGAAAGAGGAACTGGTTCCTCTTGTTCCGGGCGAATTCAAAATTTATGCCTGCGGCCCCACCGTATATAACTATATCCATATCGGAAACGCAAGGCCCATCTGCGTTTTCGATGTGCTCCGCCGCTATCTTGAATTCCTCGGCAACAAGGTGACCTTTGTCCAGAACTTTACCGACGTTGACGATAAAATCATTAAACGCGCCAACGAGGAAGGCATCACCTCCGCCGAGGTTGCCGAAAAATATATTGCCGAATACAAAAAAGATGCGGCCGGCCTTGGCGTAAAAGAAGCCACCGTTCACCCCAAGGCAACCGAAAATATGGATAAAATCATCGAAATCGTCTAAAGCCTCGTCGAAAAAGGCTATGCATATCCGCTTTCGGACGGAAGCGTTTATTTCAGAGTCCGCAAATTTGATGAATACGGCAAGCTTTCGCACCAGGATGTTTCCGACCTTGAATCCGGCGCAAGAATCGAAGCCGATACCGAAAAAGAAGATCCTCTTGATTTCTGCCTTTGGAAGGCCGCGAAACCCGGCGAGCCCAGTTGGGCTTCTCCCTGGGGCCAGGGCAGACCCGGCTGGCATATAGAATGCACCGCAATGATCAAAAACCATCTGGGCGAAACCATTGATATCCACTGCGGAGGACAGGACCTTATCTTCCCCCACCACGAAAACGAGATCGCCCAGGGCGAATGCTGCACCGGCCACGAATACGCAAGATACTGGATGCACAACGGATATATCAACGTTGATAACGTAAAAATGAGCAAATCCCTCGGCAACTTCTTCACCGTTCGCGACGTTGCGGAAAAATACGGCTATGAGCCCATTAAATATATGATGATTCAGGCCCATTACCGTATGCCCCTCAACTATACCCTCACCGTTATCGAATCCGCAAAAGCTTCCCTTGAAAGAATGTATACCTGCCGCGACAACCTTGATTTCGCCATCGAAAACGCCCCGGCAGAAAACCAGGGCGGGGAAGAGGAATTCCTTGCGATGCTCGATGCAAAAAAAGCCGCGTTCATCACCGCCATGGATGACGACCTCAACACCGCAGACGCTGTTGCGGTTATCTTCGACCTTGTTCGCGAGATAAACACCTTTATCACCGCACCCCACGCAAAATCCGCCCTTGAAAAGGGCGCGGAGCTTTTTGATGCTCTCACAGACGTTCTCGGTATTCTTTATAACCGCAAAAAAGAAAGCCTTGAAGAAGAGGTAGAACAGCTTATCGCCGCCCGCCAGGCCGCAAGAAAAGAACGCAACTGGGCCGAAGCAGACAGAATCCGCGACGAGCTTAAAGTCATGGGCATAGTTCTTGAGGATACCCCCCAGGGCGTTAAGTGGAAGAAAGTATAAACAATAGTTGAGCAAAGCTTCACGGATTTTTAAAAAATTCATGTTAGACTTATGGGCATAAATTTGTATGTTCACAGACCGGAGCAATTATAAAATGGAACTTGAAAAAACCTATAATTTTCGCGTGGATACCGGGGCGCAAAACGAAAACCACGCGCTTACACTTTCGGCGCTTCAAAGAATAATAGTAACCGTTTCGGAAGAGCATCTTGAAAATATCGGGCTTTCCGTTCCTTATCTTATGAGTGAATACGGCGTTTCGTGGATATTGCTTTCGCTCAGTGCCGAAATAAAAGACCCTATCCGCGCCGGCGAGCGGCTTTCTGTCCGCACATGGCATACAAACAAAAAAGGCCTTTATTACCGCCGCGACATAGAGATACGTCACGAGGACGGAACCCTTGCCGCCGTTGCGGCAACCTTTTCCTCGATTTTTGATATGAATACCCGCCGCCTTTGCACGAACGAGAAGGTTCTTGCGCTTGTTGAGGAACTGGGCGAGGGAGAGGAGCTTTTTGAAGCGAACCCCAGAATCAGAATAAAGCCGGAAGAACTTTCGGCTGTGATGACGGAAAACGTTATGCCAAGCTGGATAGATGCCCTCGGCCACGTAAACAACTTCCGCTACGGTGATCTTATAACAGATGCGCTGCCGGAAGAAAAAAGAGCCTTGCTCGGGAAGCTTTCACGCTTCGAGCTTGGGTTTACCGGAGAGCTTCGGCTTGGGGAAAGCGTTGAACTTCGCCTTTCGGAAGAAGAGGGGGCGACCCTCGCCGCGGGAATCCGTTCCAGCGACGGAAAACCCGCCTTTGTATCAAAACTCATATTCGGATAAACCTTTAGGGGCGCCGCAAAAGCGGCGCCCTTATTTTATGGAGAACATCTCGACCGTTCCGTTTCGCGGAGCGCTTGCCTCCCCTAACAGGGGAGGTGGCAAAACCGAAGGTTTTGACGGAGGGGTTTTATACTTACCCCATTTCTTTGCTCGTGCAAAGAAACGCGGTAAGACCGCAACGAAACACGTTCACCCCTACCCGCTCGCTCCCGCGAGCGACTCCCCCTCCAGGGGGAATAAACTCACCACCGAACGAACGGAGGTTTCTAATCTCGACCGTCGCCGTTCGGAGCCGGCAACGGTTTTCAATATAC
>JAFUJP010000203.1 GCA_017473745.1 Oscillospiraceae bacterium
ACAGACTATGAGCATCTGTTTTATGTAGTTTGCCGTTTCTTCGGTACACTCAATAAAATTCGGCGCAAACGGGCGCAGAATAAACACGACGCCTGCCATAAAAATTCCGACACCTATGCCGCCGTAAAGGAAGAATCTGCTCCACTTTCTGGCCTCTTCATCCCTTCCGGCTCCAATCATATTACCCATAAGAATAAGCGAAGAATTGGCAAAGCCGCACATGGCAACAGTCGAAAGATCGAGCACCACCATTACAAGGCTGTATGCCGCAAGAAATTCCTTGCTGTATTGGCCAAGGGTAGCAGATTGTATCGCCATACCAAATCCCCAGATAAATTCTCTGAAGAAAACCGGAATTCCGAATTTGATGAAAGAAGGAACGTATTGTTTCGCTTTCGCGAAGATATAGCGGAAGCGGAAATTGATTTGATGCTCAAACCTGTGCATATAAATGAGCACGAGCACAAATTCAAGAGTTTTGCTTATGGCCGTTGCTATTGCGGCGCCAAGCACTTCAAGCCGCGGCGCGCCGAGATTTCCGTAAATAAGCACCCAGTTGAGCACAAGATTTGTCAGGCAGGAAGCGGTATATACCCCGACGGAAACTTTGACATCATGTATCGCACGAAGATTACAAAGAAAAGTTGTCGAAACTGCCGGCAATGCGTAAATCCAGCCCATAACGCTTAAATATTCAACGCCGTATGCTATTACTTCCGGATCTTTTGCGAATATACGCATAACAAGTTCCGGAACGGTGAGGGTAACGGCGGAAAGCAAAAGCCCCGCTATGATGTTGATACGCATGGCAAAACCGATCATATCGCGGATGGGGTCTATTTTTTTCATTCCCCAATAGCGGGTCGTTATAACAACGGTGCCCATGCTTATTCCCCATACGAACATATTATAAAAAACGTAAAGGGAATTCACTTGATTTATTGCTCCGAGCTGGGCTTCGCCCACAGAGCCGATCATGATAGTATCAAGCATATTTACCAGAACCGAGACAAAGTTCTGCATCGCAACCGGAATCCCGATTTTGAACATCTGTTTAATGATCTCTTTTTTTGAATACATCTGTTCCATTTTATTCGATTTTTCCGTTTCTTAAACTGTTTGCAATCTCGCTTATTTTTTTAAGCCTGTGGTTAACTCCGGAACGGGAAAGAGGCGGTTCAACGGATTCGCAAAGCTCCCGAAGGGACATTTCGGGGTTTTCAAGCCGAAGCTCCGCCACCTGGCGAAGTTCTTCCGGAAGGAAAGTTCTGTCTTTCTTCCCGAAAATATAGTTGATATCTTCCACCTGCTGCAAAGAAGCATTAAGGGTTTTATCCATATTTGCATTTTCACAGTTCATCTGACGATTGACACGGTTTTTGATATCCTTTTCAATTTTTATATTCATCATTTCGAGGGAAGAAAGCATCGCCCCGATATAGGTGATGATATCCTCGATATTTTCGCTTTCTTTGTAGTAAACTATGTAAGAACCGCGGCGGATCGTGCTTTTAGGCTGTGAAAGAACTTCTCCTATAAGGGTCGAAAGATCGCGGCAAAGGTTCATAAAACTTACGTCGAATTCAAGGTGATATTCCTTGTGCGGATCCGTAAGGCTTCCGCAGACGAGATACGCCCCCCGAAGAAAAAACGGTATATCCTCTTCATTTTCGATATTTGCACGGTTTATGCGAAGATGGGGTTCCTTTGGCGCATGATAGAAAGCATCAAGAATTTTTCTTCGTTCCGAAGCCTTTTCTATGTTGACTTTATAAAGAGTTCCCCTTGCCCGTTCATGAAAAATTATTTTTGCAGAAATTCCGCAGTGGGTGGCAAGCGCTTCGGCAAAAAGCCTTGCTGTTGGCTCATGCACCACCGAAAAACTGATTTCATCTGCGCTGAATTTATGTGAAAAAAGCAAAAATCCATATAAAAGCGCATGAAGCGCACTTTCCTGTTCGGGGACGTCTTTACAAAGCTCGTCTTTTAAGTTGGTCGCAAAGGACATATTTTATGTTCCGCCCTTCCCTTTTATGTTATCTTAAAATTTCAACTTCCGGTTCGAGGAAGAAGCCGGTGTCGTTTTTAACTTTTTCCTGAACATCTTTTATAAGATTGAGCACGTCATCACAGGTTGCACCGCCTGCATTCACAACAAATCCGGCGTGTTTCGTGCTCACTTCCGCACCGCCGACACGGTATCCTTTCAATCCGCATTGGTCAACAAGTGCGGATGCAAATGCACCTTCGGGTCTTTTGAAGGTACTTCCGGCTGAAGGTTTATCCATAGGCTGTTTATCAAAACGGCGGCCGATAAGATCATCCATTTTTGCTTTTATTTCGTTTCTGTCGCCTTTTTGAAGCTTAAACGCCGCGCCGGTTATAAAATATTCATTTGCACTGTAAACGCTGTGACGATAGCTCATTTCGAGTTCTTCGCCGGTGAATCTTCCGACGTTTCCGTTTTTGTCAACGTGGTCGGCATAAACAATAACGTCTTTGATTTCACCGCCGTATGCGCCCGCATTCATAAAAACAGCTCCGCCGACGGAACCGGGAATCCCATAAGCAAATTCAAGCCCTGTAAGTTCATTTTCAAGAGCAAAATTGCAAAGAGCAGCAAGGCCCGTTCCTGCTTCACAATAAACGGTTTCTTCATCAAGAAGGCTTATTTTTCCGAATTCGCTTCCAAAATGCAAAACAATGCCGCCGATGCCGCTGTCGGAAATGAGTACGTTTGAACCTTTTCCGAGCGGAAGAAGCGGAATTTTATTATCATTACAGAAATCTATTATTGCAATAATCTGCTCTGTGCTTGCGGGATTTGCGAAAATTTCGGCAGGACCGCCGATTTTGAAAGAGGTATGTTTTGAAAGGTTTTCGTTTTCGATAAACTTTATGCCTTTTTCTTCGGCAAATTTATAAAAAGCTTCTTTATTCAAAAAGGTTTTCCTCCTTATTCATCAAGTCCGAAATAGGAATCCCATTCGCCGAGGTCATCGTCATCTTCCCACGAAGGCATACTGATGCGTTCCATAAGTTCAAGAGCCGCGTTGTTCCCCATGCGTTTCTGGCGGTTATTCATTGCAGCAACTTCAACAATAACAGCGATATTGCGCCCGGGCTGAACGGGAATGGTATAGAACGGCACCTCAACGTCGAGCACTTTTGTATAAACATCCTCGGCGCCCATGCGGTCATAAACTTTGTCGTTATCCCATGGCTCGAGGTTTATTATCATATCGAGCTTTGCGCTCTTTTTTACCGCACCCATACCGAAAAGATTTCTTGCGTTTATAATGCCAACCCCGCGAAGCTCCATAAAATGCCTGATATTTTCGGGCGAGGTTCCAACAAGGCTTCGGTTTGAAACCCTGCGGATTTCAACGGCATCATCCGCAATAAGGCGATGGCCGCGCTTGATAAGCTCCATGGCAACCTCGCTTTTGCCGACCCCGCTGTCGCCGTAAAGAAGAACGCCTTCGCCGTAAACTTCAACAAGAACGCCGTGCCTTGTGATGCGCTTTGCAAGGGCGATGCTCAGGGTTTGGGTAAGGCCGGACATAAATTCCGAGGTCATTTCTGAAGTTCTGTAAAGCGGAACCTGATATTTCTGTGCAAGTTCAAGAAATTTTCTGTCAACAGTAAGATTCCATGTGAATATAATTACCATCGGCTTTCTCGAAAGATAAACATCAAGTGCCTCATACATCTTTGCCCCGAGATCCTTGAGATAGCTGTATTCGGTTTTTCCTATGATCTGAATTCTTTCCGGATCGAAAAGTTCATAAAACCCGGCAAGCTGAAGGCCCGGGCGGTTAAGCTCGTTCGTGCTTATTTTGATATCGCTTATATCTTCGGGCGCCCATATTTTTTCAAGATTAAAGTCTTTTATGATTTTTGTAAGCTTTACGCTGAAATGAGAAGCCATATCTATGCCTCCTGTTATTTATATAAATATCCAAGTTTATTATACTACTAAAGTGCGGTTATTTCAACATTTTCCAAAAACTTAATGATTGTGACAGCAAACGTCAAAATTGACTAATGCGCATATTTTCGTCGGGCTCTTTTTTATGCTTACGGATAAATTTTCGGTTTATTTGTAAATATTTTTGTAATTTTATATAAGTTTTTGAAAAACATTTGAAACAACGGCCAATACATGATAATATTATGATGTTCAATTATGTTTAATCAAAAGGAGTTGAAAAAACATTGGCACGTTCTAAAAAAACTATGGACGGCAACACCGCTGCCGCACATGTTTCTTATGCTTACACCGATGTTGCAGCAATCTATCCCATTACCCCTTCTTCCGTAATGGCGGAACTTGCTGACAAATGGGCCGCAAGCGGAAAAACCAATATTTTCGGAAATAAGGTACAGGTTACCGAAATGCAGTCCGAAGCAGGCGCCGCAGGTTCCGTTCACGGTTCCCTTGCCGCCGGTGCACTTACCACCACCTTCACTGCATCCCAGGGTCTTCTTCTTATGATCCCGAATATGTATAAAATCGCCGGTGAGCTTCTTCCCGGTGTTATCAACGTTTCCGCAAGGGCTCTTGCTTCCCACGCACTGAGCATTTTCGGCGATCATTCCGACGTTTATGCCTGCCGCCAGACCGGTTTTGCAATGCTCTGCTCCGGCAACCCCCAGGAAGTTATGGACCTTGGCCCTGTTGCACATCTTTCCGCTATCAAAGGCCGCGTTCCTTTCGTACATTTCTTTGACGGTTTCAGAACCTCTCACGAAGTTCAGAAAATCGAGGTTTGGGATTATGACCAGCTCGCAAAACTCGCTGATTTCGACGCAATCGAAAAATTCCGCGAAAATGCGCTTAACCCCAACCACCCCGTAACCCGCGGCACCGCACAGAACCCCGATATCTTCTTCCAGGCAAGAGAAGCCGCAAACAAATTCTATGATGCTCTTCCCGCTGTTGTTGAAGAATACATGAACAAAGTCAACGCCGAAATCGGCACCGATTACAAGCTCTTCAACTATTACGGCGCACCGGATGCGGAGCACGTTATCGTTGCAATGGGTTCCGTTTGCGATACCATCGAAGAAACCATTGATTACCTCAACGCAAACGGCGGCAAATACGGCCTTGTTAAAGTTCGCCTTTACAGACCTTTCAGCAAATGCCATTTCATTGATGCGATCCCCTCAACCGCAAAAACCGTTACCGTTCTTGACAGAACCAAGGAACCCGGTTCCATCGGTGAACCTCTCTACCTCGACGTTGCAGCGGCAGTTCGCGGAACCCAGTTCGAGAACGTTGAACTTCTCGGCGGACGCTATGGCCTTGGCAGCAAGGATACCACCCCTGCACAGATCATCGCTGTTTACCGCAATGCAGAAGCAAACGGCAAACACACCTTTACCCTCGGCATTGAGGACGACGTCACCAACCTTTCCCTTGAAATCAAAGAAAACCCCGATACCACTCCCGCAGGCAATATGAGCTGCATGTTCTGGGGACTCGGTTCCGACGGTACCGTTGGTGCAAACAAAAACTCCATCAAAATCATCGGCGACCATACCGACCTTTATGCACAGGGATATTTCGCATACGACTCCAAAAAATCCGGCGGTGTTACCATTTCCCACCTCCGTTTCGGAAAATCCCCCATCAAATCCACTTATTATATCAACAAAGCTGATTTTGTTGCATGCCACAACCCCTCTTACGTTGATAAATACGACATGACCGCTGTTCTCAAAAAAGGCGGCAAGTTCCTTCTCAACTGTGCATGGGACGTTGAAGAACTCGGCAGACGCCTCCCCGGCGATGTAAAACGCTTCATCGCGGAAAACGAAATCGAGCTTTATACCATCGACGGTATCTCCATCGCAAAAGAAATCGGCCTTAACGGAAGAATCAACACCATTCTCCAGTCCGCTTTCTTCAAAATTACTGAAATCATCCCCGCCGACGAAGCTGAAAAATTCATGAAAGAAGCCGCATACGCAAGCTATGGCAAAAAAGGCGATGCAGTTGTTGAAATGAACTATAAAGCTATCGAACGCGGCATGACCAGCTTCACCAAAGTTGATTATCCTGCTGACGAATGGAAGAAAGCAGAAGGCGCTATTCCGACCCCTGTTGCAACCGGCGAAGATAAAGAAATCGTAGATTTCATCAACAGCATCCTTGTTCCCGTTGCAGCACAGAAAGGTGACAAACTTCCCGTTTCCGTATTCTCCGGACGCGAAGACGGCACCTTCCCCGCAGGTTCCGCAGCTTATGAAAAACGCGGCATTGCCGTTGACGTTCCTGAATGGCTTCCCGAAAACTGCATCCAGTGCAATATGTGCTCCTATGTCTGCCCCCACGCAGCAATCAGACCCGTTGTTCTTGATGATGCAGAACTTGCTTCCGCACCCGAAGGCACCAAGGTTCTTCCCATGACCGGCGTTCCCGGCAAACAGTTTGCACTCACCGTTTCCGCTCTCGACTGCACCGGATGCGGTTCCTGCGTAAACGTCTGCCCCGGCAAAAAAGGCGTTAAAGCTCTCGAAATGAAAGCTCTCGACAGCCAGCTTGGCGAACAGAAAGTATTTGAATACGGTCTTGACATTCCCGAAAAGATCGAAGTCAGCCAGAAATTCAAACCCAACACCCTTAAAGGTTCCCAGTTCCGCCGTCCTCTTCTCGAATTCTCCGGCGCTTGCGCAGGATGCGGCGAAACTCCTTATGCAAAACTCGTAACCCAGCTCTTCGGCGACAGAATGTATATCGCCAATGCAACCGGCTGTTCCTCCATCTGGGGCGGTTCCGCACCTTCCACTCCTTATACCAAGAACGCAGAAGGCAAAGGTCCCGCATGGGCAAACTCCCTCTTCGAGGATAACGCAGAATACGGTTATGGTATGTTCCTCGGCCAGGAAGCTATCCGCAGCAGCTACATCGCAAAAGTTAAAGACGTTGCAGAAAACGGCAGCAATCCCGAAACTGTAACCGCCGCAAACAACTATCTTGAAACCCTTAACGACGGCGAAGCAAACGCAGTTGCCACCAAAGAACTTGTTGCCGCTCTTACCGCTTGCGATTGCGATAAGGCAAAAGCTATTCTTAAAGGTAAAAACTACCTTGCAAAAAAATCCGTATGGGCAT
>JAFUJP010000204.1 GCA_017473745.1 Oscillospiraceae bacterium
ATCCAAGGTTTGACAGCCATTTCATAACCAGCATTATTCAAATGAAGACCGTCCAATGTAACTGTTGCAAGCAATTCATCCGTAATTCCGCTCTGATTGAATTGATCGACAAAGTACCATCCATTCAATTCAGCTATTTCTTTCAGCGCGATTTCATAATCCGCAAGAGTATGTCCCTGTGTGTTAGCGCTTGTTGAAGTATATCCGTCATTATTTCTGCGAAGAGCATTGGAACATATAACAACAGCTTCTTTACCGCTTAATTCAAAAACCTTATTGCTGAATGCACGCAAAGCACCGTAATATGTAGTAATTCCTGTATTATTTATGTAATCCTCAATGGTACCTATGGGAATATCACGCTTAAAATCATTGGTAATTGTATCCAATGTCCAAATATCCCCGGTTTCTCCCGTCCACGAAGAAACTGCATTTATAATACTTCTTGAATCATCTGCATTTGTTCCACTTAAAGAATATCCTGAATAACAGTAATTCCGGCTGGATTTGAAAGTGAAGCATTCTTTTAGAAGGGTCTGATATCCCCTTGCTGTCACACCACCGCCAACACCGTTTTCCACAAGTGTTCTTCCGTCGTACCACCAAATGCTCATACCCACAAAATTGATATTACTATCAATAGGAACAAGAATGGAATACACTTCTTCCTCTTCGGAAACCGTCCCCTCACCGCTTTCAACCTCATCGGTTTCAGCAGTTTCCGTTCCCTCAACAACTTCCAGTTCAAGCCCGTGCGCCAAAACCGGAACGTAAGAAAGCGCCATATTTATCGCCAGCAAAAGGCTTATTATTCTCTTCAAGGATTTTTTCATGCCCGTCCCTCCGGAATTCATGCTGTTTAAGCATATTTATACATAATAATTATATAACAAACCCTGCCCTTGTCAACAGTGCTTTTGTCGGTTTCACCGCATTTTTTCTCTTCCCGAAAACTTATTTTTTTCATCTGCTTGCAACCGACTTCAAAATATGCTATATTAAAGTGTAATATTATTAATTAACATGAGGTGATCACCATGAAAAGAACGGAGCTGAGGCTCATTTTTGCCTCTCCGGAAGCTTACGCCGACCAAAGCGTTAAAATCTGCGGCTGGCTTCGCACTTCCCGCAACTCCAAATCCATCGGCTTTATCGAACTTAATGACGGAACCTGCTTTACCAATATCCAGGTCGTTTATGAGGAAAATAACGTCAGCAATTTCAAGGAGATCAATAAACTCAACGTTGGCTCCGCCGTTTCCGTAATCGGCAAAATCCTTCTTACCCCCGATGCAAAACAGGCTTTTGAAATTCACGCTGATGAAATCATCATCGAAGGCGAATCCACCCCGGATTACCCGCTCCAGAAAAAGCGCCACAGCCTTGAATATCTCCGCACTATTGCGCATCTCCGCCCGAGAACCAACACTTTCTCTGCCGCTTTCCGCGTAAGAAGCGCCGCCGCTTTTGCTATCCACCAGTTCTTCCAGAGCAGGGGCTTTGTTTACGTTCATACCCCGCTCATCACCGGTTCCGACTGCGAAGGCGCGGGCGAAATGTTCCGCGTAACGACCCTTGATCCTTCCAATCCCCCGAGAAACGAGGACGGAAGCATTGATTTCAGCCAGGATTTCTTCGGCAAAGCAACCGGCCTTACTGTTTCCGGCCAGCTCGAGGGCGAAGCTATGGCAATGGCATTCAGCAACATCTATACCTTCGGCCCCACCTTCCGCGCAGAAAAATCCTATACCCAGCGCCACGCCGCAGAGTTCTGGATGATCGAGCCAGAAATCGCTTTTGCCGATCTTGATGACGAAATGCAGCTTTCCGAAGATATGATAAAATATATCTTCCGCTATGTTCTTGATAACTGCCCCCGCGAAATGAAATTCTTCAACGATTTTTATGACAAGGGCCTTATCGAGCGCCTTGAAACCATCTGCCAACAGGAATTCGTCCGCCTTGATTACACCAAAGCTGTCGAAATCCTTACCGAGGTCAAAGACCGTTTCGAGTATCCCGTTTATTGGGGCTGTGACCTTCAGACCGAGCACGAGCGTTATCTCACCGAGGAAGTTTATAAAGCTCCTATCTTTGTAACCAACTATCCGAAGGAAATCAAGGCATTCTATATGCGCCAGAACGACGACGGCAAAACCGTTGCCGCGGCTGACCTTCTTGTTCCCGGAGTCGGCGAAATCGTCGGCGGAAGCCAGCGCGAAGAGCGCCTTGACGTGCTTATCGACCGCATCAACGAGCTTGGTCTTAAAGAGGAAGATTACAGCTGGTATCTTGACCTTCGCCGTTACGGCGGCTGCAAGCACGCCGGCTATGGCCTTGGTTTCGAGCGCATCATCATGTATCTCACCGGAATCCAGAATATCCGTGACGTTCTTCCCTTCCCGAGAACCACCGGTTCCGCAGAATTCTGATAATAAAACCAAAGCCGGAAGGAAAATTTCCTTCCGGCTTTTTGCATTTTTCTTTCACACAACTTTTTCTTACAGCGGAGGGCCTTATGAAAAATTTCATAAAAACGGCAGTTTGTTTTCTTTTTGCCTTAATTATGTCTTTCTGTATTTTAAACGAAACGACCTTTGCGGAAGAAAACCTTATTGATGTTGCGGCCCCCACCTCGGCAAATAAAGACATCTGGTCATACGATAACGGCGTTTGGACCATGACGAATTCCAATTATGCAAACCTTCGTTATGACGTTTTTCTCGAAGCTGATACAAAAATCGTCTTTTCTTTCGATTTCGAGATTTTAAGCGGCAAAATCAACGCAACCATCCGCACCCTTGACAATCAGTTCCTTGTAACCAAAAATTTCGATAAAGACGGAAAAGCCGTTTTGCAATACACCATTGCCGAAAGCGGAACATATCGTTTTCAGATTTGCGGAACAAGCGCCGAAGCCTGTGCAAAGATTTCCAGTATTTCAGTTGCAGTTTATGTTCCGGAACTCCCTTCTGAATATTCCGAAGAAAGCCTTCGTGTAATAAATGAAGTCGAAGCGCTTGATCCCAATCTTTCCATCCTTCTTTTTGCAGATAATCACAGCTATGAAGAAAACAAATATTTTAAGTATCCGGGTATTATGAAATACGGCGTTGTTGATTATCAAATTGGTCTCGGTGACTATGTGGATTATTCCCACTCCCCAAAAAGCACCGCAAAAAAGCTTCTCGAAAACTGTATAAGCCTTTCCGGTAAAGAAGCCAATTGCTTCTATTTATACGGTAACCACGATGTAGGCATCTGCGGCGTTAACGGCGGAAGCAACAGCCTTGACGTTGTGATGACCCCTGAAGAAAATTACGATATTTTTGTAAAACATCTCGAATCAAACGAAAATGTCCATGTTGACCCTTTGAATCCCCATGGCGGATATTACTACGTTGATGATGAAAGTGCAAAAATCCGCATGATTATTCTCAACACAAGCGATATTTTTAACGAAAACAGCGAAATTCCTTCCTATATCCGATATCAGCAAACCCTTCGCGTTTCACAGACCCAGCTTACATGGTTTGCTTCAAAAGCACTTGATTTTTCGGATAAAACCAATCCTTCTGCCTGGTCCGTTATCGTTTTCGGGCACGAATACAGCCCTTATGGCAACCAGCTTATACTTTTTGATATTCTCGCCGCCGCCCAGAACGGAACTGCCATAGAAAAAAGCATCACCGTCTATAAGCGGCTGACCGAAATCGATGACGGCAATTATATCAATACCATTGATACCGAAAACGGCGATATATACTCCGTAAGCATGGATTATTCCAAACAGGGCCCGATTACCGTTATCGGTTTCATTCACGGACACAATCACGTTGATAACAATTCCATCATTTCCGGAATCAACCGTATTCAGGTAAGATGTGACAACGGTTCCATCGACCGATATTATATTGCATCTTTAAATGGACTTTCCGAAGGAAAATATTATTTCAAAGATATTGACGGACATATCTATGTCTTTAGCTGCAATTCCATCCCGGATGCAGCCGCCGTCGGTTATAATTATTACTGGACCTCCGCCAAAATGACCCCTGCTCCCATAGCTGTTTTTGACAAAAACGGCCTGAGGCTGAAATCCATATCCTGTAGCTATTCGGAAGAAATCCCCGAAGACGCCGTTGAAATTACTGATTTCGTTTCCGAACGTGATGAAAGCCTTGCAGGAAAAGAAAGCTGTGAAATCCTGTGCATAGACAAAGAAGCCGCCACCATAACTTTTATTCCTTACGGAACCGGAACACAAAGAACTTTTTCTTACGTTAAAAACTACAGTGACGAACTTACCCTCGGCGATTTGAACGGCGATGAAAAGGTAAACGTTCTCGATGCGAACCTTGTTCGCCGCTATGCGGCGGAGCTTGAGAAGCTCGATGAAAAACAGCTTGTTTCCGCCGACGTCAACGGTGACGGAAAAGTCAACGTCCTCGATGCCAACCTTATCAGAAGATTTGCGGCGAAGCTGATTGATATCTTCCCCGCCGCGGAACAGTAATTTTTTCAAAAAAGAGGTACTATGAAAACTATTATCACCATCCAGCATACTGAATCCGTACATCATACCAACGGAATGGTCGGTTCATGGACTGACTGGGAACTTTCTCCCCGGGGCATTGAACAGGCGAAGAACATCGGCAAAAACCTTGCGGCTGAACTTTCCGACGGATACGTTATGTATTCTTCCGACCTTCTTCGCGCGAAACAAACCGCCGAAGCCGCTGCGGAATATCTTGATATAAAGCCGGTTTTCCGCACAGAACTTCGTGAACGCAATCTCGGCGAAGCCGTCGGAAAATCCGTTCAGTGGCTTCGGGAAAATATGGAAAAACCCGAACGCACCGTTGACGACCGGCTTTTCCCTTCCGCAGAAAGCCGCCGGGAAGAATGGAACAGACTTTTGCCATTCTTCCGCGAAATCACAAAAAGCAATGACGAAAAAATAATCATCGTTTCCCATGGCGATCTTTTAAGTGTTTTCAACGCGATGTGGCTTGGTCTTCCGGTGGAAAGTCTTGAAAAAACCGAAATTTTTGGTGTTTCCGGCGGAGTCTCCTTCCTTTTTGAAAACGCCGAAGGCAAACGCTTCATCAAAAAAATGAGCGACACATCATATATGAAATAAGAGGTGACAGCATGAAAAAGTATTCCGAAATGACCCGAGAAGAGCTTCTTGCGGAAAAATCCGCCCTTGAAAAGCGATATTCCGATAAAAAATCCCTTGGGCTTAAACTTGATATTTCCCGCGGCAAGCCCTGCCCGGAACAGCTCGCCCTTTCTCTTCCGATGCTCGACCTTATAAACAGCGAAACCGAAAACTTCAAATGCGAAAACGGTTTTGATATCCGCAATTACGGCGTTGTGGATGGAATTCCCGAATGCCGCCGCCTTTTCGGCGAAATCCTTGATGCCCCGGCGGAAAACGTTATCGTCACCGGCAACAGCTCTCTCAATCTTTTCTATGACCTCATCGCCCACGCCATGTGCCACGGCCTTCCGGGCGGAAGCGCCCCATGGTGTGAATGCAAAGAGCGAAAACTTCTTTGCCCCGCCCCGGGCTATGACCGCCACTTTGCCGTAGGCGAGCTTTTCGGTTTCAAGCTTATCCCCATTGAAATGAAATCCGACGGGCCAAATATGAACGAGGCAGAAGCTCTCATCACCGACCCCGACGTAAAAGGCATAATCTGCGTTCCGAAATATTCCAACCCACAGGGGATTTCCTATTCCGCCGAAACGGTCGAACGTTTTGCAAAGCTTTCGCCCGCGGCTTCGGATTTCCGTATCTTCTGGGATAACGCCTATACCGTTCATCACCTTGATTTTGAAGGCGATATGGACGAAATTCCTTCCCTCCTCCGCCTTGCCGAAGCGAACGGAAAAGGCAACATGGTCTATATGCTCGGTTCAACAAGCAAAATAACCTTCCCCACCGCAGGGCTTGCGGCGGTTGCTTCATCAAGCGCCAATATTGCCGACCTCAAACGTATGCTTTCATTCCAGAACATCGGTCCGGATAAAATAAACCAGATGCGCCATGTGCTTTTCTTCAAAAATCTCGATGGCGTGCTCAAACATATGAAAAAACAGGCTCAAATTATAAAGCCGAAATTTGAAACCGTGCTCACGGTGCTCAAAAACGAGCTTGAAGAATCCGGCATTGCCCGCTGGAACAGCCCCAAAGGCGGATATTTTGTTTCCGCCGAACTTATGGGCGGCACCGCAAAGCGCACCGTTGCTTTTTGCAAAGAAGCCGGCCTTGTCATAACCGGCGCAGGCGCCGTATATCCCTATGGCAGCGACCCGGCGGACAGTATCCTTCGCATTGCGCCGACCTTCGCGCCCCTTTCCGAGCTTCCTGATGCGATGGAAATTTTCTGTATTTCCGCAAAGCTTGCCGCCCTTGAAAAATTGCTTTGATAAGCCAAAAAGTGAGGTTTTTTGATGTATATTTTAGCTTCCGGCTCCCCCAGAAGGAAGGAGCTTTTAAGCCTTATAATCCCGGAATACGAGGTGCTTGTTTCCGGCTGTGAGGAATTCGTTCCGGAAGGCACCTCCGCTGAAAAAGTTCCCGCGATCCTTGCGGAGCAAAAGGCCCTTGCCGTTGCGAAGCTTCGCCCGGATGACACCGTAATCGGCTCGGATACAGTGGTCGTGCTCAACGGCGAAATTTTCGGCAAGCCGAAGGACGAAGCCCATGCTCACGCCATGCTCAAAGCCCTTTCGGGCAAAAAGCACTTTGTTTATACCGGCGTTGCCGTTGCCGAAAACGGCAAAGTCCGTTCCTTCGTTCAGAAAACCGAGGTTGAATTTTATGAACTTTCTGACGAAACTATTGATAAATATATCTCCACAGGCGAACCGATGGATAAAGCGGGCGCTTACGGCATCCAGGGCAAAGGCAGCGTGCTCGTCAAGGGCATAGTCGGCGATTATTTCAACGTGATGGGCCTTCCGGTTGCGGAAACCGCAAGGTTTCTCGGTTTAATTTAATTCATATTACATCCGCTTCCTTCACTTCCATTTTCCATTGTCAATTATCCATTAAAAAACACCTGTCATTGGGGAGCACTTCGTAAAGAAGTGCTCCTTTTTCCATTTCAGATTGTACCAATAAAGCCGAGCCGAAAAGGCAAAATGAAAACCGTTGCCGGCTCCGAACGGCGACGGTACAAACCTCCTCGGATGAGGAAGGCTTTAAAACACTCCGCGCTCTTGGATTACGGAACGGTCAAGACCGTTCCCTACGGTTTGCAGATTATTGTATTTTCAGTGTAGGGCGGGGGTCCCTGAAGGGATTACTTCGCACTTCGTGCTCAGGGCACCTGCCACCGCCGTAAACCCTGTCAAATTTTGATGTGCGCTCCGCATTCCTGATTCGCCCTCATCCGTCACGGCTGCGCCGTGCCACCTGTACTCTTGGCATTAGCGCCCGTCTGCGGCGGCATACGCCTTGCA
>JAFUJP010000205.1 GCA_017473745.1 Oscillospiraceae bacterium
CAAGAACGCGGAGCGCTTGCCTCCCCTAACAGGGGAGGTGGCAAAACCGAAGGTTTTGACGGAGGGGTTTACCGTAGGGAACGGTCTTGACCGTTCCGTTTTTTTATAATTTGTTATGTAACCCCATCTCTTTGACGGCGCAAAGAGACGGCGGTAGAACTCTTGCCGTTAGCGTCTTGCCGCGTCGGCATGCGCCTTGCGTCAAGCCGACGGCTGCGCCAGTAAACGCCTCGCTGTATCGTCCACAGGACGCGCTTCGGCGTTTATGCTGCCAGAGAAACGCCTTTCTACCCCCATTCTCGCTCCTGCGAGAATCCCCCTTCAAAGGGGGTAAAGCGCACCACCGAACGAACGGAGATTTCTAATCTCCACCGTCGCCGTTCGGAGCCGGCAACGGTTTTCAATATGCCGCGATGGCTCGGCTATGTCGGTTCGCCGTTCTATTGTAGGGAATGGTCTTGACCATTCCGTAAACAAAGATTACGGCGGGAGCAAGCTCCCGCCCTACACTAAATTGACAAATCTTGCACGCTCGTTGCGTTATTAAAAACGTCGTAGGGGCGAACCTGTGTGTTCGCCCGTAACCCAAGAACGCGGAGCGCTTTAAAGCCTTCCCCCGGGGGAAGGTGGATTTCGCCGAAGGCGAAAGACGGATGAGGGCAAACCCTGTTCGGCTTGTGGTTATCATCTAATCCAATGTAGGGAACGGTCTCGACCGTTCAGTTTCGCTCCCGTTTCATGGCGGCATTTAAATTAATATGGTTTACTCCTCTTTTCTGAAAAGCTCCCTAAGCCCGATCCCGAGCAAAAGAAGGGCGAATGCGCCACGAAGAAGGGTTTTGTCAATACTTCCGGCAATAAAAGAGCCGAAAAATACGCCCGGTATTCCGCAAAGCACCGAAACCGCCACGCTGCGCCACTTAACAAATCCGTTTTTAATATGCATAACAAGGGCCGAAGCCGCCGTCGGAAGAAAGAAAACAAGGTTTATCCCCTGGGCCGCAAGCTGTTCCGTGCCCGCAAAGGCGGTGAGGTATAAGAGCAAAATTCCGCCGCCGCCAACGCCGATACCGCCGGCGGCACCGGCAAAAAATCCGATAATCGAATCCATTATATCCATTCAGAAATTATCCCCCAAAGCATTCTTGCGGCGGAAAAAGTCACGAATCCGCCGAAAATTTTCCGAAGCAAGGCGGGGTTCATTCTGCGAAAGAAAATCGAAGCAAGAACCGCGCCGATGACCCCACCGGGGAGAAAACCAAGGGCATCGCCGAAAGAAAGCCGCCCCTCATAAAGATAAAGCCCCGCCGAAACCATCGAAAGAAAAAACATCAT
This sequence comes from Oscillospiraceae bacterium, assembly GCA_017473745.1. Taxonomy (GTDB): domain Bacteria; phylum Bacillota; class Clostridia; order Oscillospirales; family Ruminococcaceae; genus UMGS1668. The sequence goes on from JAFUJP010000205.1 coordinate 1,336, forward strand.
CAAAAGCGCCGTTGCGTGGGCTTCTTTTACCGAAAGTCCGCTTTTTTTGAAAAGCGGAACGGCGATTATTCCGCCGCCGCTTCCGAAAAGTCCGTTAAGAAAGCCGGCGCAAACACTGATGAAGGCCGTTTTGCCCCATTTTTTCATCAAAACACCGCCCGAATAAAAATCTTCGGGAATATTTTTGCCCGAAATCCGAACAATAACCCCGAAGAATAAAAAACGGAGGGTGAAAAAATTGTCCCTTTCATCGGATGAATTCAAAAAAATGGGCGAAAAGGCCGTTCCAAAAACAAAAAGCCTTCGGAATATGACCGGAGCGTTCCTCATCGGCGGAACGATATGCACCATCGGCCAGGCGGTGCTCAATTTTTATCTCGGCATCGGGCTGAGCACGCCCATGGCGTCAACGGCGTGCTCAATAACTCTTGTAGGGCTTTCGGCGGTGCTCACGGGGTTCGGGGTCTATGACAACATCGCAAAATTCGGCGGCGGCGGAACCCTCGTTCCCATAACCGGCTTTGCGAACGCTGTTGTCGCCCCGGCAATGGAATTCAAAAGCGAAGGCTTCGTGCTCGGGCTTGGGGTCAAAATTTTTACCATCGCCGGGCCGGTCATCGTTTACGGGGTTCTGGCAAGTGTGGTTTATGGAGCGGTTTATTGGGTATTAAGTCTGTTGTAATGTAGGGCGATATTTTCACCGTAGGGAACGTCGTCTGCCCCAAGGGCACTTCTTCGCTGCGCTCAGGGCGCTGACGTTCCGTTTCGCGGAGCGCTTGCCTTCCCTCGGGGGAAGGTGGCATCGCAAAGCGATGACGGATGAGGGCAACTCGGGAGCGCGGAGCGCTTATCATAATCGGATAGGATTACGGCGGGAGCAGGTGCCCTGAGCACGAAGTGCGAAGTAATCCCTTCAGGGATCACCGCCCTACACTGAAATAGGAATATTTTTGCTGTAGGGAATGTCATCTGCTCGGCTGTATCGGTTCGCCCGAATAAAAAGGGAACGGTCAGCTAAAGCATATCTTCCACCAGCCAAATCAAAGATTTGGGGTGTCAGATAAATACCGTTCCCTATATCAGATTATTTAAAAGAAAGCACACAGGGAAATCCTGTGCGCTTTTGCGTACCTCAACAGTCTTCTTTAAAAACACAATTTACAAAATGATACATATCCGGAACAAACCAATCCGGGGAACGTTCAAAAAACTTTTCAAGTTCGGGAAAAGCACTTTTTTCTTCTTCCGCAACTGCTTCAAAGAAATTCCTATAATATCCTTTGATATCTTCTTCTGTTTTGGGGAGAAATTCTTCTCCGAAAAGCGGGATGTCAAAACCAATTCCGCACAAAGAAAGCTTTGGGCTAACCCGGAATCTTGAAGGCGCAATATCTATCAGCAAATGAAGATAGTTTCCGCCTTGTAGTTTTTTTCTTACAAAAAACTCAAAAGAATCATAGCAAACATATTCCCAGTCATACTCTTTGCAGAATTTTTTGAGGACGGGGGCAAAATTAAAACAGGAACTGTCTTTTACATTTTTATATTTTCCGCAAATTTTCTCAGTTAAATGCGCTTCTATTTCTAATGCAAAAGGTTTTGCTTTTTCAAGATTGTTTTCAATTTTTGAATTTTCTTCAGAAGAAAGAAAAACCTCGGTCCTTTCTTTATGTTTTATTTTAGGCAAAAGTTCTGCTATTGCGTCCCGGTAAGAAGAAGCATCAAGAAGTTTTTCTCCATCAAGAATATCGATTTGAAGAGTAATCATCGAATCTTTAAAAACACTGTCTCTTGAAAAAATTATGTTTGACCCTTTTGGAAAAACCGGAAAAGATTTTGTTTCATATTCGGTTTCAGAAGGAATAAGTCTTGAAAAAAAGTCAACATCGGAATATATGAATTTTGATTCCGAAAAACCGAAAGAACGGTGAATTTTCGGCATAAGAGCGAGGATATCTTCTTCTGTAACAGGAGAATCGCATCCAATATTCGTAAGATATTGATACGATCCGCAACCTTTCGGTGCATCTATAATAGGGCCGAATTTAGGACAAGCCTTCATAGCTCGCGAACAAGAGTTTGTTATAAAATCATCTTCAAAAGAATACAGAAATTTTTTATATCTTAAATTCTGTTTCTCCATAAAAGTTTTTATAATTTGTGGGAATTCTGTAAAAGGTATTTTTGTGCCAATATTAAAATTATAATTTTTAATAACTCTCATAAACTCACCCCTTTTTCTTCATTATATCATTCTTTTTTGCATAAACAAGGCTTTCCCGCAAACAATAACCACAAAACGGGGTGATTTTTTGGCTCATAAAATCGGGAAACAAACCATTATCATCGACGGCGATGTCGGCGTTTCATCTTCCGCGGCCGTCGGTTCAAAAAAAGAGGGCGAAGGCCCCCTCGGTGAAGATTTTGATATCATAAACGAAGATTCCCGCTTCGGTGAAAAAACATGGGAAAAGGCCGAAAGCAAAATGCAGGAACTCGCTTCGCAAAAGGCTCTTGAAAAATGCGGTTTTTCCATGGCGGATATGGATTTCATCTTTGCCGGCGATCTGCTCAACCAGTGCATTGCTTCCGCCTATGGGGTGCGGGGCAAAAAGGTGCCCTATATCGGGCTTTACGGTGCCTGTTCAACTTATGCGGAAGCAACGGGGCTGGCTTCTGTCTTTTGTGATTCCGCCGCGAAGCATTGCCTTGCAATGGCTTCCTCGCATTTCTGCTCGGCAGAACGCCAATACCGCTTTCCTCTTGAATACGGCGGACAGCGGCCGCCTTCCTCCCAATGGACTGCCACAGCCGCCGGCGCGGCGGTCATTTCAAAAGAGGCGGGGCCGCCATACATCAAGGCGGTTTGCTTCGGAACGGTGGAAGATTTGGGAATCAACGACCAGAACAATATGGGCGCCGCCATGACCCCTGCGGCTGCGGCGACCCTTGCGCAGTTCTTTAAGGATACCTATACAGACCCTTCGGATTATGACCTCATTCTCACCGGCGACCTCGGTTACGTTGGTTCGGCGCTTCTTGTGGAACTTATGGCGAAAGAAGGCTATAACTTCCACGGGAACTATAACGACTGCGGCCTTATGATTTATGACAGGGAAAAACAGCAGGTGGAATGCGGAGCTTCGGGCTGCGGGTGCAGTGCTTCGGTAGTCAGCGGCCACGTTCTTCCGCGAATAAAAAGCGGAGAGCTTAAAAACGTGCTTGTCATGTCCACCGGCGCCCTTATGAGCCCAACCAGCGTTCAGCAGGGCGAAACCATCCCCGGGGTTGCACACTTAATCTGCTATTCCTCCGAAAAAGGGAATATCTTTTAGCTAATCAACGCAGGGCAGGAGTTTGTTCCCGCCGAAAACCGCTGTAAATACAAACGGCGGGAGCAAGCTCCCGCCCTACAATAAATTGAGAGGATAATAACTTGGAATATCTCAAAGCATTCATTGTCGGCGGGCTTATCTGCGCCGTCGGCCAGATTTTTATTGACAAAACAAAGCTGACTCCGGCGCGGA
>JAFUJP010000026.1 GCA_017473745.1 Oscillospiraceae bacterium
TGAAAAACAAAGCCTATATCATGGCGGCGGTATGTGATGATTTCGCGATTATTATATTTCGCTATATTGCATCCATCCACTATGATATCGCCCTCGTCACAGGTATCCATTCCTCCGAGTATATTGAGAATTGTGGTTTTTCCGGCGCCGGAAGGGCCCACAATTACAACAAACTCGCCCTTTTTGATGTCAAAACTGACATGATCCGAAGCAGTTATGACAACTTCGCCCATTTTATACCTTTTGCAGACTTCTTTAAGACTTACAAAACTATCCAAAAAAATCACCCCAAAACAAGAAAAGTTTGTATTATGTCGAAATTTGTGTTAATATATATGATAATAAATTTTTTATCTGATAAGCTTTTGCTTACCGCCTTACTTTTTTATTTATTTGTATTATACAACCAAATTGTTAATAAATCTATAAATATTTATTATTAAGGGGTTATTTTATGAATCTCATCGGTTTTTATAACTATACCGTAATTCTCACTTATATGGGGGCGGCGGCGGCTGTTTGCGGAATTTTCTTTTCCGCTTCCGGTTACCCCTTTTGGGGCGTTATCTGTCTTCTTTTTGCGGGGCTTACAGATATGTTTGACGGAAAAGTTGCTTCCACCATGAAGCGCACCGATGCCGAAAAAGCCTTTGGCATACAGATCGATTCCCTTTGCGACCTTGTCAGCTTCGGCGTTCTTCCCATAGCCATCGGCTACGGGATCGGCCTCGACGGCGGTTTTTTCTATGTTTCGGCCGCGCTTTATCTTCTTTGCGCGGTTATCCGCCTTGCTTATTTCAACGTTGACGAAGCCCGGCGCCAGAAAACCGAAACCGGAAGAAGAAAAACCTATTACGGCCTTCCGGTAACCTCTGCGGCGCTTATATTCCCCTGTATCTTCGGAATGAAATCCCTTTTGGGTGATGCAATGCCCATTATATACCAGCTTATTCTTTATGTGACCGCGGCAGCATTTATTATCAAATTCAAAATTGCAAAGCCGAACAAAAAAGGTATCCCCCTTCTTCTCGCAATCGGAATCGCCATTGCGGTTCTCGTTATAGCAAGCGGGCTCAATTAAATACATAAAGCACCCGAAAGGGTGCTTTTTTTATGCAGATTTTAAATGGAACGGTAAATTATTGTATATATGCATTTAAAGCCTTCCCCTTGAGGGGAAGGTGGCATCGCGAAGCGATGACGGATGAGGTGTTTCTATGCAAACACAGAAATTAGCGGACAAACACCTCATCACCGCCTTCGGCGGAGCTTCTCCTCAAGGAGAAGCCTGCCCTCCGGGAATCCTTTTTGGCGGGCGCACACATAGGTGCGCCCCTACAACCACATTCTTTACCGCGGTGATATAAACAATAATTATCTTTGTAACATCTTTTTGCGAAAGTTTAACCAAACTGGTTTTATATTGTAACTAAAGTGAAAAAACTTCATCACAATGTCATCACAATCCACGGGTATCATATAGTCAGAGCAAAAAAGAGCAAAAGATGTTAGTTTCCGAGCAATTCTAACAGCTGAAAATCCGGCAGGTCGATGACCTGCCGTTTTTTTGTGCAAAAAAGACCGATGCACCTTATGATGTATCGGTCTTTTGCCATATTTATCAAAGAATCAGGCATATAAGCCCGCTGCAGCCTTCGTTGATGATGCGGCTGATGGTTTCCTGAAGTTTAAGCCTTGCTTCCTGGGGCATGCGGCCGAGCTTTGTATGAAGCCCCTCGTTTACCAGCTCATGCAGGGATTTTCCGAAAATGTTGGATTCCCAGATTTTTGTGGGGTCTTCCTCAAATTCATCAAGAAGATAGCGAACAAGGTCTTCGCTTTGTTTTTCGCTGCCCACAATCGGGGCAACCTCTGTTGTGATATCCGCGCGCATCATGTGGATGGAAGGTGCCGAAGCGCGAAGTTTTACCCCATACTTTCCTCCCTGACGAACAATTTCCGGTTCTTCAAGGGTAAGCTCGTCGATGGTGGGCATAACGATTCCATAGCCGACCGCTTCCACCTGGTCGAGGGCGCCGCGTATGCGGTCATATTTTCGTTTTATTTCCGCAAGTTCCCGCATACAGGGCATAAGGCCGCTTTCTCCGTTTATTTCAAGCCCCGTTTCCTCGCTGAGAATTTTATAAAAAAGCTCCGGATTGATAATGATGGTCAGATCCGCCCTGCCGGTACCGAGGTCGATGCTCTTTACCGCCGCATCTTTGACATATTCACAATCGGCAATGGCGGGAACGATGTTCCGTACCTCCGAAATTTTTGAAATTCCTCTTGCGGCGGTGACCACCGGTTCGATGACCGCTTTTCGAAGCCAGTGTTCCTTATCAAGACCCACAAGCCATTTCGGCATATCCACCGCCACTTCGCGTATGGGGAAAGTTCCGAGAACGCCGGAAAGAATCTCGCGGATATCGTTTTCGTTCATTTTAAGGCAGTTCAGCGCGATTACCGGAACGCCGTATTCCGCTTCCATTTCAGAAACGGTCGCCTGTGCTTCCGGCGAATTGGGCGCGGCGCAGTTGAGCAAAACCGCAAAAGGTTTATCAATTTCACGAAGCTCGGCTATTACCCGCTGTTCGGCCTCGTGATATTCCTCCCGGGGAATGTCGCTTATGGAACCGTCGGAAGTTACCACAAGGCCAATGGTGGAATGTTCCGCTATTACCTTATCCGTGCCCACTTCCGCCGCCATATTGAATGGAATTTCTTCCTCATACCAAGGGGTGAGCACCATCCTCGGCGCGTTGTTTTCAAAATAACCGATGGCGGAGGGTACTATATATCCGACGCAGTCGATAAGCCGCACCCGAAGATTGGTTTCGCCGTCAAGATTTACCTCGACAGCTTCTTCCGGAACGAACTTCGGTTCGGTTGTCATAATGGTTTTGCCCGCGGCGGATTGAGGCAGTTCATCGGTGGCGCGTTCGCGCCGATAGTCGTTTTCGATATTCGGGATAACAAGAGTTTCCATAAATTTCTTGATAAAGGTGCTTTTTCCGGTGCGAACCGGGCCCACAACACCGATATATATATCGCCGTTCGTTCTTGCGGCGATGTCGCGGTAAACGTTGCTGTCTTTCATAAGTTTCTCATCCTCGCTTCTTTTGTTTTATGTCATAAAATTTTTATGAATAAAAAAAATAAAATAGAACATTTTTCCTGAATATTGCCGCCTTTTTCGTTAAAAATAATAGCAAAACGAGAAGGAGGTTTTTTATTATGGAAGCTAACAGACACATCGGCTGCAGCGTCAACAACTGCGCCTATCACTGCAGAGACTGCAACTGCTGCAGCCTCGATCATATCGAGGTCGGCACCCACGAAACCAACCCCACCAAATCCGAATGTACCGACTGCAGATCCTTCAAATACAAAGGATAATTTTTCCGCCGCAAGGCGGATACATATTAAATTGAAAATTGACAATGGAAAATTGAAAAATATTATATTCCTGCCTGCGGTTTGATTACAGGGCTGTAACGGCAAGGCAGGATTCACAAAGCGTCGGTGTTCCCTTCGGGTGATTAATTTACACACAAAGGCGGGGCGAGATAGTTCTCTCTTTGCCGCTTTATTTTGTGAAAATTCTTTTTGCAAGAAGAATATCCTCTTTTCTGATGCATCTGAACAGGCGCAGAAGAAAATAATAAACGGCGAGCATTATGAGCACCGCAAGGATAACCTGCGGTGCTCCGCCTGTTTCCGGCCGAAAAAATTTGAGCACCGCAGAAGAAAGTGCCGTGCTCAAAGCTGCCGCAAGGCTTGGAACCAGCGCCCAGCGCACCATATTCACCCTAAAACCGGTTACCGAAACAAGCCGTGAAGCCGAAAGCGCCATGTTAAAAACCTCGCTTATAGCTATTGTCGCAAGATAGCCCGCAGTCCCGAAAAGCGGCACAAGGCCGTAAACAAGCCCTACGCACATGGCCGTGTCATACACGTTATAGCGCACCACCGCCACCTGTTCCCCAAGGCCTTTAAGGATCCCGTCAACGGCGGAATCCAGATACATCACCGTAACTATTGGTGCAAGGGCGCGGATTGCCGTTCCGGCGGCGGGTTCGTTGTAGAGAATAACCGCAAATTCATCCGCCCATGCCATCAGGGCCGCCGCAACCGCAATGGCAAACATAAGGGTCATACGAAAAACATAGCCCATGACCCTATCTATTTTCTCTTCCTGCCCGAGTGTTTTATATCTCGTTACCTCGGGCACAAGGAGATTCGAAAAACCAAGCAGAAACGCGCACGGAAAAGTCAGCACCGGAAGAACCATTCCCCCAACTATGCCGTATTCCGAAAGGGCCGTTTCGTTCGACATTCCGCTTTTTACCAACGAAACCGGAACGAGCAGGTGCTTCACCGTGCTGAGTGCGGAACGCAGAACCGCCGAAGCCCCGACCGGAAAAGCGATCGACACAAGGCGCTTCCACATAGAAAAGCTTTCACACCCTTTTCCGCCGATAAAAGGATGGCGGTTTCTGTCTATTTTATATAGGATATAATGAAAAGCGAAGGCCAAAGCCTCCGAAACGGTGCTCCCGGCCGCAACGAGAACGCAGGCTTCGCCGAGGTCATCGGGCTTCATAAGCGCGAAAACCGAAACGGTGAAAGCCATCTGAGAAAGCTGTTCAAAAATCTGCGCAGCCGAAGAAGGAAAAACCCTTGTCACAGCGGTGAAATATCCGCTGAAAGCCGCCGAAATTCCGACGAAGGGCAGTGAAAAAGCAAGTATCCTAAAAGGCTTTGCCGCGCGGATATCCCCAACCATGGTTTCTGCGGCAAAATTACTTGCCGCCCAAAGAATAACTCCGCCGAGAACACCGAAGAAAAGGCTGTAGAGCAAGGTTTTGCTCATAGCGGAGGCGGCGCCTTTTCCGTTTTTGCGGGCGGTTTCTTCCGCCACAAGGCGCGTTGCCGCAAGGCCCGAACCGGAACAGGCAAAAGTCACCGCAAAGCGATATACCGCCATCATAAGCGAAAAAAGTCCCATACCGGCGGAACCGAGATTTCTCGTAAGCCAGGCATTATAAAGAACCCCCACCGCGCCGAGAGAAAGCGAGGTCACGGTCAAAATCCCCGCATTCACCGCAAAATTCCGAAGCCTTGACAAAAGCGCCACCTCCCTTTCAGAATTTATATGCGTTAAAACCGCCAAAAATGTTTACGCGATAAATTATTGTTTATATGCATTTAAAGCCTTCCCCTTGAGGGGAAGGTGTCATCGCTTCGCGATGACGGATGAGGTGTTTCTATGCAAACACGGAAATTAGCGGACAGACACCTCATCACCGCCTTCGGCGGAGCTTCTCCTCAAGGAGAAGCCTGCCCTCCGGGAATCCTTTTTTGACGGGCGCACACATAGGTGCGCCCCTACAACCACATTCTTCACCTCGGTGCTGTAAATGTTCCATCTTAAAATCCGCATTAAAAAAGCACCCTTTCGGGTGCTTTAATTACGTTCTTTTTACCGGACGGATATACTTCCAAAAGCGTTTCGGGTCGTGAAGATAATAGAAAATCCTTCCCGGCGAAAAGTCAAGACGATATCCGGTTCCGGAATAATCAAAATTTTTCATAGCCGCTTCAATTTTTTCTTCGACTGCGGCACATTCGGTTTCAAAATCAAAAGGGCCATGCTCGAAAACTATGTATTCCCCTTCCGGAACGTCAATCATAAGCATCTGCGGCGGAATTTCCCCTTCATAGTCAAAAGGCAGCCGGGCGCCGTAACATTCCGCAAGGGGTATCCCCCAGCTGCATATTCTGCCCGCAGGGTCGTTTATATAGGCTATAACCTGCCCGCTTCCGCTGTCGGCCTCGTTTCCGCCCTCATCATCAAGCTTCCCCTTGATGCTGTCGAGAAGTCCGCAGATCGTTTCGCAATCCTGCCCCGGGATAAGGCTTTGTTTTTGCCAGAAATCCCAGTAACCGATGCTTTCGTAGTTTTTTATGTGCAAAAATTTGTGTGCGGGAATTTTTACGAAATAGGTTTTTATTTCCCCCGCCGAACCGTTTTTTTCCGCCGCGCCTTTTTCAAGAAGATAGCAGTCAAAGGGCTTTATCACAGTTTGCAAAACCACCGGAACGGGATTTTTTCTGTATTCGCGCGGTGTCATCCCGTAAGCTTTTTTGAAGGCGCGGCTGAAAGCTTCATGGGAAGAAAACCCGTATTTCAGCGCAATATCAAGAATTTTGTTCCCGGTATCCCGAAGTTCTTTAAGCGCAAATGCAAGCTTTCTTTGGCGAAGATAATCCCGAAATTGCATCCCCGAAATTTCGCGGAACTTTCTCGAAACGTAAAATTCCGAATAGCCGAGTTTTTCGGCAAGATGCGCGAGTGACATTTTTTCATCCGTTCTGTTTTTTATGCAGCCATCAATTTCATCAATTATTGTCTGCACTTCTTTTTCCCATTCGTTCAAATTTTTCACCCCGCTTTGTTTTTCTGAAAACATTATAGCATCATCCTGCCGCTTTTTCTTGATTTTATTTGCTGAATAAAAAAGCTTCCCCGCATTTTCTGCAGGGAAGCCGCTGTTTTTATAAAATTATTTGAGATATTCGCCGATTTCGTTTGCCGCAAGAATTGCCGCATAAACGTCTTCGGGGGTTACTTCGAAAGGCATATTGCCGACGGTATCGCCGGGTGCGCAAACGCTTTCCGCAACAGCCATGATCTCTTCGGGTTTGATCTCGGTTACGTCAAGATCCGCAAGGGTGGTAGGAAGGCCGACTTCCTGGCAAAGGGTAACGACCTCTTCGATTTCTTCCTTGGGTGCGTTTTCAAGAACAAGCTGAACAAGAACACCGAAGGCAACTTTTTCGCCGTGATAGAATTTATGGGTTGCTTCGATGGCGGTAAGACCGTTGTGAACGGCATGAGCTGCCGCAAGGCCGCCGGATTCAAAACCGATACCGGAAAGATAAGTGTTTGCTTCGATGATATTTTCAACAGCTTTTGTGCAAACTTTATTTTTTACCGCAAGATATGCGGCAACGCCGTCTTCAAGAAGGGTTTCATAGCAAAGTTTTGCAAGGGCAAGAGCGGTTTTGGTGGGTTTGCCGCCAACGCAGTTGCTTGCCTGGCTCTGTGCGCAGGCTCTTGCTTCAAAATAAGTTGCAAGCGCATCGCCGATACCAGCGGCAAGAAGTCTTGCGGGAGCTTTGGAAACAACGTCGGTATCAACAAGAACGATGTTGGGGTTGCTGGGAAGGAAGAGGTATTTTTCAAATACGCCTTCGTCGGTATAAATTACGGAAAGAGCGGAGCAGGGAGCATCGGTGGAAGCGATGGTGGGAACGATAACAACGGGTCTTCCGGTATAATAGCCCACAGCCTTTGCGGTGTCGTGGGTTTTGCCGCCGCCGATACCGACAACAACTTCGCCGCCTTTTTCTTTAAGAAGCTCGATAACGCGGTTGATCTCGGTCATGGAACATTCGCCGCCGAATTCAACGACCTCATATTTTTTATCGCCCATACCCGCTTCGATGGAAGGCATAACGATAGGTTTTACAAATTTGTCGACAAGGATGAACATGGTTTCGCCGATGGCGCCCGCATGTTTTGCAAGGTTAACAAGTTCTCCTCTTCCCTGAATATATCTGGTGGGGCTTCCGATAATTTTTGCCATAATAATTTTCTCCTTTTCAATTTATTGAGCCGATATATTTATATCATAATGTTAAATTTTTGTCAATATAGGCGTGTTTTTTTCTTTGTTTTTTCAAAACATACCCTCGAAAAAGCTTTTATGTTTTGCAAAATTTTGTTTTATTTATGGGATTTTATAATAAAATCATATATTTCTAATTTTTTAACATATTTGCAAACAGGTTTTTGGGGTGATGCGTCATTTTCGCACCAATAAGAACGATTGTTCGATTTTTTTTGTAAAAACCCCTTGATTTTTGAAATTTGGGTGCTATAATGTAATCACAACAAACGAACAGATGTTCGATTTTATCGAACACACCCCATATATACATCAGGAAAGGACGTAGTAAAATGGAAAGAACATATGTTTTGAACACTATCTTTAAAATCATGGCAGCAGCAGGGATCATCGGTATCCTCGGCATTGCGGGCGCAAGCGATTTCGGAACCATCAGCAACACAGAGCTTTTTCTTTACGGCGGAATTTCCTTCGCCGCGTCATATATCGGCATTTGGGGCAGCATCAACTGCACCAGAGCCATCGAGGCCATGAAACGCCGTGAAAGACGCGAAATCGCCCGCCGCGTTGCGGCAATCTATTCCGCAAAGGCGGCATAAAATCTGCTATCCCCAAAATTTCCTCATACAACCAAACCGAAAAACCGGGCGGAGATTTTCTTCGCCCGGTTTTTCCATGGTAAATTATTGTTTACCGCACCAAAGTGCAGAACGTGAATGTAGGGGCGCACCTGCGTGTGCGCCCGTCAAAAAAGGATTCCCGGAGGGCAGGCTTCTCCTTGAGGAGAAGCTCCGCCGAAGGCGGTGATGAGGTGTTTGTCCGCTAATTTCCGTGTTTGCATAGAAACACCTCATCCGTCATCGCTCCGCGATGCCACCTTCCCCTCAA
>JAFUJP010000206.1 GCA_017473745.1 Oscillospiraceae bacterium
ATGCCGCAGAATATTTTGGGCACCGCAAGAGTTGGGTGTCACCGCAGGTGACGGAAGGGTGGAAACCCTGTCAAGTTTGCGAATATCGGCAAATGTACTACTTACCCCATTTCTTTGCCCGTGCAAAGAAACACGTTCACCCCTACCCGCTCGCTCCCGCTCGTCGCGCCAAAGTTCGCTTTTTTCGGAAAGCCGCAAAAGCGGCATTCCTCAGTCGCTCGTTTGCCGCTCCTCTTCCCCAAAAAGCCTTCGGGCTTTTCGGGGGCCCCATAATGTCCCTCTCAAGGGGGAATAAACTCACCACCGAACGAACGGAGTTTTCTAATCTCCACCGTCGCCGTTCGGAGCCGGCAACGGTTTTCAATATACCGCGACAGCTCGGCTGTGTCGGCTCGCCGTTTCATTGTAGGGAACGGTCTCGACCGTTCAGCCTCGCAGAGCATCTCCGGTCAAGCTTCCATCGCGATATCCTTTTTGTTGACTGTGTGAAAAAGTGTTTTATCCGCCGTATTTAACGGAAGATTTGTGTGGGTTTTGAGAAAGCTTTTTCAAAAGATGAAAGAAAAGTTGTTTCGAAATAAAACAGTTGTAATAATTTTCCACAAAACAAAAGCTGTTCATCTATTTAAAGCGCAGATTTTGGCATTATCGCTGTTTTTTCGCGAATAATTCGTTGCAAATAAAAATTGCTGTTGATATAATAAATTCAGAAAAGACATCAGGAGGTATTTTATGCGTTACGGCTTTGGAGTTGACATTTTCGGTCCCAACATTAAATTCGGTTTTTTTGATGAAGATGGAAACCTTATTGATAAATGGAAAATTGCGGCGCCGGTTTTGAATGAAGGCAGCCAGATTATCCCCACGGTTGCAAAGGAAATTGATAAATACCTCAAAAAGAAAGGCGTTTCGGATGACGATATTATCGGCATCGGTATCGGTATTCCAGGCCCGGTAAACAGTTCCGGCGTTGTCAACAAATGCGTGAATCTCGGCTGGGGCGTTTTTAATGTCGAGCGTGCTCTTACTGGTCTAACCGAGATGAAAGTTAAAGCCAGCAATATAAGTAACCTTTCTGCCCTCGGCGAATGCTGGCAAGGAAGCGGAAGCAACAACATGGTATTTATGGCTATGAATACCGGTCTCGGCGGCGGAATAGTCTGCGACGGAAAGCTTGTTTGGGGAACCAACGGCGGCGCCGGCGAAATCGGCCATATAGTAGTAAATAAAGCCGAAAAAGAAGCCTGCACCTGCGGAAAATACGGCTGTGTTGAGCAGTATTGTTCCCCGGCGGGAATAGTCCGTGTTGCACGGCGCATGCTCGTGAACACTCAGACTGCATCCGTTCTCAGAAAGAAGAAATTCTTTGATTATAAAGACGTGCTCAAAGCGGCGGAAGAGGAAGACAAAATCGCAAAGGACGTTATGAACAGGGTCTATGATTATGCGGGCCATGCTCTTGCGGGGATCTGCTGCGTGCTCAACCCGGATACCATCGTGCTCGGCGGTGAATTTTGCAAAATCGGACAGCCTGCGATGGAGGGAATAGTCCGCTCTTTTAGAAAATACGTTTTCCACGCCAACGAAAACGTCAAATTCTATTTTGCGGCGCTGGATACGGATGCCTGTATCCACGGCGCTTTCAAGCTTGTGCTTGATACTTTCGGGTAATAAGATATTTACAAACGCGCACTTCAAAAAGGGGTGTGCGTTTTTTGCGAAGGTCCTGCCGCGGGTTTTGCTTTCATGATGATTTCCTATGCGGTTCGGGAGGGAACTCCTTTTTTCAATAAAATCCGCATTTCAGAAAAATCCCGCCCAAAAGCCTGTTGACGGAAAAGATGAAAAGTCATAAAATATATTCAGAATAAAGCTAAGAAGGAGGCAACCCATGAAAGCGGTTCGTAAAATTATGACGGCGCTTTTGCTTGCGGCTGTTTTGATTCAGTTCACGGCATTGCCGGCATTTGCAAGTTCTATGGAGCACGAGGGGCTCGAGGTTACGGTGCAGATGGATAAGGAAGTTTATGAGGAAGGGGAACCCATAACAGCGACCATCACGGTAAAAAACACCAATGCGGAAGCCGTTACCATAACCAACCTTGAACAGCTTATCCCTGAAGGCTATAAGCTGGCGGAAGATTCCATAGCAAACACAACGGACGTTGTGCTCGGACCGGGTGAAACGGTTACGCTTAACGTCACTTACGGCGAGCCGTTGGAATCATCTGCCGAAGAAACGGTTGAAAGCTTTTTTGATACGCTTATTTTCGGTGAAAGCTTCGGGATCCCCAATATACTTATTGCTTTGATTGTTATTATTGCAATTTTTGTTTTCTTCAAACTGACCTGATACATAAATAAGAAACACAGCCCGTGACCTTACAGTCCCGGGCTGTGTTTCTTTGTAAAAAAATATTGACATTCTTTCCATGATGTTGTAATATATAACTGATATCAAAATGATATCAAAACGGCGAGTTTACATCTAAGAAAGGATGATTATTTATGAACGCAAATGTAAAAAACGATTACAGCAAGGAACTTAAGCCGAAAAACGGCATGGCGATGCTTTTGCTTCTGATAACAGGGGAGATTGTTTCAATCGCCGGTTTTGTGGGCGGATGTATAATGCTCGACGGTGTAATTTTGTTTCCGCTTGCTTGGATTTTAATGATAATTTGCGGTATAATGGCTTTGATAGTGATACCGATTCTTCTTTGCGGTCTTCGCACCCTTCGACCCAATGAAGCTTATGTGCTTACACTTTTCGGTGATTATTACGGCACCCTTTATGGACCGGGATTTTTCTTTATAAATCCCTTTGCCACCGCCATCAACCCCACCACAGAAAATGCTCTTGAAAAGGCCGCCGCAGCAAACGCGGAAGCAAGCCTTAAAGGGAACGCTTCCACCGCTTCTGTAAGTATCAGCCCCAGCAAGAGGGTTTCTCTCAAAGAAATCACCCTTACCAACGATAAACAGAAAATAAACGACCAGCTTGGCAACCCCGTTATAATCGGGACAGTTGTTATCTGGCATGTTATTGATCCGGCAAAAGCCGTTTTCAACGTTGACAACTATGTTGAATTCCTTTCAACCCAGTGCGACGCGGCGCTCCGCAACATCGTAAGGGAATATCCCTATGATGAATCCGAAGAGGGCGACGAAAAATCTCTTCGCGGTTCCAGCCTCGAAGTTGCCCAGCGCCTTCGTGATGAGATCCAGTGCCGCGTCGGCATTGCGGGAATCGAAGTTACCGAAGCGAGGATCACACACCTTGCCTATGCGCCCGAGATTGCCGCTGCAATGCTTCAGCGCCAGCAGGCTTCCGCTATCATTGCCGCCCGTAAACTCATCGTTGACGGCGCCGTAGGCATGGTAGAAATGGCCCTGGAACGCCTTGAAAGCGACAATGTGGTGAATATGGACGAAGAACGCAAGGCACAGATGGTTTCGAACCTTCTTGTGGTTCTTTGCGGAAGCAACGACGCCCAGCCCATTGTGAACACCGGTTCCATTTACTGATAAAAGATTTTGATGAAAGGGGGCGAAAGCCTTGGCAGAAAAAGACAAAAAGCAGCTTTTGCTTCGGCTTTCGCCGACCCTTTGGGAAGAAATTTCCCGCTGGGCGGAGGACGACTTCCGTTCGGTGAACGGTCAGATAGAATATCTTCTTACCGAGGCGGTTCGCAAACGCCGAAAGGTCAAAATAGAAGAAGCGGAAGAATAAAATAAATACAAAATTTATTTTTTGAATATTTTGTGGGGCGAACCTGTGTGTTCGCCCGTTTTTATTATTGTTTTGCGGTAGGGAACGGCATTTATCCGGCCGTTCCGCTTCGCAAAGCATTTTAAAGCCTTCCCCTCGGGCAAAGACGGCGAAGCGCGCCCTGTGGGCGATACAGCGAGCCGGATTTGGCGCAGGCATCGACCGTATGCAAGGCGTATGCCGCCGCA
>JAFUJP010000027.1 GCA_017473745.1 Oscillospiraceae bacterium
CCACAGGGCGCGCTTCGCCGTCTTTGCCCCAGGGAAAGGCTTTAAACGCTTCGCGAAGCGGCGGGCCGGCAATTAATATGTAATTGCAGATGAATAAGAGCGGAGCTTTTGCTCCGCTCTTTTATCTTGTTAACCAACCGCGGTATTGTTTTTGTCAAGCCGTTCTTTCCATCCGCCGAGGATGGTGTCGATAAAGCTTGTTCTGTCCTCTTCGGCCCAGGTTTCCATTCCCCAGTAATCTGAAAGGCTTTTGTCGAGAATATCCTCGACAAACCCTACGGGAAGAGCCTTTGACATATCGGGGATCCAGTTCCCTTTTGCGTAATAATCCGCAACTGCGGAAAGAAGGGAATCTTCGATGGTGTGGCTCGGAACAGCGGTATTGCCGGATTCAGGGGTGATTTCGGTGCCGGTGCTGCCGTTTGCGGAATCATTGCCCTGGGCGGAACCGTCGGTTGCGCTTTCGCTGTTTCCGCCTGCGGAAGAGCCGTTTTCATCAGAAGAAATTCCGGAATTTTCGTTTTCAATTCCTGCCTGATCGCTTTCGCCGGTACCGGAAGGGGTTGCGTTTTCGGGTGAAACGGTTCCGCTTTCGGTGTCGCTGCCAAAACCGCCGGCTGTATCGGAATTATCCGTGCCGCTGCCGGATCCGTCGTTCACAACTCCGTTTTCTCCGCCGACGGGGTTTTCTTCCGTGATATATTCAAAGTTATGAGGAACCCCGCCGAAAGCGGAAGAATAGGCGTTTCGTCCCGCTTCATCGGTGTAAATCCAGTTGATAAAATCTCTCGCCGCGGCGGCAAGATTTTCATCCGCGCTGGGGTTGATGGCAATATAATAGCGGCTGCCGATAACGATGGAGCTTTGAAGCTTTTCGGCGGTCATGCCGGAGGCGGTGATATCGTCATCAGAAAGCGGAAGCTTCATGGGGATGATATCGAGATTTTCGCCGAATGCGGCATCGGATTCTTCAAAATCCGCTGCATCGGATGTGCCGCCGGGATAGAAAAGGGCGTAGCCGCGGGTGAAAAGATCGATGGAAGTGGAATAGTTGTAATCGCCGCCGGTGAATTCATCGCCGCGGCCGATGCTGCCTTCGGCACCGGCAATATGGCTTGTGTGAAGGTCAAGAACTTCCATATAGGCCGAAACAACGTCCTCCATGCCGGAAACCGCGGCCTCATCCGCAGACATCACTTCATATCTGCTGCCAAATTTTGCCGCAAGCCCATAGCTGAGAAGGTGTTCCATGGCGCGGGTGCTTTCGCTGTTGAGAGAAAAAACTCCCGTAAGATTTGCGGCTCTGCCGGTTTTTTCCGCGGCAAAAGTATAGCTGTTGCCGTTAAGAGTGACCGTCGCTGCGGAAGGGGCTTGAATATAGGTATCCACAGCGGCAACAAAGCCTTCAAATTCTGTGAAGGAACAGGTTCGAAGGTCGTTTGCGAGAGCTTGAACATTTTCACTTCCGAAAAGATCGGAAAGCATATCCCGGTCAAAAATATAGCCGTAACCTTCGAGCATAAGCGGCACACCATAGCTGCCGAGCCCTGCCATATTGAACTGAAGCCCCGCAGGTATCCCGGAAGAAACGCCGGAAAGGCCGCTGTCATTCATAATATCCGAAAAAAGCCCGCCGGAATGCCAATCCGAAAGGTCGGAATGGGTATCGACAACGTAAATCACCGCGCTTTGGGATTTCATTTCACCGAGAAAATCGCTGCCCGCAAGCTTTGCGGAAATTTTGTTTCCGGTGGCGGAAGAATATTCCTCCGTCAAAGCCATAAGCATGGGCGCAAGATCGGTGTTGTTGTGATATATGACAAGTTCGTCCTCCGGAACAACGTCGGGGGTGCTGTTCGGGTTTTCTTCATCCCGGTTCATACAGCCGGAAAAAGAAAAAATCAGCGCAAAAACAAGAGCGAAAGATAAAATTCGCTTTATCTGCATTTTATTTTCATTCCTTTCGATATTTTTGATATTAGTTTTTGCGAAAAAATCAAAAATATCAGTGCTTTTGAAAATTTGCTTGACACTATTTATTAATAATGTTAAAATAATTTTTGCGAATGCGGATCAGACTGTCGCCGTAGTAAGATTTATCTGAAAAAGTCCCGCCTCGGAGGTTATGGGTCACCCCGTGTAAAAATCAAAAAGACCTGTTTTTATATTTTTGCGGATGTGGCGGAATCGGCAGACGCGCTGGATTCAGGTTCCAGTGGCAGCAATGCCTTGTGGGTTCAAGTCCCATCATCCGCACCAAAAAAGCCGGGATTCTTCAGAATCGCGGCTTTTTTTTTATGATGATGTTGAATTGAATCCACCGCAAAAAGGGGTCCCCAAAAATCCAAAAAAGGATTTTTGGGGAAGAGGAGCGGCAACAAAGCGGCTTCGGTGTTTTATCAAAGATAAAATGCCGATAAGCGGAGTTTGCCGCGACGAAAGTCCCATCATCCGCACCAAAATACGGAGAACAGCTTTTGCCGTTCTCCGTATTTTTTGTAAAATTGGGATTTGAACCGGGAACGGACGACGGCGTTAATAAAACGATTCTGTGAATCGTTTTTAGCCGGAGAGGTTTGCGAGTGTAAACGAAGGCGGAGGTCGTTTTTTGTTTGCAAAAATATTTTTTTCAAACGGAACGGTAAAGAGCGTTCCCTACGGTTTGCAGATTATCGCATTTTCAGTGTAGGGTGGGGGCTCGCTCCCGCCGTAAACCCTGTCAAATTTTGATATGCGCTATGCGTTCTTGGTTATATGCCCTCTTGCGGTGCCCAAAATATTCTGCGGCATTCGCCTTGAATATTTTGACCGCGGCGCCAAAAACATCTCGCTTCATCGCCCACAGGGCGCGCTTCGATGTTTTTGCCCATTCGTCACGCCTGCGGCGTGCCACCTTCCCCCGG
>JAFUJP010000207.1 GCA_017473745.1 Oscillospiraceae bacterium
AAAGCAAAAAAGTTCCGGATGAATACGAGGTTCTTTCGTTCGATATTTCAAAAATCAAGGGCGAAAACTACATAAAAGCGGTTATGAACGTAAACGGAGAGACCGATAACCCCATAAGAATCAAAAATATCCGGCTTGAATGAGGGGGGAAGAAAAAATGACGGTAAACGAATGTTATGAGATTGCGGTGAGTTTTCTTCCGGAGGAGCCGGCGGACAATGTTGAGATGCAGAAATTCGCGGTGCCCTGGTGCAATATGCTTTTGGCGGAAACTTTTGAGCAGGAGAACGTTTACAGAAGAACAAAGGGCCTTGCGGAAATAGCGGCGGTGCCGAAAGTTTCGGCAAAGACGGACGAAATTCCGTATAACGAAAACATGGTCCGGGCGGCTTTCCCTTACGGAATGGCGAGGTGGATATTCCGGGAAAACGATGACGTTTCCGGAAGCCACGAATATTACAACCTTTATGCCGCGGCGGTTTCGGCATCGGTTCCGCTTTTGACCGCGGAGGTTGAGGACGTTTACAGATAAGGAGGCGAAAGCCATGGCGAAGGATTTTTCGGCGGTATTCGGAAAGAAAACCGCGCAGGAAGAAGAGGACAGACGCCGAGCCGAAGAAGAAAAAAAGAGGGCGCAGGAAGCCGAGAGGGCACGCCTTGCCGAAGAAAAAAGAAAAGCCGCCGAAGAAGCGGCAAGAAAAAAGAAAGAGGCGGAAGCCATCGGAGCGAAGGATGCCGAAAGACTTTCGCAAAATTCCGAAAAAAAGAATTATACTGCGCCGGCACAGAAAGCGGCCATCGAACGTTCCGAAAACATGGCCGAAAGGACGGCGGGGGATTATTCTTCAAAAACCGCCGTTAAAAACAGGAGGCAGGAAAGGCAGAAAGCCCTTAATGAAAACATAAAGAACGTTTATGAGGGCATGGATAAGCAGTTAAGGCAGGGGATTTATGACAACGCCCTTGACAACCAGAGCGCGGCAATGGCCGCCGAATGGATATATTCACCCGGCGCGGCCATTGCGGAATATGCCACCGGAATTGGCGAAGCGCTTAAAGCAAAGGACAAGCAGTATATTTCCCCTTCGGCGGCGGCGCGCTATAACATAGGCGGAAACATCGGCGAAAGAGCCGGAGCCGACGAACAGAGAGAGTTTTCTTCCGGCGAGACCGTTGAGGAAAAGGCACCGGAATGGAGAGAAAACCTTGGAGAACGCATAACCGAAGCATATAAGGATAACGCGGCGCTTGAATATAAAAAACACGCGGAAGAACAGAAAGCCCTTGCGAACGAGCAGACCGAAAACCCCATAGGGAAAGTTGCCCTCGGGCTTGCGGGGGCGATCAACAGCATGGCGGTTGCGGGAGCTTACAGCACAGTTACGGGAGTTCCCATTTCTTCCTATATGGCTTTTACCGGCGGTGCGGACAAGACCGCGGATTATATTGAAGCGGGATATTCCCCCATATCCGCCCTTGGGGCCGGAATTGCATGGGGAAAGGTTCTTAAAGAGCTTGAGGGGAGCAGTTCCTTCGGGCACATATCCGGCGGGCTTGTTGACACGGCGGCAAAGAAAATCGGAGATTCCGCGGTCAGGCTTGCGGGGCAGTTCATCGACGGGAAAACCGTTGCGGCGGTTGTTGATATTGCAAAAGGGCCGATTGTTAAAAGGCTTTTGGGCGGACTTTCGGAAGGCGCGGAAGAGATGGCGGAATACGGCCTTGAATACGTTTTTGACAGTATTCTCGGGCGGGAGGATGTTTCTTTCGATGTGAAGGAATTTTTCTATTCCGGACTTATCGGAGCGCTTGCGGGAGAACTTTTTGAATTTTCAAATGCCGTTAATCTTCCGGCAGAAATAGCCTATCATTTCAGCGAAGAGGGAAAAGCAGAGAGGGCGGCAGAAATAAAAGAATACCTTGATTCGGTTGACCCGAGGATCCTTGAAAGCGTTGCCGCCGGGGACCTTGATGCCGTTGAGGAAACGATGAAGAGCATCCCTGCAAAGCAGTTTGAAAAGCCGGAAAGCTTTATCGAGAACGGCGAAGAACGCGCGGCCGTTGCAGAAACGCAGCAGAATCCCGGCGAAACTGCTTCAGAAACGCAGCAGGGGCTTTTCGGGCCAGAAATCTATAGCAGGATATTCGGAGTTGAAGACCCGAAAATTCAGGCACAGATGGACGAAGTTTCGGAAATCGGGAACAGGCTTGGAATCGACGTTGCCTTTTCGAGGGATATCATTTCGGACGGACTTCACACGGCGGACGGCAGGATTTACATAAACCCGGACGCAAAAAATCCGCTGCGGCAGGTTCTTGTTCATGAGCTTACCCATGAAATTGAAAGCAGCGGATTTTACGGAAATCTTTCGGAAACGATTCTTGATTATGCACAAAGGGTTCACGGAGTGGAACTTGAAAGCATGAGAAGGGGAATCCGGGAGGATTATTCCATTATAGGGCAGGAAATCAGAACGGCAGAGGACGCCGACAAAGAAATCGTTGCGAAATTTGCGGAGCAATATCTTTTCAGAGATGAGAATTCCATAAACCGACTTTGCAATACGAATCCGAACCTTTTTCAGCGCATACGTTACTGGATATCCGACATGATCGTTAAATTCCGCGGAACGAGCGAAGAGCAATTCCTTCGGAACGCGGAAAAGCTTTATGCCAGGGCTTGGGCGACCAGAGGGGAGATTCAGGGAGCGGGAGTTGAGCAGGCTGACATAGTTGAGCTTGATAACGGAGATGTTTTTGTAAGAGCGGGAAGTAATAGAAATGTTATTACGGGAAAAACAGTTAATGATATGAGAAAGGATATAACAAATTTCTTTGATCAGCTACTCAATAAAAAACCTTCCATTGATATAACAACAATGGAAGGTGATGTTCTTACAATTACAAAACGAGAAACAGCTAAAAAAGCTCGAGATAATTATAAAACAATTCATGGGAAACCAACGAAAATGACCCTTTCTGAATTTAAGGTCAAACTTCGTGCTGAAGCCCACATTGATGAAATCGCCGAGGTTTCGAAAGGTTCAAATAATGCGTTGTCACCTGACACCAAAAATCATAGTTTTGCAACAAAGGGATTAGAATACAGAACGGCTTATTTTCAGGATTATGATGGGCAATATTATGAGATTACATTTTCCATCGGTCACGATGGAACGACGGCAACGGTTTACAATGTGGGAAGAATGAAAAAAAGCGTTCCACCTTCAGCAAAAATTGTTGCCGTTAGGGGCTCAAAGGCCCATGGTGGTTCGCTTTCAAATAATAGTATATCCCAAAATTCCGGAAATGTCAACGGGCAGAATAATGCACAGAATAACACGCCGGCTTTCGGCAGAAGTTATGAGGAGATGCTCAATACTCAAAATTTGAGCACGGAACAGGCTGAAGCCACCCCGAGCATGAAAAGAGCCGACGGCGGGAAAACCGCCGAAGATTGGAAAAACATTGCCGAAAGAATTAATTCCGAGCATAAAGGCATTTGGCGCATGAAGGATTTTTCGAGGGTGCTTGACCAGGCTTCGGGAAATGACAAGGGACTTCGCCAACAGCTTTACGAGCTTTACGAAAAACCGCTTAACGAAGCGCAGGGAAGTTATGCAAAGAAATACGCGGAAAAGGCGAAACAGATAACCGCAAAATTCAAAGAGCTTGGAATCAAAGCCAAAAGCAACGAGAGCAAGGCCGTTCAGCGCATAGGCGAAGGAGTCAAGGAAATTAACAAGGGGGGAGAAACGGTTGAATATACCATTGATGACCTCAAGAAGGATTTTCCGGATTCCTGGCAGCAGATAAAAGAGGGCGCAGATTTTTGCCGAGAGGTTTACGATGAGTTTTTACATGATCTTAATGCCATGTATGAGAGTATTTACCCGGCGACAGTTGAGCAGGCGAGGGAACGGATATCAAGCTATGACAAGGGGATTCTTCGGGACGAAAGCAAAATAGAACACTTCAGGGGAGTTACAGAAAACCTTGAGGCGGAAAAAGCGGAAAAGCAAACCCAGCTTTCGGGGAAAAAGCCGACGACCCTTATTTATGCACAGATTCAAAGCCAGATAGACAACATCGACGCAAGAATTGCGAAAGCGGAAAGAATAATCGGAAGATTTCAAAACAGGGAGCTTGTTAAGAAAATCAGCAGGGAAACCCTTAATGCTCAAATCGAAAACGGCGAAATCCTTCGGAACAAGCAGATAAAACCGAGGAAAGACTATTTCAGGCATTTTCAGGAGCTTACGAACGAGTTTGCGGAAATTGCGGATATCTTTTCAAACGACCAGAGAATTCCGCCGAACCTTGCGGGCAAAAGCGCGGACACCAAGCCGAGAACGATTTGGACGAGCATTGCCCAAAGAAGAGCGGGAGAGAATTATTACACCGAGGATGCCGTCGGAGGGCTTTTGCAATATACCGAAATTGCCGAGAAGCTTCTTGCATTTGACCCGCTTATATCCCATTTCCGCGACGTCAACAGTGCCATTCGCGCGGCGGCGGAGATGGCCGATAACGAAGTTAAGGGCAAAGGCACCAACGCGGGGCAGTTCGCAGCTTATGCGGACAAGCTTACCAACAAGATTGCCGGAAAGAGCGACACCATCGACAGATGGCTTTCGGATGAATGGGGCGCCAACGGCAGGGCCATCATGAAGGCTGTTGAAGTTATTAACCGGAGAGTTAAATCAAATGCCATTCTCGGAAACTTCAGAAGCGCGATAGTTCAGATAGGGAACCTTCCCAATGCTTCGCTCTACATACAGAATCCGGCAGATTGGGCGAAAGGCGCCGTTACTTTGCTGAACGGTCTTGGAAAAGATGAAAACATCAGAAACGCAAGGGCGCAGAGCAATTTTATGAACCGCCGCTATATGGGCGACGCCATCGACAAGCTTACCAAAGAAATTCAAAGCAACAATATTCTTGATAAACCGAAAGAGTTTGCTCTTTGGATGCTCGGAGCGGGTGACCGTTTCGGCGCCGAACTTATATGGCATACGGCATATACGAAGGCGCTCAACAATCCGGAGGTTCTTGAAGGCAGAGAGAGGGGCAGAGCTTATGAAAGCGCAATCGATTATGCGGACGACATAACAAGGCGAAGCGTCGGCGGCAGAGCCGAGGGCGACGTTCCGCTTCACATGGATTCCAAATGGTACAGCCTTATAGCGCCGTTCCAAATAGAGGTTGCGAACACCTTTAACGCCGCAAAAGAGGCGTTTGGGGATAAAAACTGGGTCGGACTTGCGGCTTTTGAGATTTCTGTTTTCTTAATGAACTGCCTTCTTGAAGGAATCACCGGGGACAGACCGCTTGGACTTGATTTCATACGGGCGGCGGTTGATGTATGGATGGAAGCCACAGGAGCGGACGATGAAGAAGAGGAAGAAAAAGACTTTTGGGACATTGCAACCTATGCCGCGGGAAGATTCGGAGGTGAACTTCTTTCCGGAATGCCGCTTGGAACGCAAATCGGAAGTTTTGTAACCGGCGGCGACGAACAGAAAGCTGAAGCTTGGTTCGGCGACAGCGACCCAACCAGATACGGCACCGGAAACATCGGAATGGGCGCCATTGCGGACGCAGCGGAATATTTTATCGACGGAGAAACACCGAAAAAGCTTTTTGAACTTGCGACGGACGGGCATAAAAACTCCTATGAGGAATGGTCGGTGCCGGTTCTTGAAACGGTTGATACTTTTGCGCCGGTTGCGCTTCCGTGGGGAGGAAAACAGCTTTCGAGAACTCTTCAGGGCGCAGATCAGATAATCCGAGGCGGAGCTTACGGCACCGAAGCAAACGGAACGGAATATCTCAAATTCCTCCAGGGAAAAGACCTCGACGATTTTTATAAAACGCTTCTTTTCGGGCGATATGCTTCCGATGCAGGGCAGGAATACATAGATTCGGGATTTTCCACTTCGCTTTCCGGAAAGCAGACAGAGCAGATGAAAATGGCGGAATATTTCGGCGTTGCCAACGAAGAATTTTATTCGGCGATGATGGAGCTTCGGAGATACAACACCAAGGCGGCGAAGCAGGAAGCGCTTTTTGCGCTCGATGTTTCGGAAAACGCGAAGAACGTCATCGACGGAATCCTTTGGGGCGGAATGACCTATAAAGACGAAACTCCGCAGAGCACAAGGGATTATTCTTCGGCTGAAGCTTTTTACACCAGCGGGCTTATGGCGAAGGACTTCCGGCTTCACGAGCTCGGTTACAGCGAAAGCGAAATCGCAGACATAAACAAGGCACTTAAAAAGAGCGGGACCAAAGCCGGCGACATTGAGAACCTTGCGAATGCGCTTGGAATTACGGAAGCGGAAGCTTTTGAACTTTATCAGCGCAGGAACGGCGATTGGATAGAAAACGCGGAGGACCTTTCGGAAGAGGAGGCGGCGCGGGCATCCGGAGCGGCGGATTTTTACGGAATGAGCACGGAAGATTATATCGCGGTGCTCAACCTTTCGAACCTCGGAACTCTTGTGGACGGGGAATATAAAACCTCGGCGAAATACGTTATTCCGAAAATTGCAGAGATACTGAACGTTGACACGGAAACGGCGACGGATATGTACCGAAAGGTGCACAGTTTTGATTATTCGAGGGCTGACCTTGAAGAAAGCCAAATCGAGGCACTTGATATCGCGCAGAACCGTTACGGCGTTGACGATTACGGATATTTCGTTGCGAAGAATGCAGCGTTTATTGCTGAAGGTGAGAAGGACGAATGGGGAAACACCGTTGAAGGTTCTGCAAAGGCGGAGGCAATAGCAAATATCGCAAAGCAGCTTGGAATCGACGAAAGCGAAGCGACGATCTATTACCTTGCGGCGGAGGGCGAACTTATTCTTTCGGTTGAGGAACTGACAAGTTCTCACAGGGAAGACCTTGCTGAAGCGAAGAAATACGGCTGGACGGAAATGCAGTATATTAATGCCGTGAACGTGCTGAAAGTTGCGGGAGCTTCCAAAAAAGACGAAATTATAAAAGCCCTTATGGATGCCGGCGCAAGCTATGCGATGGCACAGGGTTATTATAACCTTCGCCAGAACAAGGATTACGACCGTTACGTTGGGAAAACAACCGTTGCATACGGAATGAGCACCCAGAAGCAGGCGGACAAGGTGGATTATTTCGTCGGAAACTATAACAGCGACGGGAATGTTTCTGCTT
This sequence comes from Oscillospiraceae bacterium, assembly GCA_017473745.1. GTDB lineage: Bacteria > Bacillota > Clostridia > Oscillospirales > Ruminococcaceae > UMGS1668. The sequence goes on from JAFUJP010000207.1 coordinate 7,195, forward strand.
CGGACGTTTCAAAATGGGTTAAAGCGACAAAAGGCATCCGCAAGAAAGCGGAATATATTTCGGCCTGCATGGATGCCGGCGCAACATATCAGCAGGCGGTTACGCTTTATGCCCTTATGATGGGGCATGACGATAATTTCAATGCCTGGTACAAAGAGAATGGAGGATAACACATGAAAAAGAAAGCCATGCTTTCCCAGCCGATGGCCGGGAAAACGGAAAAAGAAATCATTGAAACAAGGGAAAGGGCCATTGCGGAACTTGAGAAGAGAGGTTACGAAGTAATCAACACCTTTTTTACCGACGAATGGTACAGCAAGGAGAAAATGGAGGAAAGGGGAGTTGAGAACATTCCCCTTTGCTTCCTTGCAAAATCCCTTGAAAATATGAGCCTTTGCCATGCGGCATATTTCTGCGAAGGTTGGTGGAACGCAAGAGGCTGCCGCATCGAACACGAAGCCGCGCTTGCCTACGGGCTTGAAATAATCACAGAAGAGGAGCTGAAGAAAAATGCTGAAGAAGCCTAATTTTGAATCACAGCCGATGATCATCGAGGGACACAAAGCCTGGCACATCGGAAAAGACCCCGCCGGGAAGGAAGTTTATCAGCTTGAAAAGGGATTCCTTAAGCTGAAGAACGGAAAGACCGAATACGGCGAAGCCGTTGACGATGATGGAAACTTTGTTGTTACGGAACAGCCGGAAACCGAGGAAGAGCCGGAACCCGAGGAGGCGAAAGAACCTCCTAAAGGAGGAAAGAAAAAATGACCGAAGAGGAAATCGTCCGCGAGCACCAGATGATATGGGACCTTGCGAAATCAAACAAGCACAGAATTGATGAGCTTTCTGAAGAACAGAAAGAACTCCGGAATCTTACAAGCGCTGTTTCAAAGATGGTCACCGAGCAGAAGAACATGAGGGACGATCTTGCGGAGATGAAGGGAGACATCAAGCAAATCAAAGAAAAACCGGCGAAAAGGTGGGACGCTTTGGTGGAAAAGGTTTTGAACCTTGTTACCGCCGCGGTTGTTGCCTATATGCTCGCCAAAATAGGACTTTAAGGAGGAAAAAAACATGAATATTTTCAAAAACATCAACTGGAAAGTAAGATTCAGAAACCCGGTATTTTGGGCGACCGTTGTGCCGGCGCTTATCACCTTTGTTTATGTGGTGCTCAAGGCGCTTGGAATCGTGCCGGTTCTCGAGGAGAACGTTCTTCTTGAAATCGTAAGCGCCGTTATTGCGGCGCTCACCACCATCGGCGTTCTTGTTGACCCGACCACCGGCGGAATTGGCGACAGCGCCCTTGCGCTTACATACGAAGCACCGCGCAAAGATGACACCGAGGAAGAGGCGGAAATTGTATGAAAGCAATAATCGGACTTGATGCGGGGCACGGCGGAAGTTCTTCCGGAACGTATTCCTGCAACACCACGAAGGACGGACTTTTTGAAAAGGATTTTGCTCTGGAACTTGTGCTGGATATAGAGGAAAAACTTCTTGCAAACGGATTCGGTGCGGTGCTTACCCGCCGCACCGACGTCAACCCGGGAACGGTTGTTGAGAGGGCACGAAAGATGATCGAAGGCGGCGCGGACTTCGCTCTTTCGGTGCATTTCAACGGATTCGGCACCCAGAGTGCCAACGGAACGGAAGTTTTTGTTCCTTACAAAGAAACGGCCGCAGGCATCGAGGCAAGACTTCAGGGTGTGCTCACCAAGTATTTTCGCCAGCGCAAGCCTTTCGCCAGGAGCAACAATTATTACAACCGCAACGAAACTTTTGACAAGAAACTCAATCTTGATACCCGGAAATTCGACGCGGTAGCAGATAAAAGCGATTATTTCGGATTTATCCGAACCTGCTGGCAGAGCCACGTTTCAGCCGATTTGCTTGAAATTTGCTTCCTTACGAATCCTGCCGATTTTAAGGCTTACACCGAGAACCGCGGAGCCATTGCGGACGGAATTGCCAGAAGCATTGTTGAGGCCTTCGGCGAGGAATATGTCAGCGTATGCAGCAGCGAGCATACGGCGAAGCCGAGGATCCAGAAGAAGGGCAACAGCAAAAGCCCGTTTTTGAATGTGAGAGAATGAGAAAAAGCCCTTCCGGGGATGATCCGGAAGGGCTTTTTTGTCAGGAAAATATCCGCTTTTTGGTTACCTTTTTGTGGGACTTTTGTCCTGCTGTTTTTGAAAGGAGGGTGTTATTAATGCACTACAAAATGAAAAACGGAAAAGTTTTTGATGAAGAAGGGAGGACACATGAAATTTTTGGAATTGAAGCGGTCGGAGAAAATGGGAAAATTCTTTCGGAATTTCCAGACATCTTTTCAGACAGGGCGGAAGCAGAATGCTTTGCCGCTTTATGCAATGAGAAAGCGCTTTCGCTGATTCATCTGAAGGACGTTTTGGAAGATGTCGTTGGAGGAAAGTGAAAACACAAAAAGTCGGAGGGAAACCTCCGATTTTTCATGTTAAACACTTTCTATTTTTTTATAAAAGATGAGCAGATTGTTTATTATGATAAAAGTGTTCGGATTTTGGAATTGATGCTTCACCACTGAAAAATCCCTGAAACCGAAAGGTTTCGGGGATTTTTTGTTTGTCCGAATATCTGTGAACAACTTCGCTGATGTAGTAAAAAATGTATGTTTGTAAAGTTTGACTTTAGAACAAATAAATAGTAATATATCTGTGAATAAATTAATTAGTTGGCAGGCGCAAAATGAGAGAATATAATTACGACCACCCTTTTGTTGAGATTGATAAATTCAAAGACTATGATAACAATATGTGTTCACATAAAATAAGTGGCGATAGAAACGTATCTTTTATCAAATTTAAAACTCCGGGCGGATATACCATAAGCAACCATTTTAACGATTGGTTTGAACTTGTATATATCAGTGAAGGAGAAGCTGAATTTAGCATAAAAAATCGCAGTTTCAGGGTTTTAAAAGGAGATTTTCTTTTTGTTGACTATAATACGGCCCATGGATATTCCACCGAATCAGGGGTGGAAATGCAATGCTTTCATATAAAACACGGATATCTTGAACAGCTTATTCCGATTTTTGATGCCTCGATAATAATGTGTAATTCTGCGGATGTCTTTCTTCCGAAAAATAATTATAATGAAGTGAAAGAAAACTTCAACAAGATGGTAAAGCATTTTCAGTCGGACAGCGATTTGGATGTAATGGGTTTTCATTGCTATCTTTTTATGCTGATATATATCTTGACAAGAGATTTTACGCTTAAAGACGGAAAAAACAGAATAAATCAATTAAAAAAATCGGATAATCAGATAGATATCATTATTGATTATATTCACAAACACTATAACGAACAAATTTCGCTTGATACCATTTCTGAAGCTTTACATCTTTCTTCTTCTTATATTTCCAGGCTTTTTAAGGAACAGCTGAATATAGGATATAAAGATTATCTGAATAAAATAAGGCTTAACCATGCTGTTTATATGCTTACCAATTCCTCAAAGAATATTGTGGACATTGCAAACGAATGCGGATTTCCGAACAACAAATCGTTCATAGAAATTTTTAAGCAGGAATACGGAAAAACCCCTTCGCAGTATCGGAAGGAACAAAAGAGAAAGTTAAAATAATAACAATAAACAGGTCAAAAAACAACAAGAACAATCTCCTCGGAGCTGTTATAATTTTTACAGCAGCTGAATTATCAGCGCGACAGAAAGGAGATATATTATGGGTAAATTAGACGGAAAAGTATGTATCCTTACCGGCGCAGCCAGCGGACTTGGCAGACCGGAAGCACTTCTTCTTGCTGAAGAAGGCGCAAGAGGCATCGCAATCTGCGATATTCAGGAAGAAAAACTTATGGAAACCAAACGCCTTTGCGAAGAAGCTGGCGCAGAGGTTATTGCAATTCCCATGGACGTAAGAGATGTAAACAAACTTCAGGAACTTGTTGACGCAACGGTTGAAAAATGGGGAACCATTGACGTTCTCGTAAACAATGTACACTGCACCACCCTTCTTCCTTTCCTTGATCAGAAAGCAGAAACCATGCAGAGAGAATTCGAAATTTCTTATTTCTCCACCTGGCATCTCATGCAGATGTGCTATCCTTACCTCAAAGATAAACCCGGCGCAGGCGCTTCCATCATCAACTTCGGTTCCAGATGGGGACAGGAAAGCCCTTGCCTCAGTTCCACCTATTCTCCTGTTAAAGAAGCAATCCGTGCTCTTTCCAGAACTGTTGCAAGAGAGTGGGGCGTTAACAATATCCGCGTAAACTGCATCTGCCCCGGCGGTTTCACCGATAACGCACAGAACGATATGCATCTCCAGCTTCCGGAAATGCAGGAATATGCAATGAACGCATTCAAAGATAACTGCTTCCATCGTCTTGGTGATCCTCATGACGACGTTGCACCTATCGTTGTATTCCTTGCTTCCGATGAAAGCCATTGGCTTTCCGGACAGACCATCAACGCTGACGGCGGCGGCTGGATCTGCGCATAATGCAATAAATACCCCCAATATACAAAACCCCAATTGCGTTCGAAAAAGAACATCGGAAATCCGATGTTCTTTTTCTTTAATAAATATGTGATAAAGCACTGAAAACCGCATAAGCATACGGCAAAATTCATTTTTAATTAAGGTGCAAAGGGGAAATCCCCGATGGCTCACCACTGAAAAAACCCCGGAGCCTAAAGGTTTCGGGGTTTTTGTTTTATCATTAAAAATTCACTTCAGGTGATAAAGTCGTCGATCAGCTTTATGTATTCGTCGGGATTGAACATTATGGCGAGATGGCCGCCTTCCACCTTGCTGATGATTTTCGGTTCGCTCATCATATTGAAAAGAGCGTTTTTTATATCATCGGTGAATGTTTTGTCATCGGTTGGTTCGATTATCAGAACTTTGCCGGAAAGATATTCGAAATCTTCTTTTTTATAAAGGCCGAAATGGTTTCGTAAATCGCCGAGCAGGCGGGTCATATGAATGAAATGCTCTCTGCTCAATTCGGGTTCAAGAATTTTTATCAGATCTTTTATTGTTTTATAGGCCTTTTTATCGCCCTTCAAATGTGGTTTAAACATCAAAGGGAACATGGCCATGGCGATTTTTACAGGCATTCTTTTGTATTTTTTTATTCGCTTTTCTTCTTTTTCCTCGTTTATCATGTTTACAATACATTTCATGCCGGAAAAAGTTAAATCGGTGGAAAAAGAAGCGGTCGAAGTCAAAAGCAGCCCGCTTACAACGTCGGGATGCTTTTTGGCGATTATTTGTGAAAGCAGACCGCCGTAGGACTGTCCCCAGAAATAGACGTTTTCTGCTTTAAGGTATCTGATCAGGCACGCGATGGCTTCTGCGGTTTCGTCGTTGTTTCTGCAAAACAGCGGGTAGGGCAGAGTAATAAGGGAATATTTATCCATAAGGCTTCTTAAAAACAGGAAAAAACCATCGGCAAGGCCGGAACCTCCGGCCAGAACAACAATGGTGGCTTTTGCGTTTTCTTTTTTATAGTAGCGATATTTGAGATCGCCGCCGTTGATGTTATAAATTTTCGTCGGTGCCATTTTGTTGTAGTATGCCCATTCTTCTGCAACGTTCAGTTCGGATAAATTCATTACGTATTCCTCCAAAGACGGATGTGGTTAGGCAAGGCTAACCTTACAGATGTATTATACATCCTGCCTTTCGGGTTGTCAATAAAACGGAAAATGAATATATCCTGCGAATGCTTTTTGCGAAACCCCGAAAAAGTGCAGGCGGGGATATGAGGGTTTTTATGTATGCTTATTATTTCGTCGGCGATTTTGCTTGCCTTTATATCCTGCACCGGAAAGGTTTTGAAAAGAGTTTTGCCTTCTTTTGTTTTTCACAGAAAAACATTTTTAACGGTTGCTTTTTTGATGGTTTTGTGATATTTTAGGGCTCTATTGTCTTTTTCAACAAATTTTACTCATAATATTCTACCTTTTTGAAAATTGAAACAAAAGCGAAACTGTATTATAATAAATTCATGATAAATTGTTTATCATTATTATCTGATTTGTTCAAGGAGGAACTATCATGAAAAAATTTTTTGCCATTCTTATGGCTGCAATCATGACCCTCAGCCTTGCCGCCTGTGGCCCTACCCAGACCGGTATCGACACTGACGGCCTTGAAATCCACGAGGAAGTAACCGGAAAAGTAGTTATCTACACTTCCATGTATCAGGACATTATTGAAGCTCTTCAGGTAACTCTCGATACCGTTTTCCCGAACTGCGAGATCGAATTCTTCCAGGGCGGAACCGGCACCATCCAGTCCAAAGTTACCGCAGAGCTTGAAGGCGGAAAACTCGGCTGCGACATCCTTATGGTTGCAGAGCCCGCTTATGCACTTGAACTCAAAGAGCTCGGCCTTCTCCATGCTTATGATTCCCCCGAAAAAGAGAATCTTGCTTTCGATTATGACCCCGAAGGCTATTGGTATCCCGTTCGTATCAGCAACATGGTTCTTGCCTATAACCCCGATCTTTACAGCGAAGACGAAGTTGCATCTTCTTTCTATGATTTCGCAAACGATCCCGACCTTAAAGGCATGATCTCTATGTCCAACCCGCTTACTTCCGGTACTGCTCTTGCTTCCGCAGTAGGTCTCAGCAGCACTTATGGCTATGAATATTTTGATGCTCTTGCAGCACAGGATGTTATGGTCGAATCCGGTTCCGTTGCTCTTACCAAACTTGAAACCGGCGAATGCAAAGAAATCATGATCCTCGAAGAATCCGTTCTTAAAAAGAGAGAAGAAGAAGGTTCTTCCATTGCCTGCATTTATCCTACCGACGGCACCATCGTATGTCCTTCTCCTATCATGACCATCACCGATGAAATGAGCGCAAACGCAAACTCTGCGGCATGCGAAGTTATCACCGACTGGTTCCTCTCTCTTGAAGGTCAGTCCGCAATCGTAGCAGGCTGGATGCACTCCGTAAGATCCGACTATCCGGAGCCTCCCTATGATGCAATCCCCACTTCCGAAATTCTTAAAAACGTTCTCTCTGTTGACTGGGAGTTCTGCTACAAGAATCGTTCCGAAGTCCGTACCGAATTCGAAGAGAAAGTAAAAATTCCCGAATCCTGATAATTGATTCTTAGAAGTTAAAATCCAAATACAATTTATAATTTCAAGGTGCGAAGGGCGCTTTAACAAAGCGCCCTTCCCTTGCAATTTTTGGCGGTTTTTTCCGCCGGGCAATTTGCAAATCCATCGTAAAGGGGCGTATGTTATGGCGAATCCTGCAGCAGCGGTAGAGCCCGTCTCAAAAAAGTTATATTTTGATATCAAGTGGCTTTTGATTTTTGTTATCATTGCTTTTCTTGTAATTTTTGAAGTATTTCCGCTTCTCTATCTTGTATTCAGAGCGTTCTTCCCGGAAGGGGGCTTTTCGCTCGAAGCTTTCCAGAGGGTATATTCCTATCCTCTTAACTGGACGGCGCTTAAAAACACGGTCATAACCGCCGGCGCTTCCATGATTCTGGGCGTACTTATCGCCTTTCCGCTTGCATGGCTTGTGGGCAGAACCAACCTTTATTTCAAAAAATTCTTCCGCACCCTGTTCGTAATGACCTATATGGTTCCGCCGTATGTCGGCGCAATGGCATGGCTGCGTCTTTTGAACCCGAGAGTCGGTACCCTTAACGTATTCCTTCAGGAACTTTTTAACCTTTCCGAAACGCCGTTCAATATTTACAGCGTTGGCGGGCTTATCTGGGTTCTTACAACTTTCTATTATCCCTATGCGTTTATAACCATTTCCCGAGCCATGGAAAACATGGATCCTTCGCTTGAAGAAGCTTCCAAAATTTCCGGCGCATCGCCGCTTAAAACCGTTGCCACCATCACTCTTCCGATGATGGCGCCGAGTATCGTTGCGGCGGCTCTTCTTGTTTTCGTATCCGCTGCCTCCTGCTACGGTATTCCTTCCATCATCGGCGCACCGGGCAACGTTGATACCGTAACCACCCGTATTATTGACTTCGTATATATCGGTTCGAGCGAAGGTCTTTCGGATGCGACCACCCTTGCGGTTTTCCTTATGCTTATCGCAAACCTGGTTCTTTATCTTTCGACCTTTGTTGTCGGCCGTAAACAATACATAACCGTTTCGGGCAAATCCGTTCGCCCCAATATTGTTGACCTTGGCAAATGGCGTATTCCTGCAACTATTGCAGTTATCGTTTTTGCGATAATCGTAGTCGTTATTCCTTTCGCCACCGTTTTCGCAACTTCCTTCACGGTCAATATGGGCAAAGATCTTTTCGAGGCAGGAAACTTCACCCTTAAATACTGGCAGGTTGTTTTCACCAGAAAACAGATCCTTAACTCCGCACAGAACTCCATCGTTGCCGCTTCCGTTGCGGCAACCCTCGGTATTATAATTTCCTGCACTATGGCTTATCTTCTTACAAGAACGAGAGCCCGCGGAAGAAAAATTCCGGATTTCCTCATCACCGTCGGTTCCGGAACTCCGAGTATCGTTATTGCCCTCGGTCTTATTATGACCATGAACGGCAAATTCGGCATCAATATTTATAACACCCTTTTCATCATCATTGTTGCTTACATGATAAAATATCTGCTTATGGGTATGCGAACGATCGTTTCAGCCATGACGCAGATACATGAATCCCTTGAAGAAGCGGCCCAGATTTCCGGCGCAGGATGGCTTAGAAGGTTCAAAGACGTCATCCTGCCTTTGATAGGTCCATCGGTCGTTGCCGGTTGGTTCCTTATCTTTATGCCCTGCTTCTATGAACTTACAATGTCGACTCTGCTTTATTCCACCGACACGAAGACCATCGGTTATGAGCTTTATCAGTACCAGACGTACCACAGCCAGCAAACCGCTTCGGCAATGGCGGCGGCCATCCTTATCTTTGTTGTGGTCGTAAACTGGATACTCAATAAAGTCACCAAAGGCAAGTTCTCGATTTAACAAAAGGAGGATAATTCGATGTCAACGATTAAAATAGATAAAGTCAGAAAATGCTTCGGCAGCGTTGAAGTTCTTAAAGAATTCAACCAGGTTTTCGAGGATAAGGAATTCATCACCCTGCTCGGACCTTCCGGCTGCGGAAAAACCACCATGCTCAGAATGCTTGCAGGTTTTGAAAAACCGACTTCCGGAACCATTTCCATTGATGATAAAGTTGTAAGCTCGGATAAGGTGTTTATCCCGCCGGAAAAACGCGATATAGGAATGGTATTCCAAAGCTATGCGGTATGGCCCCATATGACAGTTTTTGATAACATTGCTTATCCCCTCAAGATAAAGAAAGTTCCGAAGGATGTCATCAAACAGAAGGTTGACGCCATTATGGAAGTTGTTCACCTCAGCCAGTATGCCGACAGAATTCCTTCCCAGCTTTCCGGCGGACAGCAGCAGCGTGTCGCTCTCGGACGTGCTCTTGTTGCGGAACCGAACCTTCTTCTTCTTGATGAGCCCCTTTCAAACCTTGACGCAAAGCTTCGTGAGAATATGCGCTTTGAAATAAAAGCCATTCAGAAGAAACTCGGAATTACCGTTGTTTACGTTACCCACGACCAAATCGAAGCAATGACCATGTCCGATAAAGTTATCGTTATCAACGACGGCGTGATCCAGCAGGTCGGCAACCCCATGGAAATTTACCGCAACCCCGCAAACCAGTTTGTTGCGGCTTTCGTCGGCAAAATCGACTTTATTCATGCAACTTCCGAAAACGGCAAAATCACCATCAAGGATACCGACCAGACCCTTGATTACGACGGCGAACTTACCGGTGACGTTGTTGTGGCGATACGCCCCGAAAGCATCCATCTTTGCCGCGAAGGCGGAAAGCTCCGCGGCGTTATGGATAACAAAACCTTCATGGGCGACGTCAACGACTGCTACGTTCGCCTTCCCAACGGCAAAGGCGTTCGCGTTATCGCACCGCCCGAAACCTATGACATATATGAAATCGGTGAAGAGATCGGCCTTGATTTTGATACCTTCCATGTTTATGAGGATGACGGCACTGATGCCGCAACCAAAATCGTTACCTGATATTATAAAAAACGGGCGCATGATGCGCCCGTTTTTTGCCGAAGGAACAAATAATATGTTGAAATATTTATATAAAAAGCTATAATTAAAATTGTAAATAATAAAAGGGGGTAACCGCTTTGGAAAAAACGAAAATTATTCTTGACTGTGACCCGGGTCACGATGACGCTGTTGCAATAATTCTTGCCGGAAAAAACCCGGCGATAGATCTTCTTGGTATCACGGTTGTTTCGGGGAACCAGACCCTTGATAAAACCGTTCGCAATGCTCTTAACGTTACCCAATATCTTGGAATAGACGTTCCGGTGTTTGCCGGATGCAGCGAACCGATGGTTCGCAAAAAAATCACCGCAGGTGATATCCACGGTGAAAGCGGGCTTGACGGCCCGGTTTTTCCGCCCCTTGAAAGAAAAGCCGAACCGGAGCACGCAGTGAATTTTATTATCCGCACCCTTATGGAATCTGACGGTGATATAACCGTTGTTACAACCGGCCCCATGACCAACCTTGCAATGGCCATGAGAATGGAACCGAAAATTGTTTCTAAAATAAAACGCATCGTTCTTATGGGCGGGGCTTATACCAACGGAAACGTAACCCCCGCCGCGGAATTCAATATTGTTGCGGATGCGGAAGCAGCTTACGTCTGTTTCACGAGCAATGTTCCGATCACAATGGTCGGCCTTGACGTTACAAGGCTTGCGCTTTGCTATCCGGAAATTGTTGACCGCATGGGAAAAATCGAAAACCGCGCATCAAAACTTTTTGTTGATCTTATGAGGCATTTTTGCAAAAGCCAAAAGGAGACTTTCGGTTGGGAGGGCGGCCCTCTTCATGATCCGGTGACCATTGCGTATCTTATAGATCCTTCCGTGCTTGAAGTCAAGCCCATGAATGTTCAGATAGATATCCGTTCCACTCAATCTTACGGAAGAACCAACTGTGACCGTTTTGACTATCTTCATCTTCCGCATACTGCGGACGTTGCAACAGACCTTGATGTGGAGCGTTTTTGGAATATCATTGAAGAAAACATCCGCCTTTATGACTGAAAGGATAAATGAAATGAAAGTTCTTTGTTTCGGGTCGCTTAATATTGATTATACATATAAAGTCGATCATTTTGTTTCAAAAGGCGAAACTCTTTCTTCCTCCGCTCTCGAAACTTTCAGCGGGGGAAAGGGGCTTAACCAATCCGTTGCGCTTTCGAAAGCAGGCGCAAGAACCTTTCATGCGGGAGCCATAGGCGAGGAAGGCAAATTTCTTGTTGAAGAGCTTTCTGCCGCCGGCGTTGATACGGAATTTGTTGAAGTGAAAAATGAAGTTCGCACGGGCCACGCCATAATTCAGAACAGCCCGGATGGAGATAACTGTATTCTTCTTTTTGGCGGGGCAAACCGTTCCATAACCAAAGAGCAGGCTGAAAAGGTTCTTTCCTGCTTTGGAGAAGGGGACGTGCTCGTTCTGCAAAACGAAATAAGCGAGCTTGAATATATTTTGAGCACGGGAAAAGAAAAAGGAATGACAGTCGTGCTCAATCCTTCACCCATAGACGAAACGCTGCTCGGAATGCCGATAGGAAAAGCGGATATCCTTATCCTGAATGAAGTTGAAGCCGGAAGAATACTCGGAAAAGAAGTTTCGGATGGGGAAAAAGCCGTGGCGGAGCTTTCGGAGAAATATCCGGAAACGGATATCGTGCTCACGGTGGGCAAAAAAGGCTCGTTCTTCAAAAATACAGAAAAAAGCTTCTTTCAGCCTGCATTCAGCGTTAAAGCGGTGGATACCACTGCCGCCGGAGATACCTATACGGGATATTTCATTGCGGGAATAATGGAGGGAATGCCTCCTGAAAAGGCAATGGAATTCGCTTCAAAAGCTTCGGCAATCGCTGTTACAAGACCGGGCGCATCGCCTTCCATCCCGGAAAGGGCGGAGGTCGAAGCCTTTGGAAACGGCTGATGAATCTGTCAAAACGCTTCGTAATGAAAATTACGGGGCGTTTTTTGTGCTTGGATATTTGACATTGCCTTTTATAGATATATAATAAAAATATCAAATCAAGGGAGAGCATATCAATGAAGGCAAAAACGATTGCGGCAGTTTTGGCGGTTTTGATTTTTACATTTTGCGGATGCAATTTGCAAACGACAATGGATCTTGAATATCTTCAGGAAGAAGCCTTTCAGAAAGGATATGAACAGGGCAAAGCCGAAGCAGCGGCGGAAGCTTATGATGAAACGGAGTATGATTCCGGCTATGATGCGGGTTATGAAAAGGGCTATGCCGAAGGCTATTCAGCCGGAAGAGCGGATTTTGAAAGCACCGCACCGCAGGAAAACCGGCAAGGTGAAGAAAATTTATCATCCGCGGAAGAAATCGTTTGCGATTATGTTCTCAATACCAACAGCAGGAAATTCCATAAACCGGATTGTGAAAGCGTTGATGAAATAAAAGAGAAAAACAAAGGGTATTTTAACGGAACAAGGGATGCGGTTATCGCGGAAGGATATGAGCCATGCGGAAGATGCGGTCCCTGATATAAAATCAACTTTTGTTTATAAAAGGCGCTTGGGCGGAGCTTTCGGTTGATATGCAAAGTGAAGAATGGTATAATAATTTAATACACATTATAATACTATTATATAGTGGGGGAGAAAATATGCTTGTAAAAGCGATTTGTGAATATAACGATGATGGCTGTCTTGTCTATGCGGAAAATTTCCCCGGGGCATTTGTTCGCGGAAGGAACTATGAAAACGCCATAGCAAAGTTCCCGAAAGAGATAGAATCGTGGCTTGATTGGGCAAACGGAGAAGCAAAGATAGATTCGCCCATAGAAATCGAGCTTGTTCAGAAAAAGAAAAATGACGAGCTTAAAATCTGTGATGCGGATTCTGACGTTATTTTTGATTCGGAGCGGGAACCCCTTACGAAAGAGGAATACAACAGGCTTAAGATCCTTGCCCTTCGCTCGGCGATGGATCTTGAAAGAATGTATGATTCCGTTCCGAACAAAAAGATGAACATCGTTCCGCCGAGAGAAACTTTTTACGGAAAGATCCCTTCAACAGCGGAAGAAATGTATAACCACTGCATGAACATAACCGAATATTATTTCGGCGAGATCGGCGTTGATGCCGAAAACGGGCCGGATATTCTTTCATGCCGTTCGAATGGCTTTGCAGCTCTTGAAAGACAGGAAGGTTTTCTTGAAAACAGGGTGTTCCTCGGAAGCTACGACGAGGAATGGTCCCTGCGCAAGGTTCTGCGCCGGTTCATCTGGCACGACAGGATACACGCAAAGGCCATGTACCGCAGAGCATACGAGGCCTTTTGGGATGCGGAAATCGACAACGTTTTCTGTTTTAAAAGAAAATAAACCGGTTTTAATATTTCATAAACATTTTTTAATCAAATTGCAAACAATAAAAGGATAGAATTGAACCGAAGTCTGGAGATGAAAAAACTTGGTAAGGATAGTTACGGATTCTTCGGCGGATTTTGAGCCCGCGGAATACGAACAAATGAATATCGGCTGTATTCCTATCCCCGTGACTTTCGGGGAAAAGGAATACAGAGAAACGGTTGATCTTTCAAAGGAGCTTTTTTATGAGCTTCTTGAAAAGGAGGAGCTTCCCCATACTTCCCAGCCTTCACCCCAGGAATTTATCGACATCATAAATTCCGCGAAGGAAAGCGGCGACGAGGTTATCGTAATTCTGCTTTCGTCCGCGCTGAGCGGGATGTATCACAGCGCCATGATGACCAAAAGCATGGCGGGTTTTGATAACTGCTATATTGTGGACAGCCTTAACGGCACCGGCGGCCAGAGAATGATAGTGGAATATGCGGTAAAGCTTCGTGATGAGGGAAAAAACGCGGCGGAGATAGTCGAAAAAATCGAAGCCCTTCGCAAAAGAGTCGTTCTTTATGCATGCATGGATACCCTTGAATACCTTCATAAAGGCGGAAGAATTTCGGGCACCGTTTACAGGGTCGGCAGCTTTGCCCATATAAAGCCCATAATCCATATCGAAGAGGACGGCACCATCGGGATCCCCGGCAAGGCCATGGGTATGAGCAAGGGCATGGAATTTATGATAAAGCGCGTTGAAAAACATATGCCGGACGAGGAATTTCCTTTTTACGTTATGTATACCAAAGAGCGGGATAACGGCGAAATCCTGCGCGAAAGGCTTAAAAAAATCGCGATAGATGTTCCGGATGAGAGGATAATACCGGTGGGCGCTGCCATAGGAACACATATCGGGCCGAAAGCCTGCGGGCTTGTTTATATCGCGAAAGAAAACTGAAAGAGGTCGATGACATAGAGAAGAGAAAGATTTTTATTCTGCTTACAAGATTCCCGGATACAGGTTCAAAGTTCATGTCGCTTTTGACAAGATGCTATTATACTCATGCTTCCATCGGGCTTGAGGAAGATATGAATACCTTTTACAGCTTTGTTTATAAAGGCTTCATCGTTGAAAAAATTGACAGATATCTTAAACCGGGAAGAGAACCTTTCCCTTGTCAGCTTTATGAGCTTGAAGTTTCGCGAAAAAGATACAACCTTATAAAAAGTTTCGTTGGATTTTTTGCTGAAAACAAAAGCGAAATGCGATATTCCCCCTGGGGAGTGTTTTTCAGCCTTTTACATATTCCTTATAAAAAAGAGGGACGTTATTTTTGTTCACAGTTCGTTGCCGAGGCACTTAAATATACCGGCACGGTGAAGCTTAAAAAGGGCTGCAGGTTTTTCTTTCCGCGGGATTTCAAAAAAATCGAAGGAATCCGCCTCAGATATCACGGAAGCCTTCTTGGAATGAAAAACCGCTATATAGCAAAAGCTTAATTAAATAACGCAACGGCACGGGCGCTTCTTTTGCAGAAGCGCCTTTTTTGGTATATTATATCCACTTCATTACAGGGGGCTGTGAAAAAAACTGAAAAATTTTTAAGGTTTAGGGTTGAAAAAGAAGGTAAAGGGTGGTATATTAAAATTTAAAATGGTGATATATATTTATTTTTGAAAATCGGTAAAAAGATTGTTGTTAATTCAGAAAAATCGGCCGGTATATATGCCTTTTTCAAGGTATTTTAAAGACCGTTTTTTTATATTACCAGCAGCGACGGGACGTCCCGTATTCTCTGCCTTTTTTGAAGGCAAGGGCAGAGAATGAAAATCCTGTTCGCTGAAAAAAGGAGGAAAAAAGGATGAAAAGCTTCTTAAAAAGGTGCCTTGCAATAGTGCTTGCTCTTTCGATGATGATCGGAACCGGCATTACCGCTTTTGCAGCACCTGAGGGCTATGATACTGACCTTGCCTTTGATGCAGAGAATGCCATTATCGCAAAGCCCGATGCAAATGAAGAACTTATCCAAAAGAACCTTGAGAATTCAAAGACAGCGATTTCTGATTATTATGCAGATAAAAACGTTGTATTTATCGTTGAACTTGAGGGAAAATCTGTTCTTGAGACCAAACCTGCAAAACTTTCTGTCAGCGAATACGTGGATTCTTTCGCAGGCGCAATGGCAGTAAACGGCATCAAAAATCAGCAGGATACAGTCCAGAACTACATTATGCGTGCACGTGCAAGCGGCCTTGAGGTTGAATATACCTATAAGGTCGTTATGAACGGTTTCGCCGTCAGCGGACCTTATTCCGCAAAGGCTTATCTGGAATCCATTCCGGGCGTAAAATCCGTTTCTGTTGCAGAAACCTATGAATATGTCGAGCCTGTTGACGGTTATACCAGTGCCGTAAAAACAAGCGGTGTTATGATCGATTCCGACAGCGCCAATGCCGCAGGCTATACCGGCAAAGGCACTGTTACCGCAATCCTTGACACCGGTCTTGATATCAACCACGAAGCTTTTGCAAACGCTCCCGAAGATCCGGAATTTGACCTTGCCGATATCGAAGCATTCGTTGCTCTCGGCACTCTCAATGCCGTCGGAACTGCAGAAGAGCTTTATAAAAATGCAAAAGTTCCTTTCGCATTTGACTATGCGGTAGGCGACAGTGACGTAAGCGACTATGTTCAGCACGGCACTCACGTTGCCGGTACTGTCGGTGCAGACTGCGAAGCCTTCAGCGGTGTTGCACCCGATACCCAGATCGTTGCCCTTAAAGTTTTTGATGACCAGGGCGGCGGCGCAACCGATGCAGTTATTTTTGCCGCACTCGAAGATGCGGTTATCCTTGGCGTTGATGCTATCAACATGAGCCTTGGAAGCCCCGGCGGCTTCTCCAGCGAAGATGAAATCACCAACGCTGTTTATGAAAACATCCAAAATGCCGGAATCAACCTTATGGTTTCCGCAGGTAACGAAACCGATGCAACCTATTATGCATCCTTAACCGACCTTCCGCTTGCTTCCGAACCGGATAACGGCATCGTCGGTGCACCTTCAACCTATCCTGCGGCACTCTCCGTTGCAAGCGTAAACGAATACCAGGATTACATAACCTATATCAAATCCGGCGAAAACCAGATTCTTTTCAACGATTCGAATATGGAAACCGCCCTTGATTTCGTTTATAACTTCAACGGCCAAACAGTTGAATACGTTGTAGTTCCCGGATACGGCGCACTCGAAGATTACGAAGGCATTGACGTAACCGGAAAGATTGCTCTTGTTTCCCGCGGCGAGATCGATTTCACCGCAAAAGAAGCAAACGCGATGGTGTCCGGCGCAATCGGTTTGATCGTCTATAATAACGTCGAAGGCGATCTTATCTATATGGCAAACAACATGCTCATTCCGGAAATCTTTATTTCCAATGCAGACGGCCTTATGCTCATCGAGCAGGAAGACAAGACCATATCCGTTTCCGTCGATTACAAAGACTTTGTCGAAACTGCCGACGGCGGACTTATGTCCACCTTCTCCAGCCTTGGTCCTGCTCCCGACCTTACCCTTAAACCCGAAATCACCGCACCCGGCGGCTATGTATATTCCACCCTTCCCGGCGGCGGCTACGGTTCCATGAGCGGTACCTCCATGGCGGCTCCTCATATGGCCGGTGCGGCGGCAGTTATGCAGCAGTATGTTGATGAAAAGTTCCCCGAACTTTCCGTAACCGAAAAACAGGAACTCATCAACACCCTTCTTATGAACACCGCGGCCCCCGTTCTCGATGAATACGGTGCCCCCTATAGCCCAAGAAAACAGGGCGCGGGCCTTGCCCAGGTAAGCAGCGCCATCGCAACCAAAGCTTATGTAACCGTTGACGGAAACTATCGTCCGAAAGCAGAACTCGGCGACAGCGCAAACGGCTATTTCAGCAAGGAAGTAACCCTTACTGTTCATAACATCAGCGATGAAGACCTTACCTATACCATGACCGCAACTCCCCTTGTTTCCGAAACGGAAACTCTTCCCGGATACGGCGAATACATCCTTAACTATTCCCGCATCATGCCCGATAACGAATTTGCGGTAACTTTCAGCGAAGATACCGTAACCGTTCCCGCAGGCGAAAGCGTTTCCGTTTCCGTAAAACTCCGCCTTACCGAAGAGGGCGAAGCCGCTCTTGCAAACTTCGTGAACGGTATGTTCCTCGAAGGTTATATCGTTCTTGAATCCGAAAACGAAGATTGGATCAACCTTACCGTTCCTTATCTCGGATTCTATGGCGATTGGGGCGAAGCACCGGTTTTCGATGATTCCATCTATGACGATGAACTTTATTCCGTATATGGCAGCGCTGTTGCAGCAATTAATGCAAACGGCAGCGGTTATTATCTTGGTATGAATCTGTTCACCGAAGAGGCCATTATTGACGAAGACAAAATCGCAGTCAACCCCATGGATGCATATTATTATACTCCTTACACCATGCTTGGACTTCTTCGCGGAGCGAAGACCCTTACCCATACCATTACCGACGCAGAAGGCAACCTCGTCGAAATGTACGACGCGGCATTCAATTATTACGGTTATTCCTATACCGAAACCGAAGTAATTAAATCCTTCTATTATTCCAACGGCGGATTTGTCAACTATGCAATGGGTCCCGCATATTACGGTTGGTTCCCGATTTATTACGATGAGGAAATAGGCAGTTACAACTATCTTCCTGACGGTAAGTATTACATCAACGCAACCGCCGAGGTTGACGGAACCGACAGCCCCGCAGGAACCCAGACCGAAAGCTTCCCGATCTATCTTGACAGCGAAGCACCCCAGCTTCTTGCAACACAGCATGACTTTTATCAGGGAAGCAACTATGTTTCCGTCGCACTCTATGATAACCATTATATAATGGCCTTCCAGGTCGTAGATCCCTCCGGCATGTATGCCTTTACTCCTGCAATTCCTGTTGACGAAGCAGAAGCCGGAACTACTTCCGTATTCACTTTCAACGCTGATGCGATCCTTGCTGCAGGATTTACTTCCGCAATTATTGATGTGTATGACTATGCACAGAACTATTATAGAAGCTATGAATTCAGCCTTGAATCCGATACCCTCCAGCCCGCAGGCGTTTATATCAACAACAAGGTAATGTCCATCAGCGGCGCACAGTCCTTTGAGGTTGAAGCATATATCGATCCCGAAGGCCTTGCAGAAGAGGATACCGTTCTCACCTGGACTTCCAGCGACGAGAGCATCGCAACCGTTGAAGCTCTTGAAGAAACTCGCTATGATGAGGAATACGGCATAACCTTCTACAAAGCTCTTGTAACCACCAGCAATGTAGGCGGCGACGTAACCATCAGCGTTTCTACTCCCAACGGAAAAACCGACTCCTTCACTATGACCGTTGTTGCAGATTATGATGATCTTCCCGAAGATTACGTAATCCGCGAGGACGGCACTTATAAGCTCCCCGCAGACCTTAACACCAAAGTTACCATCACCGATAACGCACAGAACGTTGTTATCATCGGTAACGAGGAAAACACTGCGGAAAATCCTTATAAAGACCTTTATCTTTACAGCGAGGTTGAAAACCTTAACCTTACCATTAAGAACCTCAACGTAACCAACACCAAGACCGGCGGTTCCTGGAGTTCTGACCCGGCAACCTCCGTAATTTCCTTCACCGGCGCAGGCAATAAGCTTACTGTTTCCGGCGAAAACAGCTTTATCAGCGCTTCCGGCGTTGACGTTCCGCTTATTGCGGCAGGCGGCCCCCACTACACCAATAATAACACAAACACCGAACTCACCATCGACGGCGAAGGCAGCCTTTATATGCAGAATAATGCAAACGGCGCAGCTATCGGTGGTGCATCCGGCCAGAGTGCAGGCACTCTTGTTATTGACGGCGGCAACTTTGATATCGACGTAAACGGCAACGGTGCAGGTATCGGCGGCGGTACCGGCGGCGTATCCGGTGATATCACCATCAACGGCGGCGTTATCAACGTTGAAACCAATCCCGCAAACGCTTACAGCTACACCGGCGCAGGTATCGGCAGCGGTTCCTATGCTTATGGCAGCGGCAACACCATCACCGTTAACGGCGGCACCATCACCGGTTATACCGGAGGCAACGCTGCTCTTATCGGTGCAGGCGACGGCGACACCAGCGCAACCACCGTTGTTATCAACGGCGGCTATCTTGACGTAGTATCCAAGAATATTGGATATACCGCAACCACCGGCGGCGCCGCAATCGGTTCCGCAGGCGGAAACTGGAACACCACCGGTGCTGCAAACATCACCATTAACGGCGGCGAAGTTATCGCTGTTACCGAAACCGCAGCAGCGGCCATCGGCGGCGGCTATATGGGCGGCAAAACCACCGTTACCGTAAACGGCGGCACTGTTTCCGCTTTTGCGGCAAGCAACTATGCTTCTGACGCATACCGCGGCCCCGCAATCGGCAAAGGCGTAAACGGAACCGATGCAGTGGTTTATATCAACAAAGGTGCTGTTGTTGCGGCAGGCAATGCAAAAGCAAACCTTAACGCAACCGTTACCAACGTTGATAACGAAGCTCTTGTTGAAGTGACCCTTGATCTTCCGGGCGTAGAGAGCCTTATGATCGACGGTGTTGACTGGAAAGTAAGCGCGAACCACGCCGACTTTACCGCAAACGGCGGAAAAGATTATTCCGGCGAAGTTCACGTATGGCTTGCAGAAGCAGTAACCGTTCCTTATATCGTATCCGCGGTTACCGAAGAAGGCACCGAGAAATTCGAGCTTTATACCAACGGAAGCACTTTTGAATTCCACAACGTAACCTATGTTCTTGAAGGCCTTGTAACCGACGGCCCCGCAAAGGTTTATGACCCCAGCGCAGGCGAATACAGTGCAGACCTTACCGGAACTCTTGCACTTGCTTCCAGAACCACTATGGTTCTTCCCGAAAGCATTTCCGTAACCGTTGACGGCGTTGAAGTTGAAGTATCCTATGATGCAGAAACCGGCGCTTTCACCGTTGCAAAAGAACTTCTTACCGGCGACGTTGTTCTTACCGCATCCGCAGTTGAAGTTGTTGATAAGACCGCACTTCTCGAACTCATCGCACAGGTAGAGGCTATGGATGGTTCTCTCTATACCGGCGAAAGCTGGGGTGCACTCGCAGAGGCATATTATGCCGCATACGAAGTTGCAGTTACCGAGCCGACCACCCAGGCAGCAGTAGATGCAGCTTATGAAGCGCTTAAAGCCGCAGTTGACGCTCTTGTTCCGAGAGCAGATGCTTCCGAGCTTGAAGCACTTATCGCAGAAGGCGAAAAACTCTTTGAACCTGATTATGTAAGCGAAACCTGGACGGCACTTGTTGAAGCAATGCAGGCAGCAATCGCTGTTGCAAACAACCCCGATGCAACCGAAGAAGAAATTGCCGCCGCCATTGAAGCTCTTCAGGCAGCAATGGATGCACTTGTTAAACGCGGCGATAAATCCGAGCTCCGCGACCTTATCGACGAAGCAGATTCTCTCTTCGAGGTAAACTATACTTCCGAAAGCTGGAGCGAATCCGGCATTGAAGAAGCTCTTGCAGAAGCAATAGCTGTTTATACCGATCCCGATGCAACTCAGGAAGAGGTTGACGCAGCATGCGAAGCACTTAAAGCAGCTCTTGACGTTCTTCTTAAACGTACCGATTACAGCGTACTTCTTGAAATGATCGCAAAAGCAGAAGCACTTGCCGGCGAAGACTATACCGCAGATTCCTGGGCAGCTCTTACCGAAGCTCTTGCCGCGGCTAAAGCAGTTGCAGAGGACGAATACGCCTTCCAGACTGAAATTGATGCCGCTGCTGCTGCTCTTCAGCAGGCAATAGCAAGCCTTGTTGTACGCAATACCGATGCTCTTGAAGAGGTTCTTGCCGAGGCAGAAGCTCTTGTTGAGGAAGAATATACTCCCGAAACCTGGGCAGCAGTTGAAGAAGCCGTTGCAGCAGCAGAAGCAGTTCTTGCAGACCTTAACGCAGATCAGGAAGAAATCGACGCCGCTGTTAAAGCTCTTGAAGAGGCAATAGCCGCTCTTGCAGAACGCGCAGATACCGCAGCTCTTGAAGAAGCTATCGCAAAAGCAGAAGCTGAAAACGCAGAGAACTATACCGAAGAGAGCTGGGCAGCAGTTGAAGCAGCGGTTGAAGCAGCAAAAGCTGTTCTCGAAGACCTCAACGCTTCTCAGGAAGAGGTTGACGCAGCAGCCGCAGCCATTGAATCCGCTCTTGAAAAACTTGCTGTTGATAAGAGCGAGCTTCAGGCAGCTTATGACAAGTATTCCGCACTCGTAGAGTACGCTTATACCGTTGAAAGCTGGACCACCGTTGCTATGGCTCTTGACGAGGCAAAGAATGTTCTTGATGACCCGGATGCAACCAAAGAGGTTGTTGACGGTGCCCTTGAAGCACTTGTTGCCGCAGTTGAAGCACTTGTTGCCGCAGGCGACAGTTCTTCTCTTAAAGCACTTATCGAAAAAGCACTTGATGACCTTGACCTTTATACCGCAAGCAGCGCAAGCGATATTGAGGAAGCCATTAAGCAGGCACAGCTCGTTGTTGATCAGCGCGCAGAACAGAGCGTTATCGACGCAGCTTATAATGCTCTTGCAACAGCACTTGCGAACGGCACCAAGAAACCCACAGGTGTTGACAGCTATGGCCCCGGCGTAACCGTTATCGTTCCCGGCGATAAAGCAGAGGATGAGGAAAACCCGAACACCGGTGCACCGGCAGAGATGGGTTCCGCATTCTGCGCTTTGGCAGTTCTTGCCGGCGCGGCAATCGTTCTCAAAAAAATAAAATAAATAAAAACGTTATCAGAACGTTTTCTGTTTATCATTAAAAGAAGGCACAGCCGTTTGGCTGTGCCTTCTTTGCGTAATATTTAATTCAAAGCAAAAGATACAAAAGCGCCATAAGAAGTTTTGAATCCGCGTGCTCGTTCCAGAGAAGCCACAATAATGCGAGAATGATTATCCTGTCGCTGTCAAGATTGCCGATAACGGCTGAAAAAGGGTCGCGGGCCGGAGTTGGATTTTGGTGAATGAAATTTTGCGGCGAAGAATTTTTTCTTTGGGGTTCGGGCGAAGGACTGTTTTCACCTCCGACGAGCCGCGCCCTTGACTGCATTTCGCGAACGCGCTGTTCCGCTTCTTTCTGCATTTCAAAAAGCGCCTCCTCGGAATAATCGTTGTGGTGCCATTTCAGCGAAAACCACCTCCGAAAATACCGCTTTCGGAAAGGGCAGGCAAAACGCTCATAAGCCGCAGAATGTTGATGGCGTCATCAACCTTTTTCGGTTCGCGAAGATGGGGGCGAAGCGCCCGAAGAAGATTTATGTTCTCATCATCGCAGGACATTTTTGAAAAAATGCTTTGGAGTTTCATAAGCATATTGATATCAAATCCCGGCATGGCGGGTTCGGGGGTTTGGGGCGGCTGGGCTTGCTGAAAAAGCGCAGAAAAATCAAAAGGAGGATTGCTGTTTTGATTTTGCGGCTGCGGCGGCGTTCCGCCGCCCTGAAGAGATGAGAGCATCGCCATGATATTTTGCTGGGCTTCAGGGTTTTGCAAAATCGCCGAAAGCTGTTCCGAAAGGTCGGGCATATCAGCCGCCTCCGATCAGTTTTTTGATTATGGCCTGATTTTTAGGATCGGAAAGGAAGCGCTCGAGCTCTTTTGGGTCGTTGGCGTAATGCTGTACCTTCGGCGCGGCGATTTTTCCGAAAACGCCGAGGTCGTTGTTTTTTGCGGCATAGGCAAGTTTTTCCTTGCTGATACCGAGTTTTTTACTTGCGGCATCAAGAAGCGCATTCTGCTGTTCGGGAGTAAGGTTGAAATCCATAAAAATTCCGCCTTTCGTAAAAAAAATGGGATAATCCGTCTTGTGGATATGACAAAAACGGAATATAATAACTGATATGAAAAAGCTTTTTGTGATATTCCGCAAAAGGAGGTTTTTTGACAGTATGAGAGCCATTGTTTTTTCAGACAGCCACGGGAATTATGACGTTCTTGAAAAGATTATGGAGCGCCATAAAAATGACGGTAATATTTTTATACATCTCGGCGACGGCGAAAGGGAACTTGAGCTTATTCAGTATGTATATAATGATAAAAAAATATATTTTGTTTCGGGAAACTGCGATTGGGGAACAGATAAACCGGATTATGACATAATAAAATTTGCGGAAAAGACGATTTTTTTCACCCATGGGGCAAGGTTCGGAGTAAAAGGCGACCTTAATATGGCAAAACTTTTTGCGAGAAAAAACGAAGCGGATATCCTTCTTTTCGGACACACCCATATCGCCATGACGGATTATGAGGATGGTCTTTATATAATGAACCCCGGAAGCTGCGGAAGACCGCGTTCCGGCGGACCGAGCTATGGGATAATCGACATAACCGATGCGGGCATTGCGATGCACACGGCGGAAATTTAATATTATATCAATGTGAGGACGGATTTTATCCGTCCTTTTTTTGCGGAAACAAAAGGAATCTCCGTCTTTTGGCAAGGGAGGCTTAAAATTGTTCTAAACAAAGAAGCAGCCGCATAGATTTTACAAGCAAATGAAAAGGAGAGAAAATTTTATGGAACTTGATCTTGAATTCCGCAAGGTTTTCTGCTGCGGAGCTTCTGATGAAAAAAAGGCCGTTCTTCCGGTGGATTGCTCGATAATTCTGCCGGATTATTTCCCCGATGTTATGAAAATTCTGCGCTATACCGCAAAAACCGTTAAATCGCCGGTTTTCAGCGAAGGCGGAGCCGAAACCGTTTCGGGAAACGTTAATATAGAGGTCAACTATGTTTCGGAGGAGGGCGAGCTTTGCTCCTGCAGCCAGCTTCAGCCGTTCAGCCACAGCTTTGACTGCGGCGGAAACGTTTCCGCGGCAGAAGCGGATATCCGGATAGGCGAAATCGGATGCAGAGCGGTCAATAAACGGCGTATCGACCTTCACGGGAGCATTGAGATACTTTTGCGTACCCTTTGCGGCGAAGAAAAAAATTTCGTTTCTTCCGCAAGCGGAGCGGGCGCGGTTTGCAAAAGTGAAAACAGCGAAAATATAATGATGGTGGGGGAGTTTTATAAAAACTTCACCATTGAGGAAAAGGGCGAACTCGGTTACGGAAAACCGCCGTTCGGAAAAGTTTTGCGGTGTTCCGCCTTTGCGGAGGTTACCGAATGCCACGTTATACAGGATAAAATTGTGACGAAGGGCGAGGTTCGGGTAAGCCTTCTCTGGCAGCCGGAATATGACAGCGAAAGCGAAGAAAAGGGCCCCTGTTTTTCTACTTTCACCTTCCCGGTGAGCAGAATGGTGGATGCAAACGGCATTTTGCTGACGGATACCTGTGATGCGAGGTATGAGGCGGACTTTCCTGAAATTTCGCCCGCGGAGGATGGGCAAAACGTCGGCATAAAGCTGAAAGTCGGTATTTTTGCAAGGGCATACCGCAAAAATTCTGTGGAATACCTTACGGATATGTTTTCGACCGATTATGAATCCAAATGCGAAAGGGGAAGACTTTCGGTGATGGATTCGGCGATGCCAATTTCCATGACAGAAAATATTTACGAGAAATTCGAACTTCCGGAATCCGCAGAAACCGTCACCGATATGTGGACGGAAGTTTCTTCACCGAGGGTCACGGCTGAAGGAAAAATCGCTTTTGATGCGAAGCTTTGCATGTTTGCAAAAGATGCGGATGAAAATCCGCTTTATTTTGAAAAAACGGTGGAAAGAGAACTTTCTTCGCCCGCCCAGGGAAGGCCGATAGCGTTTCATAACGTTTGCGCAGGGGTGCGAAGCGAAGAATTCAGTTCCGGAAGAGGACGCGAGGCCGAGATTTCCGCAAGCGTGCTCATCGACGGAACAGTTTATACAGCTATGAGCACCGATGCTATCACAGCGTGCTCGGTGAGCACGGATAAAAAGCTTGAGCATGATTCGGCGGCGATAGTTCTTTGCTATGCGGAAAAGGGAGAACCCATTTGGGATATTGCAAAAAAATATCGGGCAACGGTGGAGGATATAATGATCGAAAACGGGATTTCTGCCGATATCCTTCAGGAAAAGGCGATGCTCGTTATTCCGAGATAATATGGTAATTAAAACGGCGGCTTTCAAGCCGCCGTTTTTTGTGAGATAAATTATTGTTTATGTTATTAAGCTCCTCAGAGGAGGAGCTGTCGCCGAAGGCGACTGAGGAGGGATAAACCCTGTCTAATTTCGATAAGCGCTCCGCGTTCTTAAATAATCCCTCATCCGTCTTTTCGGCAATAAATTGCCGAAAATCCACCTTCCCCTCTGGGAAGGCATACAAACAATAATTTATCCTTCCAAAATTGCCCTATGATGGGTTTGTGAAGGCAGGAAAATACATATTTGGAAGGGATTTCGCAGGTTTCCATATCCTCCGAAAGTCAAAACGAAAATCGCACAAAAACAAAAATAAAATTGCTTTTTTGATAGTGAAAGGTGACGGTTTTTGAAAAAACGCTGTGATTTTTTCGCGGAAAACGGTAAAATCGTTCCTGCGGTGATTCGCTCTTTTCGGAGAGGGAGCGTTTCACACATAGAAAATGAAAAAGCTAATCTAATTACGGAGGAAGTTTAACATGAAAAAAGCTCTTGCTCTTGTGCTCGCACTCATGATGACTGCGGCAATGGGTGTGACTTCTTTTGCCGACATCCCTGTTATCGACCTCACCGAAGAGATCGGCAGTGCTTCGGGCACTTATATCAAGATCTCTGATTCCGACATCTGGACTGCGCCGCCTTCCAGCACCGGCAGTACCGCAACTTATTACACCAACGGTATGAGCGGCGTTGTATATTTCTCTATGATTTTCAAACCCAACACTTACAAAAACGTAAAAGTTGAATCCGACGGCATTGTTTCCGCAGAGGTTCTTGATTATGATCCCGCTGTTTATTCCGCAAATGATGAAGTTTGGGAATCCATCAGCGAAAACATCAACTTCAGCATCAACGACAACAAAAGCGGTTCCGTCATCGGTTATGATAAAGTGACCACCGTTACCAACAAAGGTACTTATGACGAAGAAACCGGCGTTTTCACCGTTACCGAAGAAGGCAAACCTTCTCTCTCCTATGCAATCGGCGGAAGCGTTACCGGCGAAACCACTCTTAACGAAGACAAAACCGAACAGACTGTTGTTACCGTTGAAACCATCAACTTCAGCACCGACTACATCGAAGTAAGAGCTGCAGCAAAAGCTCTTAACGAAGCGGGCAAAACCACCCGCTACGAAGCAGTTTGTAACCAGGACGTTTATATCGTCAAAGTAAAAATTGCAGATAACTTCGGCGTAAACTATGCAAAAGGCACCTTCCAGGCAAAAGCCACCGGTGCAACCGACGGCAAAGCATATTCCGGTATTAAAAACGAAGTTATTGCCGACGTTGCAATAGCTTCCAAAGATACTGTTGAATATTATGCAGAGCGCCATGAAAAAGGTGCAAAAGGTGAAATCTTCCCCATCAACGAAGCAACCAGCAAATCCGATTTCGGTTACTGGGATTTTTATGAGGACAGAATGTCTTCTGACAAAGCTTTCGTAATTTCCACCACCGCTTTCCGCGCCATCGCAGGCAAAGGCATCACCCTTGCAAACAGCGCAACCAACCCCAGCGTTATCGTTGAAATTGACGAAGTTTATGAAAGCCAGCCCGGCGTAAACTTCCTTAATGACAGCGGTGCAAAATACAAAAAGGTTGACGGCGAACAGGTTTTTGATAACTTCTATCTTGATTTTTACGGTACCCAGAAAATTTACAGCGATTTCACCATTACCTGGAAACCCGGCTGCACCTATGGCGAGCTTCTTTCCAGATTCGGCCTTAACACCGACGAAAGCGAAAGAGTGAAATTCCATCTCAATATCGACGGAAAAGACAGCACCATCGTTATAGATTACAGCAAAGTAAATCTTTATGATGAGGTTGAAATCGAGATCCAGCGCGAAGCAGGTTCCAGCCTTGGTAAATACGTTCTTTCCGCAACCAAAGTTACCACCGGCGGCAACACCGGTTCCGGTTCCGGCTCCAACGGCGGCAGCGGTTCCAACGGCGGTTCCAACAACGGAAACGAGCTCAACCCCGATACCGGTGCATCCGACATGATCGGTATTGCAGCAGCTGCAGCAATCGTTTCTGCATTCGCAGGCGCGGCAATGGTTCTTAAAAAGAAAAAATAAGCCTGTTATAAAGACATAACAAAAACACTCCTCTTTTAGAAAATCCCCTTCGGAACTCTCCGCCGAGGGGGATTTTTATAGTTGAAAATTAAAAATTGTTGTTTGCGTTAGGGGCGGTGATTGTTTGAACGCAGGGAACGCTGTTCCTGGCATTCCGGGGACCGCCGGGGATGACGGTACTTACAGTAATTGATCAATAATCGGAAATTAGTGGATGGTCTTTTATAAAAGGTGCATTTAATCGCATAAATTCGCCGTTTTTCTTGACAAAGCGGCAAACCGGTGCTAAAATGGAAAACCACAGAATTATAATACCTTAAAATATATAAAATCAGGGGGCTTTCGAAAAATGGTTATCGGTCGAGAAGGAAAGCTTGATTCCATGGAAAAAAACTGGGCTTCTGCCGGGGCAAAATTTGTTGTGGTGTATGGAAGCCACAAATGCGGAAAAACCGCAGTTCTTTCTGAATTTGTGGAGGGAAAGCGCGGGGTTTTCTTTTCCGCGCAGAAACTCAACTCTTTTATGAATCTTCGCCTTTTTGAAAAGGCGGTTTCTGAATTTTCGGGCGAGGAAGAAGAATTCCCCACCTGGAAAGTTGCTTTCAAAAGAATTGCCGATTTTGCGAAGGAAGAAAGATTCCTTCTTGCCATAGATGATTTTTCCGACCTTGTTTTTGAGGATAAAAATATATTGAAGGATTTCCGCAACGCGTTTGAAAACGAATGGAGAAACAGCAATATTTTCGTTGTCGCGGGCTGTGGAAGAGTTTTCTTTACCGAAAACGAAATTATTGCAGAAAATTCCGCCGCCGCTCTTCGCAGACCGGTTATTTATAAACTTGAGGAGCTGGATTATTTTGATTCGGCAAAACTTTTGCCGAAAGGCATTCCCGCCATAGACAAGATGAAATATTATTGCTGTCTTGGCGGCGTTCCGGAATATCTGCGCCTTGTTCAGGAGGGAATGAGCTTCGAGGAAAACATCAGAAGGATTTTTCTTGAAAAAGGCGCGCCGCTTTTTGATGAGCCGCCTATGATCTTTCTTGATGAACTGCGCGAACCGGAATTTTACAACTCCATTCTTTTTGCCCTTGCAAAAGGCAGCCAACGCATCAACGAAATCGTTGCCGAAACAGGTGAAAGTTCCACCAAGGTCAACAAATATCTGCTGACCCTGCTCCAGATGCAGATAGTAAGCCGCGATATTCCTTTCGGCGAAGAAAACAAATCCAGCCGCAAGGGTGTTTATACCATCAGCTCCAAGGCGCTTGCTTTCTGGTTCCGTTTTGTTCTTCCTAACAGAGCCGATATCGCGAGAGGCAAAAGCGTGCTCGAAAACTTTGGGGAGGAGATAGATAAATATATCTCCGGCAAACTTTATGAGCAGGTATGTATGCAGTATATGCTCCGCAAAAACAAGCAGGGTATGCTTCCGTTCCTCAGCCCGGTTATTGCCGGATACTGGAGCAGCCTCAAGGAATATTCCGATGCGAAGCTTGTTGCCGCAAACCAGCGCAACCGCCAGATACTTTTCGCGGAATACCGCAGAAATTTCACCGAACCGGGTGAACAGCTTCTTGCACGCCTTCGCAAAAACGACAAGCTCTTCACTGAATACTGGGAGCGTTTTGATATGCTTTTTTCCATCGAAGCATTCCCGCGCGAAATCCGCAACCTTGAAAATATGAAGCTTAAACTTGTTGATATCGAGGGGCTTTACAGATGAATTGGGAGAATCTTAACAGATATTACGAGAAAATATATAAAATTGCGGTTGATATTTGGCGCGACGCGCTCCGATACATTCCGGATGCAAAGCTTTCGTGGTATAATCTTCACAACGTGAAAAGAAACGGAAAGTTTGAAGTTGAATTTATGCCTTTTCCGGAAGTTGAACTTGACTTTCCGGAAAAGCATATTGATTTCGGCGTTTCCTTTATGGGAGAAGTCTGGGCGGAAGTTACGTTTGACAGGGAATATGCACTTGAACATATTGATTTTAGGAACATTGCGGAAAATCGTGAAATTGAAGTTTACGGCGCAGAAAACTATACCGAGGATTTTTACTGCGAAGGAATGGATATTGATGCCTTGAAAGAAAAAATAAAGGCTTCCAAAGAAGAAAAGATAGCTGTTTATTTTCCTCCGACGGAAGACGGAAAAGATTTGATAGAATACGTAATTAAGAAATTATAACAAAGGCTCCGACGAGCGGCACTTCGCAATGAGGTGCCGCTGTTTTTGTCTATAGGTTTTGCGGGCATTGAATTTTGTATCCCAAAATCCGTAAATCAGAATACAGGGGCAGGTATTATCCGCCCGCCATTGCGAACAAACCGAAGGTCTGTGTGGCAATCCGTTCTCTTTTTACGGATTCCCACGTCGCTTCGCTTCTCGGAATGACATTGGCGGTTCGCTTTTAAACCGTAGGGAACGCCGTCTGCCCCAAGGGCACTTCTTCGCTGCGCTCAGGGCGCTGACGTTCCGCAAACAAAGATTAGGGCGGGAGCAAGCTCCCGCCCTACACTGAAATGGCGACAACCTGCAAACCGTAGGGAACGGTCTTGACCGTTCCGTTTTGCGGAGCGCTTTAAAGCCTTCCCCTCGGGGAAGGTGGATTTTTCGGCGGTTTTCCGCCGAAAAAGACGGATGAGGGTAAACCAAGAACACGGAGTGCTTGCCTCCCCTATCAGGGGAGGTGTCACCGAAGGTGACGGAAGGGTGGAAACCCTGTCAAGTCTGCGAATATCGGCAAATGTAATACTTACCCCATTTCTTTGC
>JAFUJP010000208.1 GCA_017473745.1 Oscillospiraceae bacterium
CTCTGGGGTTTTCGAAAGGGAGATGCTGGTCGATGTTGAGGATAATATCATAGCTTTGGGCAAAGCGATCGTAAAAATCCTTTTCGGGAACGATATCCATTGTTTTTAGCTTTTGAATATATTCGCCGGTGGTGGATTTATGAAGGTGGAGCGCCCTGAAATATTTTGCAAGGTCGCCATGATTTTTTACTGTGTCGAGAACAAAATCAATGCCCTGTTCCTCTGTGGTAATGTTCTGCGGCGCACACATAAGGTGGCCCGTATCAATAAGGATACCCTTGTTTTCGTAATCAGTCAGTTCAAGCATCAGAGCCGTTTCAGAGGGCTTCAGAAGCATCATTCCCGGGGTAAAGAGATTTTCATAAAGAAGCTTGAAATGGTAGTTTTTGCCCCTTGTAAGCTCGTTAACGATCTCTGCGGCGGCGCGAATGACCTGTTCATCGGTGTGTTCCCATTCATAGCTGAATATTTCTTCATTTGAAACGTCATTTACATGGAAAACAACGTATTCCGCGCCCATTTCCTCCGCATAATCCATATCAGCCTGATAGGGGGCAAGGAACTCTTCGCGGTTTTTGGCCATGTAATAGCCTTCCCAGACTTCCCTGGTTCCGAAATGGAGTTTAAGGCGTTCGATATCGTTATACCAAAAATCCACCCAGTTAGGGTAAAAATAAAGATGAACACCGATGACGTTATCCTTATCATAAATTCCTGTTGTATCTTCGCCTCCACGGATAACCTCGCAGCCGTCGCAAAGGCATTCGTTTATAAACTTATTCATATCGGCTTTGTCTTTATATGCTTTGAGCCAGTTGTTTTCGCTGACTACGTTTACAATATGTTTCATAATATCACCCAATGACATTATACTACAAAATCCGGATAATAAAAAGAGCCCTTTTGCCGAAAATAGGGCAGAAGGGCTGTTCCGTTTTTGCTGAAATCTGATTTTTTATAAAAAAAGAACCGCAGCTTTTGCTGCGGTTAAATCTGGTGGGGACAATAGGACTCGAACCTATGACCCCCTGCTTGTAAGGCAGGTGCTCTAACCAGCTGAGCTATGCCCCCAGACGACTTGTTTATTATAACTCACAAATAATAAAAAGTCAAGCCTTTTTTGAAAAATTTTTGAAATTTTTTCTTATTCTTTTATCGCAACGATAATTGCCCTTTGGCTGTCGCGCCGAAGGGGTAGAAAACTGTCTTCATCAAAAACGGCTTTTACGGTGAATCCGACTTCGGAAAGCCAAGCTTTAAGATCATCTATCTCATAAGCTTTCTCTGAAAAATCGGTGCTGTATCGGCAATAAAGCCCGTCGTTTTCGGTTTTATCAAAGAAATCGAGGGAAATATCAACGGTAACTCCGTCTTTATCAAGGTTATTCTGCCATGCGCAGAATGTATTTCCGTTTTCATAAACGAAACAGTTGTTTCCAAGAACCTCCCGATGTTTATAAACGGTATTTACGTCGAATACAAAAACCGCACCACGATTTGAGAATAGAGAAACCTTTCTGAAAACGTCCTTAACTTCGTCCTCATCAATAATGTGGTTTATACTGTCGAGGGCGCAAACCGTTGCGTCGATGGTTCCGAAAAGATCAAGCTCGCTCATTTCCTGGCAAAGGAAAAGAACTTCGCTTTCAAGTTCCGCGCGTTTTTCCATGGCAACCGAAAGCATTTCATAGGAATTATCAACCGCGACAATATCATAGCCGAAAGGTTCCATTTCGAAACTCAAAGTTCCGGTACCACAGGCAAGATCAAGCAAAAGCTCCGCTCCCGGGTTATATTTCTGTATCACTGCGTCGAAATACCTGGCCCTTGCGGGGTAGTCCACATTCGAGGTGAATTTATTATAAAATCTTGCAAAATCGCCGTAATCGCTCATTCTTTATCCTCAAGCCTCTTAAAAACAAGGGCATATCCGCCACAGGAATCATAATCTTCTGAAAGAGAACGGTTAACGCGGCTTATAGTAGCGGTAGAGGCTCCGGTTTCCTCAACAATATCGCTGTAAACCCTTTTTTCCACGAGCATTTTTGCAACATGAAAACGCTGTGAAAGGGTTTTAAGTTCCGGAACAGTGCAAAGATCGCGGAAAAAGCTATAGCATTCTTCCTTATCTTCAAGAGTAAGAATCGCATCAAAAAGTTCATCAAGGCCTTCGTCTTTAAGACGCTTGTTCATAACAGCAACACTCCTCAACACCTTAATATGCCGGTTTACCCAGCCCTTTAATTTTAACACTTTAGTGTATGAAAATCAATGATAATTTGTAAATATTTATTTTAATAATAACCAAATTTGCCTTTTGATTTTTGGATATACAAACAAATATTTTTGTGCTAAAATAACGGGTATAGAGCAAAAACTTTTCGCGTATATTCATATATCGAAAGGGGAGTGCTCGGGTTTGAAATATACTGTTATGAAAGCCGTTCTTGTAACTATATCGGCATTTTTTATCGTTGCGGCACCTTCTTTGTATTTTCCCGAAGGGAACATAGCGGCGGCTTCTTCGATGAATTATTCCGCAGAAAACAATATAATCCTTCTTGATGCCGGTCACGGCGGCGAAGACGGAGGCGCCATCGGCGTCGGCGGAATAATCGAAAAGGATATTAATCTTTCCATAACGCTTAAAACCGCCGCTTTTCTTGAACTTTTCGGCTATGACGTTGAATTCACAAGAAAAACGGATACCATGACCTGTGACGAAGGTCTTTCGACCCAGCGTGAAAAAAAGGTTTCGGACATAAAAAACAGGCTTTCACAAATTGAAAGTTCCGCGTGTATCTGTTCTATTTCGATTCATCAGAATATCTTCGGCGGTGATGCAAGGGGTGCTCAGATTTTTTACAGCGGCAACAACCCCGAAAGCAAAGCTATCGCCGAAGCTATGCAAAAAGGTATTTCATCAATGCTCCAACCGGAAAACGACCGGGTAATAAAACAGGCAACAAAGGATATTTATATTCTTTATCATACAACAAAGCCGGCAATTCTCGTCGAATGCGGATTTATTTCAAACAGCAGCGAAGCCGCTCTTTTAGGAGACGACGGCTATCAGAACAAGATGGCATTTGCCATTTCTGTTTCTTCAGTAAAACATCTTACCGAAAAGGAAGTTTAAAATGGAAAAACTTAAAAAGATTTTTGTGTGCTCCGAATGCGGATACGAAACCCCTAAATGGATGGGAAAATGCCCCGAATGCGGCGAATGGAACACTTTTGTTGAAGATGTTCGCGCGGAAGAAGGCAACTCAAAACAAAAAACCGCAGGACTTATCATCGGCGAACCCGAAGCCGAAACCATAACAAGCATTTCGGACGTTGACGTTGATGACGAATTCCGCTATATTACGGGAATTGAAGAACTCGACAGAGTTCTCGGCGGCGGAATAGTCAAAGGTTCCGTAATACTTCTCGGCGGCGACCCCGGAATAGGCAAATCCACAATGCTTCTTCAGATATGCGGAAAACTTTCTGAAAATATGAAGATCCTTTATGTTTCCGGCGAAGAAAGCAAATCCCAGCTTAAGCTGCGTGCAAAAAGGGTGGGGGTAAACAGCAAAAATCTTCTCATTGCGCCATATACCGATATTGGTCAGGTTGTCAACGCTATCAGTGCGGAAAAGCCCGATATGGTCATGGTAGATTCAATCCAGACCATGAGTTTTTCCGGAATTGCTTCATCCAGCGGAAGCGTTACACAGGTTAAGGAATGCACATCGATCCTTACCAAAGTAGCCAAAAAAGCGGATATTCCCGTTATAATTGTCGGCCACGTCAACAAAGACGGCGCCATCGCCGGGCCGAAAGTTATGGAACACATCGTTGATACCGTTCTGCATTTCGAGGGCGAGCGCACCATGAGTTATCGCATTCTTCGTTCCATCAAAAACCGTTTCGGTTCAACAAACGAAATAGGCATTTTTGAAATGAACGAAAACGGCCTTCACGAAGTAGAAAATCCCTCCGTAGCACTTCTTTCGGAAAGACCAACAAACGTTTCAGGAACCTGCGTAAGCTGCATTATAGAGGGCACAAGGCCGATTTTTGCCGAAGTTCAGGCTCTTGTTTCAAAAACCGGATTCGGCGTTCCGCGAAGAACTTCCACTGGATTCGATTTCAACCGCACAGCACTTCTTATTGCCGTGCTCGAAAAGAGAGCGGGCTATTATTTCGGAAGTATGGATACATATATAAATGTCATCGGCGGGCTTAAATTGGATGAACCCGCGGCGGATCTTCCGGTAGCTATCGCGCTTATTTCAAGCCTTACGGATACCGTTGTTGACAGCAGCATTGTCGCTTTCGGAGAAATCGGCCTCGGCGGGGAACTCCGCAGCGTTTCCAACACCGAAAGCCGAATAAAAGAGGCTGAAAAGCTCGGGTTTACCGAAGTTATTCTTCCTGCCCAATGCCTTAAAAAACTTCGCAGGGACGATTATAAAATAAAGCTTACCGCTGTTTCAAGCATTGGCGAAGCTTTTTCCGCAATACGTAAAAAAGAGGACAAATAATGATAAATTACGTTAAAAATC
Organism: Oscillospiraceae bacterium; assembly: GCA_017473745.1. GTDB lineage: Bacteria > Bacillota > Clostridia > Oscillospirales > Ruminococcaceae > UMGS1668. Next base: position 4,554 of record JAFUJP010000208.1, read on the forward strand.
CCAATTTTCCAAACGGAAACGTAACCGTCGCGGCTGTTTCTTCCGAAGCGGAGGGCGTTATATCCGCATTGGAATCGGCAAAAATTGCCGTCATTCCCGTGGAATCCTGCTCGGAATTACCCGATGGAATAGCATCTCATGCCGATTTACAGATACTTCATCTTGGCGAAAATTCCGTGCTCACTGCTTCGTGCTCAAAGAAAAGCACAGATATGCTCGAAATGATGGGCTTTAATATTGAAAAAACAAATAATAATCTTGATTTCAGCTATCCGGAAGATTGTCTTATAAATGCGGAGATCATCGGCAGGAATATAATTATAAATCCGGATATCGCCGATGAAAAACTTATGCGTTTTGCGGAGGAAAATAATTATAACATCATCGCCGTAAAACAGGGCTATGCTAAATGCTCGGTCCTTGCCGTTTGCAAAGATGCCGTTATAACCGCTGATCCCGGAATTGCCAAAATCTTACAGGGAAAAGATATTGAAGTTCTTAAAATCAAAGAAGGCGGAATTTACCTTAAAGGGTTTGATACAGGTTTCATCGGCGGATGCGGGGGAATGATCGAAAACAAAATCCTCGGAACATCCGGAGATTTGAAATCCATTCACGATTATGAAAATATAAAAGATTTTCTGCGGAACAGAAATATTTACGCAGAAAATCTCGGTGGAAGAACTTTGCACGATATCGGCGGAATTTTGCCGCTTTGCGAAGAATAAAATCAAATGCCCGAAAGCCCGATAAAATCGGGCTTTTTTGATCCTGAGCCTTGACGGGAAGAGGGCTTTTGTGCTATAATTTCCATAGAAGCTATTTCGCTAAATCAAAATTTAGCGAAATTGAGGGAGGATATAAACCATGAAAAAAGACTATTTGAACGATTGTCCCGAATATCTTCAGGATTTCTTGTTTTATATGGAAACCATCAAAGGACGATCTGAGCGAACCGTTGACGGATATTACCTTGATTTAAGATCATTTATACGATTTTTGCTTATTGATAATACAATCGTTCCTGCGGATACGGATTACAAAGATATTAAAATTTCCGACGCAAGTTTTGAACTGATTAAAAAAGCTACGCGTTATGATGCAATGAGATTTCTTTCCGAATTCAAGCGCAACCATGATAACGAAGCCAAAGCTCGTTCAAGAAAAGTTTCGGCAATAAGATCATTTTATAAATATCTGACTGTTTCAAGCGGTAAGCTCTCTGAAAATCCTATGCTCAACCTTGAAACACCGAAACTGAAAAAATCACTTCCGAAATATCTTACGCTTGAACAGGCACTGGAACTTCTTACACATGTCGAAACAAATTTTACGGAACGAGATTTTTGCATAATTACGCTTTTTCTGAACTGCGGAATGCGGCTTTCTGAACTTTGCGGTATAAATCTATACGATATCCGTGAAAATCAGCTTAAACTGCTTGGTAAAGGCAATAAAGAACGCATCGTTTATCTTAACGGTTCCTGTCTTGACGCCTTAGAAAACTATCTTCGGGTGCTCAATTCCGGCGAAAAAGTCAAAAGAGTTGATAAAAATGCTCTTTTTCTTAACCGAAACGGCAAAAGAATCAGCCCGCGCCGCGTGGAACAAATCGTGGAACACTGCTTAAAAGAAGCCGGCCTTGACGGCATGGGGATTTCGCCCCACAAACTTCGCCATACCGCCGCAACTTTACTTTATCAGAATGCCGGAGTTGATATAAGAGTTCTTAAAGAACTGCTTGGCCACGAAAGCCTTTCGACCACAGAAATTTATACCCACGTCAGCAATCGCCAGATTGAAGATGCTTCAAATCGTTCTCCGTTGAAAAACGTAAAACAGCCAAGTAAAAAAACTAAAAATCCGACTGAATAATCATCGAGATATAGGCCGAAATTGCTGAAAATACGGCAAAAATAACTGTGAAAGCTATAAACTTTACAGTTTGATTTTTGGCGTTATAATGCGGAATTTCAGCGTCTTTGTTTTTGATTCTCGATAAAATCCGTCTTGATGAAAAAACGGAATTTCCGGCCATTATAACAAGCATAAAACCAAAATAAAGCGTTGCTGTAAAATACGAAATCAGCCCGTTTATTATATAATCAGTACCTGAAAACATATAATTTATTCCGTTTTCAAATCCGAAAAATACGCCGTTTATAAAAATTACTATAAATGAAGTTATGTATCCAAAAGCACTGAACCCCGCAAGATAAATCCCCAAAAGCATTATGAACGGAAAACAGAAAATATTAAAAAATCCCGCCGAAAAGCTTTTTGCATCCTGAGAAATAAATGCATAGAGATTTTTGCAAATTTCTTCCGGCAGATAGTTGAGCATGCTCGTCCCGAAAATCGTTCCGGCGATGAGCACCGCGCAGGATAAAATCAAAAATCTGTTTTTATAAATAACTTCAAAGATAAGCTTCCTTTCTATTTTCAAAGCACTTCCCTCTTCCCTTTTCTACTTCCCTACCAATATATAAAAAAACAGCTCCGGATATTCCGGAGCTGTTCATTTTTTAAGAAATTATTTATCCGCCATCGCAACTTTGATCATAATTGCACATTCAACGCGCTTTCTTTCCATTTCGCAGGAAAGCTTTACCGGCTTGTTGATATCTTTATTAAAGCTGTAGTTATTTGCGTTGCAGCCGCCGGAGCAATAGAATTTGCACCAGCAGTCGCGGCAGCCTTCTTTCGTATAAATATTCGAGCAGGCAAATTTATCCTTCATCTCAACATCGAGAGTTTCGTCATCGAGATTACCCATTTTCCATTCGTCATTTCCGACGAACTGGTGGCAGGGATAGATATCTCCGTCGGGAGTTACGGAAACATATTCGTTTCCGCATCCGCATCCGCGAAGGCGCTTGATTGCGCAAGGGCCCTGGTCAAGGTCGATCATGAAATGGAAGAAGTTAAAGCATCTGCCAAGCTCTTTCTTTCTTCTGATCATCTCAACCGCAAGTTTTTCATATTCCGCAAAAATAGTCGGAAGATCTTCCTCGGTGATTGCGTAAGGTTCGCTTGCATCCGCAATAACAGGTTCAACGCTGAGCTGGTCAAATCCAAGATCATCTGCTATATGATAAACGTCCTGTGCAAAGTCAAGGTTATGCTTGGTAAAAGTTCCGCGGGCATAATACTCTTTATTATCACCTTTAAGGCGCTTTTCAACAAGCTTCTGGAATTTAGGAACAAAAATATCATAGCTTCCTTTTCCATTTATGGTAAGGCGCATATTATCGTTTACGCATTTTCTGCCGTCAAGAGAAAGAACAACGTTTTTCATCTCTTTGTTGATGTAATCAATGCTGTCATCATTAAGAAGAACACCGTTGGTTGTGACGGTAAAACGGAATTTCTTATTATATTCTTCTTCCTTGCTTCTTGCATAGTCAACGATTTCTTTTACAGCATCCCAGTTCATAAGAGGCTCGCCGCCGAAGAAATCAAGTTCGAGGTTATGGCGGTTTCCGGAATGAGTGAGAAGGAAATCAATGGCTTTTTTGCCGGTTTCGACGGGCATAAGTTTTCTGCCTTTACCGAAGTCACCGGTGGAAGCAAAGCAGTATTTGCAGCGAAGGTTGCAGTCATGAGAAATATGAAGGCACATGGATTTGATGGGTGCGCCTTTCATCATATCGGTGAACCGCTCATAATCGTCTTCGCTGAAAAGCTGGCCGGCTTTCTGAAGGCTTAAAAGCTCGCCGTAAACATCAAGTATATCCTGTTCGGGGTATTCGGCAGAAAGCTCTTTTACGAACTCGGAAGGGCATTCTTCGGGAAGCTTGTCCTCGAACTTATTGAGAAGATCGAAGCAAAGCTTATCCAAAACATGAACCGCACCGGAGTTTACGTCAAGAGCAATATAATAACCGTTTTGATAAAAAGTATGTACCATTTAAATTACTCCAAAAAAATGGCAGGCACGCCATGCTTTGCGCACCTGCAATTTCTAATAATCAAATAATTATTTGTTGCCTTTGCGGGATTCGTTTTCGCATTCCTGGTTTGCGACAGTGCAGGAAGTTTTGCAAGCAGACTGGCAGGAAGCCTGGCATTCGCCGCAGCCGCCTTTTGCGCAGGATTCTTTAAGATTTGCGTTGTTAACAGTTTTAATGTGTTCCATTATGTTATCCTCCTGAAAAATACATATTTCAA
>JAFUJP010000028.1 GCA_017473745.1 Oscillospiraceae bacterium
AAAATGAACCGGTGCATTTTATCGGAGTTTTTTTGAATCAATACAAAATAAAACAAATGAGGCGGGTATTCAGAAAGCTCCACCGTTCACCACAAAAAGGCGAAAAAACACCCGAAAACAGAAAAATCCGCCACAAAAACGCCTGTTTTTATCAAACGGGCGTTTTTCTTCACCATTTTTTGCCACAATGGGGCAGAAAATCGCGTTTTTTCGCATAAATAAGCCGAAAAATTAAATTGTAAATTTTTCAAAATACTATTGATTTTTCTGTGATTTGCAGTATAATATTAGTGAAAGTGGTGAATTGTGGGGAGAAGTGGCTATATTTTCCCGAAATTCACCCAAAAACAGGAAGGGGAGGGAAGACGATGTATATCGGCGAATATTACCATAGCTTCGACGAAAAAGGCCGCGTTAATTTTCCGGCAAAGCTTCGCGAAGAGCTTGGCGAACAGTTCGTTATAACAAAAGGCCTTGACGGCTGTCTTTCCGCCTATTCCATGACCGAATGGGAACGTATGAGCGCCATTGTTGCCGGCCTTCCCCAGGCGAAAGCCCGCGACCTCAAACGCTTTATGTTTTCTGCCGCAACCGTCGTGAATCCGGATAAACAGGGAAGGGTTCTTGTAAGCCCGACCCTTCGCGCTTTCGCAAAGATCACCAAGGATATAGCCGTTATCGGTGCTTCCGACCACGTTGAGCTTTGGGATAAGGAAATATGGATAGAACGTAACGCGGCTATGGATTCCGACGACATCGCCAAGGCGATGGACGAGCTTGGCTTCTGAGGTGGCCGGTATGAGTGAGATGGAATTTCAGCATATTTCGGTGCTTCTGAACGAATGCATTGAGGGACTTGATATAAAGCCAAACGGAATTTATGTTGACGGAACCGCCGGAGGAGCGGGACATTCCTCCGAAATTGCAAAACGCCTTACAACCGGAAGACTTATCGCTCTTGATAAAGATCCGGATGCAATAAAAACCGCGACCGAAAGGCTCGCAAAATACCCTTGCGCCGAGGTCATCCGTTCCGATTTTGCCGAGATACCCGCAGTTCTCGACAGGCTCGGAATTGATAAAGTAGATGGAGTCCTGCTGGACCTCGGCGTAAGCTCCCATCAGCTTGATGACGCACAGCGCGGATTCAGCTATCACAACGAAGCACCCCTTGATATGCGAATGAGCCAGGAGGGAACTTCGGCTTACGATATAGTCAACAATGCTTCCGGCGCACAGCTTGCGAAGATTCTTTATGATTTCGGCGAGGAAAAATTCACGCCGAGAATCGTAAATGCCATTGTTGACGCAAGGGCGATAAAACCTATCGAAACCACAACCGAGCTTGCGGAGATAGTAAAAAACGCCTATCCTGCCGCCGCAAGAAGAGGCGGCGGGCACCCGGCGCGCCAGACTTTCCAGGCTTTGAGAATTGCGACAAATGGCGAACTTGATCGCCTTGCGGAAGCACTCGACAGAGTTTTCGACAGGCTTGCCCCCGGCGGAAGATTTGCCATCATAACCTTCCATTCGTTGGAAGACAGAATGGTGAAAAGAGCTTTCGCTGAATACACAAAAGGCTGCACCTGCCCGCCGGAATTCCCGGTTTGTGTATGCGGAAAGACTCCCCGGGGAAAACTAACAAGCAGAAAACCCATCGAGCCAACCAAAGAGGAACTGGAATATAACCACAGAAGCAGAAGCGCAAAGCTTCGCGTTATTGAAAAACTTTAAGTATGAGGGATTTCTAATTTTTGAGAGGGGGATAACTTTTGTCGGCTGAATTTGCTTATGACCTTGATAATTTCGCCGCAAAAACCGGCGACGAGCACGACAAAGAACTCAAGACCCGCTCGCTGAGGATCATCAAAAACCGCCGCAAGGCAAAAACTGTTGCTCCGTTCAAAATCATTCTTACCGCGGCAATAGTTATTGCTGTAAGCGTTGTTATGATTTACAGCCAGGTCGTTCTCACCGAGCTTACAAGCGAAGTGAGCTATTACGAAAATAAAATCACCGAACTTGATACCGAATACGTAAGGCTTCAGGGAGAGCTTGAGGCAAGCACCTCTATAAAAACCCTTGAGGAAGCGGCGGAAACAAAGCTCGGTCTTTCAAAAATAGATTCCAGCCAGGTGGAATATGTCAATCTTACCGGCGAGGATGAAATTACCGTTGCGCACACCGGCGGAAAATATCTTGTGGAGCAATATTGGAACAGCTTTGTTGACTTTATTGCGGAATACTTGCCGTTTTGAATTAATAATATAAACAAGTGGCGCCGCTGCGGTTATTGTTAAGCGGCGCTGTCTTCATAATTGGGGATATGCCCGAAAAAGGGCGAAAACTTGGTGAAAGGAGTAAATTGTGCGGAAAAATGAGTAAATCACCAAGCGCAACTATAAAAATAAGAATAATCGCAGCCTGTTTGGCGGCTGTTTTGGGATTTTTGGTTCTGATAGTAAGGCTTTTTCAGATACAGATAATTGATTCCGAGGAATACCAGCTCCAGGCGGCGGAAACCCAGCTTCAGGTAACCGAAATTTCGGCCAACCGCGGCGCGATATATGACGCCAACGGCAACAAGCTCGCCATGAGCATCACCGCATGGACCGTTTGTGTTGACCCGAGCAGCATAAAAAACGATACCCAAAGGGAACTTATCGTTTCGGGACTTTCTGAAATCCTTGGGGTAAGCGAAAGCTACGTTCGCGAAAAAAGCGAACGAAACACCATGTATGCCGAGGTAAAGGTAAAAGTCGAAAAATCTGTTGTTGAAGAGGTAACTGCATTCGCAACAAACAACGGGCTTACCAAATGTATTTTTATCCGCGAGGATGTTACGAGAAAATATCCTTATGAAAACTTTGCCGCATCGGTTATCGGCTTTGTCAATATTGACTACATAGGTTCTTATGGGCTTGAAGCGTATTATGATGATATTTTAAGCGGAACTTCGGGCAAACTTGTTTCTGCAAGGGATTCCTGGGGGCAGAAAATGCCATATGAATATGACGAGCTTTATTCTTCCGAAGACGGCAACAGCATCGTCACAACCCTTGATGAGGGCATACAGTATTTCGTTGAAAAGCACCTTGAACTTGCGGTTAAAGAGCATGACGTTCAGCAGCGCGCTGCCTGCATTGCCATGGATCCCAATACCGGCAAAATTCTTGCGATGGCGACCAAGGGCGATTTTGACCCCAACAGCTACACAACCCTTCCGGATTCCGTGAAGGAGGAAATTCAGAACCTTCCGGATGACGAACAGGGAAATGCCACAGTTCAGGCACAGTATGATATGTGGCGTAACAAAGCCATTTCCGACCCTTACGAGCCGGGTTCCGTTTTCAAGATAATCACCCTTGCGGCGGCTCTTGACAGCAACACGACTACCCTGGGTGATACGTTCGACTGCGTAGGCCATGCGTATGTTGCAGACAGAAAAATTTCCTGCTGGAAGACCTTCGGCCACGGCCACCAGACCCTTGCGGATGCGGTTCAGAATTCCTGCAACCCGGCGTTTATACAAATCGGCCTTAATATGGGCGTCAGCAACTTCCAAAGCTATTTTGAAGCTTTTGGCCTTACCGAAAAAACGAACATCGACCTTCCTGGTGAGGCAACCAGCATTTACCACACCCAGATGACCGAAATGAACCTTGCATCAAGCTCTTTCGGCCAGACCTTCAAAGTTACGCCTATCCAGCTTATAACCGCGGTTTCGGCGGCTGTTAACGGCGGATACCTTTATGAACCCTATCTTGTTCAGGAAATTATTTCCGCCGACGGAAGCGTTGTTGAAGAATATTCCCCCACCCTTGTAAGGCAGGTCATTTCGGAAGATACTTCCGCAACGATAAGAAGTATTCTTGAAACGGTTGTCAGCGATGGTTCCGGCCGAACTGCTTCTGTTCCCGGATATAAAATCGGCGGTAAAACCGGTACTTCCGAAAAGCTTGACCAGCTCAGCGAAGAGGGAGAGGTTGAAGCATATGTTTCTTCCTTCCTTGCGGTTGCCCCTGCGGAGGACCCGCAGATAGTAATTTTGCTTCTTCTTGACGAAGCCCAGATGGAAAACCCTTACGGTTCCGTTGTTGCGGCGCCGGTTGTTGGTGCAATGCTTGCGGATATCCTTCCCTATATGGGGGTCGAACCAAACTATACCGAAGCGGAACTTGAGGCCATGACCGGAAAAGTCAAGGATGTCACAGGCAATCTTGTTCACGACGCCATGACGACGCTTCGCCTTCAGGGATATTCCGTAACCGTTTCGGGCGAAGGAACCACCGTTGTTGCCCAATCCCCCGAAGCAGGTTCCCAGCTTTCTGCCGGCGGCACCATCACTCTTTATACCGACGAAAGCCTTATTCCCAAAGAAATCGAGGTTCCGAACGTTGAGGGAATGAGCGTTACCGAGGTCAACAACGCAATTATCGGAGCGGGCCTTAAACTCAAGCTCATCGGCGTAAGCGAATCCGCTTCCGACCAGGTGGCATATACCCAAACTCCCGCGGCGGGCGAAAAAGTAATGCCCGGGACCATAATTGAAGTCAGCTTTACCGTTAAAACCGAAGAAACCGACGAAGACGGCGGTTGATAAACTAATTTAATCGGAGGTGATCCCTTGCTTTTATCCGAACTTTTAAGGGACGTTGATTATACCGGCGAAATTGAAGATGTTGAAATAAGGGACGTCACCGGCGATTCCAGAAGGGTCGAGCCCGGTTCGGTTTTCGTCTGTATAAAAGGCGGGAACATCGACGGCCACGAATATGCTGCCGCCGCAAAAAGAAACGGCGCCGCATGGATCGTTGCGGAGCGCGACACCGGAATCCCAGAACAGATAACAGTAAAAAATTCAAGGGCGGCATATTCCGTTATGTGCGCCAACCTTAACGGACGCCCCGCTGAAAAAATGAAGCTTATCGGTGTTACCGGCACAAACGGAAAAACCACCATAACCTATCTTATAAAACATATTCTTGAATCCGCAGGGAAAAAGGTCGGGCTTATAGGAACTATTCAGAATCTCATAGGCGATATTTCCCTTCCGGCGAAATATACTACCCCGGATGCGGCGGAGCTTCACGTCATTTTCTCCCGTATGGCGAATGCGGGCTGTGAATACGTTGTTATGGAAGTTTCTTCCCAGGCTCTTGACCAGAAGCGGGTTGAAGGCTGCCGTTTTGAAACGGCGGTTTTCACAAATCTTACTCAGGACCATCTCGACTATCACGGCACTATGGAAAACTATTTTGATGCTAAAAAAGAGCTTTTCAGAAACTGTGAAAATGCCGTTGTATGCATTGATGACGATTACGGCAAAGCCCTTATGAAAGAGCTTTCGTGCCCGGTAAAAACGGTTTCCATCGGTGATTTTATGGCGGACTATACTGCCCACGACGTAAAAAACGCTTCGGACGGCTGTAAGTTTGCCATGGTCGGAACAGGCAATATCGGCAGGGTGAATTTTTCCATGCCGGGCAAATTTTCCGCTTCAAACGCAATGCTTGCGGCGGCCGCCGCAATGAATTGCGGGCTTTCTTTCGAACAGGCCGTTGAAGGGCTTAACACCTGCCCTGGTGTTAAGGGCAGGGTGGAGGTTATCCACTCCGGAGATTTTACCGTTATCCGCGATTTTGCCCATGGGCCGGATGCCCTTGAAAAGGTGCTGGATTCCATTCGCGAATGTGCAAAAGGACGTATAGTCACCCTTTTCGGCTGTGCGGGGAACCGAGATAAAACAAAGCGCCCGAAGATGGTCAATGCCGTTGCGGCAAAATCCGATTTTATGATACTCACCAGCGATAACCCCCGCCACGAAGCGATTGAAGAAATTGAAAAGGATACTCTTCCGGCGATAAAGGAATGCGGCGTTCCGTATCATTACGAACCCGACCGCTATAAAGCCATAAAATGGGCCCTTGAACACTGCGAAACCGGCGACGTTCTTCTTCTTGCCGGCAAAGGGCACGAGGATTATCAGGTCCTTGATTTCGGAACGGTTTATTTTGATGAAAAGGTTATAGTAAAAGACCTTCTTGATAAAATGGAAAAATAAAGCGAAAGGGGAATGAACGCTTTGCTTCCGTTAAAGCTTAAAGAAATTGCCGAGGCAATCGGCGCAAAAACAAACATCGAAATTCCCGATATCGACATAACCAATATCTGCACGGATTCAAGGGACGTGAAACCCGGCAGCATATTCGTCGCCCTTTGCGGCGAAAAATTCGACGGTCATGCCTTTGTTAAAACCGCTATGGATAATGGAGCCCTTTGGGCGGTTGTTCAAAAAGAAGGGGATTACGGAACGGATAAACTCCTTTTTGTAAACACCACTCGCCAGGCTTTTCTTGATATTGCCGGGCTTTATCGCAGCAAGTTCAGCCCGAAGGTCATTGCGGTAACCGGTTCGGTGGGCAAGACCAGCACAAGAGAAATGATCGCCGCGGTTATCAAAAGCAGGTATAAGACCCTTAAAACCGAAAATAATCTTAATAACGAAGTGGGCGTTCCCAAAACTATTCTTGATCTTGATGAGAGCATCGAAGCAATGGTGCTCGAATTCGGAATGGTGAACCTCGGCGAAATACGGGAACTTACCGTTCCGGCGAAGCCGGATATTGCGGTTATAACCTGCATCGGAACCAGCCATATCGAAAACCTTGGTTCGAGAGAAAATATAAAGAAAGCCAAGTTTGAAATTGTTGAGGGTCTTAAAAAAGGCGGCACCCTTCTTCTTAATAAAGATAACGATATGCTTCGGGATGTTTGTATTCCCGAGCATAATGTGATATACTATGCAGTTGAGGATAGATCTGCGGATATCACCGCGAAAGATATCCTTGAGCACGACGGGGAAACGGATTTTACCATAGTTTGCAAAACCGGCGAATACCGTGCTCATATCCCCGCCATGGGTGTGCATAACGTGCTCAATGCCCTTGCGGGCTTTGGCGCCGGCGTTGCCGCGGGGATAGAACCGGAGGACTGTGCAAAAGCTCTTGCGGATTTTAAAAACACGGGAATGCGCCAAAAGGTAACAAAATGCAGGGGAACCACCGTTGTTGAGGACTGTTATAATGCCAATCCGGATTCAATGCGGGCGGCGCTTAAAACCCTTGGTGCTCAAAAAATCGAAGCGGGAGCACACAAAATTGCCGTGCTCGGGGATATGCTCGAGCTTGGTTCCGTAGCGGAAAGTTCCCATTACGAGGTGGGAAGAATTGCGGCGGAAAACGCAGATATGCTTCTTTGCTTCGGCGAACTTTCGGAACTTATGGTTCGCGGAGCAATGGAAAACGGCCTTAAAAATGCCATTTGTTTTGAAAGCAAAGAAGAACTTGCCGAAACCCTCAGAAAAAACGCAAAGCCCGGGGATATTATCTGGCTTAAGGCCAGCCGGGGAATGAGATTCGAGGATATCGCAGAGGCATTTTACGAAGAAACATAAAAACGGAGGACTTGACAATGCAGACTGCACTTTGTGCGTTTATCGCTTTTGTAATAACCGCCCTTTCGGGCTTTTGGCTTATCCCTTATCTTAAAAAACTGAATTTCGGCCAAAAGATTCTTGAAATCGGACCGAGCTGGCATAAGGATAAAGAGGGAACCCCCGCCATGGGCGGAATTATGTTTATCATAGGTATTCTTGCGGCGAGCTGTGCTGCGTTTTTCTTCCTTGCGGATGCGCCGGAAACCGAAAAAATCAGATACGGAAGCGGCCTCGTTATGGCGCTCGGCTATGGCGTTCTCGGATTTATCGACGACTATACCAAAATAGTACGCAAACAGAACGAAGGCCTTACGGCAAAACAGAAATTTATCGGCCAGGTTCTTCTTGCGGTGGTGTTCCTAATCGGACTTCAGCTTTCGGGAACTCTTTCCACGGTTCTCGTTATTCCGTTCATCGGCCAGATCGACATAGGGCTTCTTTATTATCCCGTTGCGGTGTTCATTATTGTCGGCGCTTCGAACGCCGTTAACCTTACCGATGGCATTGACGGGCTTTGTTCTTCCGTAACTTTTGTCTGCGCCTGCGGATTCATTGTTATGGCGGCGCTTCTTGAACATACCGGCATCGGATATATGGCCGCCGCTCTTGCGGGCGGATGCGCGGGTTACTTCCTTTGGAACTGCCACCCGGCAAGAGTTTTTATGGGGGATACGGGTTCACTCTTCCTCGGCGGAATGGTATGCGCCCTTGCCTTTGGCCTCAATATCCCCGTTATCCTTATTTTTGCGGGTATAGTTTACGTTATCGAAACCCTTTCCGATATCATTCAGATCGGAAGCTATAAACTCCGCAAAAAACGCGTATTTAAAATGGCTCCTATCCATCACCACTTTGAGCTGAGCGGCTGGAGCGAATGGAAAATCGTTATCGTATTCTGCCTTGTGGGCCTTTGCGGTGCGGTTCTTTCCATACTTGCGGTTACAGCAATTTGAAATTAAACGAAAACCCTTTTAAGAAAGGCAGAAAATGAAAGCTATCACCATTGATCTGAACAGCTTCATACCGACTGCGGCGGCGAAAGAACGTATTTTCGACCCGAAACACAGGCGCGGCAAAATAGACATCACTTTTCTTGTGCTTGTTCTTGTTTTGCTGACCTTTGGGCTTGTTATGCTTTTTTCGGCGAGCTTTGCTTTTGCTTTTTATAATGAAGGCGACAGCTTTTATTATATCGAGCGCCAGTTTTTCTTTGCAGTGGTCGGTGTTGCGGCGATGCTTTTCGTTTCAACCGTAAACTATAAAATACTTCAGAAATATTCGCTTCTTCTTTATTTCGGTGCGGTTGCGCTTCTTATAGTAACAGATATTTTTATGCGCGACCAATACGGATTTGCAAGATGGTTTTATATCGGGAACTTCAGCTTCCAGCCCTCGGAAATCGCAAAATTTGCCATCATAGTGCTTTTTGCGCATTTTGCCGCAGTAAACGCAGATAAAATGGGCACTTTCAAATACGGCGTTCTGCCGTTTGGAGTATGCCTCGGCGTTGTGGCGCTTCTCGTTATATTGAGCCGCCATCTTTCGGGAACCATCATAGTCGGTGCCCTTGGCATAGCGATGATGTGGTTCGGCGGAACAAGGCTCCGCTATTTCGGAATGCTTGTCGGCGCAGGGGTGGCGGCGGTTCTCGTCGTTGTTCTTGTTCCGTCATTCATGGAATACACCGGTGACCGAATCACCACCTGGCTCGACCCTTATTCCGATCCTCTCGGCGACGGATTCCAGACCATACAGGCGCTTATAGCCATAGGTTCCGGCGGGCTTTGGGGCGTTGGACTCGGAAACTCCCGCCAGAAATATCTCTATATCCCCGAACCGCAGAACGACTTTATATTCCCGGTAATCTGCGAAGAACTGGGCTTTATCGGTGCTTCGCTTATCGTTCTTCTTTTTGCGCTTCTTGTTGCAAGGGGATATATCATCGCCATGCATTGCCCGGATAAATTCGGTTCGCTTCTTGCGGCCGGATGCGTTACTCATATCGGACTTCAGGTCTTCTCAATATCGCGGTTGTTACAAACACCATCCCCAATACGGGAATTTCGCTTCCGCTTTTTTCTTACGGCGGAACGGCGCTTTTGATGACACTCGGCGAAATGGGCGTTGTGCTTTCGGTTTCGAGAAGAGCTTCCATCAAAAAAAGCTGAGCGGAGGATATTATGAAGATACTTTTTGCTTGCGGGGGAACCGCCGGACATATCAATCCGGCCATTGCCATCGCCAATTATATGAAGGAAAATGACCCGGGAACCGAGATCCTTTTTGCAGGAAACCCCAAAGGGATGGAAGCCCGCATCGTTCCCAATGCGGGGTATGATTTCGCGCCCATAAAAGTGCTCGGAATCCAGCGCAGACTTTCAATGCGCAACATAAAAAACAACATCAAGGCTCTCTGGTATCTTGCGGGAAGTTCCGCAAGGGCAAAGGAGATCATCGAGGGCTTTAAGCCGGATATCGTTATCGGAACCGGCGGTTATGTCAGCGGGCCTGTGGTCCGCAAGGCGGCGCTTCTCGGCTATAAGACCATCGCGATGGAAAGCAATGCTTTCCCCGGGGTAACAACGAAGCTTCTTGCGAAATACGTCGATAAAATACTGCTCGATGTTGAGGAAAGTAAAAAATTCCTTCCGGAAGGGAAGGAATACGTCGTTACCGGTAACCCGGTGCGCCAGGAAATTTTTACGGCGGAAAGAAAAGCCGCCAGGGAATTTTATAACGTGGGCGACCGCATCTGCATACTCTCTTTTGGCGGAAGCCTTGGTGCTCAAAGGCTTAACGAAGCGGTTGCGGAGCTTATGGCATGGCATCTCGGCGAAAAGGATTTTGTACATATTCACGGTTCGGGTTCCTATTACGGCCCATCTTATTATACCGATATGCTCAAAGAAAAAGGCATAGATGCTCATGAGCACAAGAACCTTATCATCAGGGAATACATAAACGATATGCCCCGCTGTCTTGCGGCGGCGGACCTGGTGATTTCCCGCTGCGGGGCCATCACCCTTGCGGAACTCAAGGCCGCGGGAAGAGCTTCGGTGCTCATTCCATCGCCCAACGTTGCCGAAAATCACCAGTATCACAATGCTATGGTGCTCTCGAATCACAATGCGGGCGTGGTTATCGAAGAAAAAGACCTTACGGGCGAGCTTCTTTGCAAAACCGTTAAGGAACTTACCGAAAATCCGGAAAAGCTTAAAGAGCTTTCCGAAAATGCAAAAGCTCTTGCCGTTACCGATGCCAACGAACGAATCAGAAAAGAAATAATCTCCCTTTACGAAAGATAAACCGAAAATGAAGTTCAAAATCAAGAAAACGGAAAAAAAGCAAACCGATGAAAGGTTTGTGGATAATGCGAAGAAAAAACAGCGCAAGGCAAAAAAACGCCGTGTTATTACGCCGTTTTTAATTGTCATATCCGTTTTTATCGTTGCGGCGGCGGTTTATCTTTGTCTTACGATGCTTTTCAACGTTGATAAAATTTACATCGAAGGCAACACCCTTTATGAGGAACACGACCTTATCGAAACCTCGGGAATCGAAAAAGGCGAAAACCTTTTCGAGGTTGATACCGAATACGCCGAAAACAAGCTTTATGCCGTTTATAACTATATTGAGGCCGTTGAGGTCAGAAGAAGCTTCCCCAACGGGGTGACAATCACCATCACCGAAGCGGAACCTTTTGCCGTTATCGAGGAAGCGGACGGCTATACTCTTGTCAGTGCCGGCGGAAAAGTTCTTGAACGCGGGCTTGAGGAGGTTCCGGGCGGAATGCTTTCCGTCCGCGGGCTCAGCACCGTTACGAGCACCGAGGATGATATAAAGCGCACCGAGCTTATGCAAAGGATAATCAACGCCATGCGCGATCTCGGCATGGAAAAATATAATTTCCTTGATTTGAGCGATACCCTGGAAATAACCATGATTTACGATAACCGTGTAAGAGTAGTGCTCGGGAATGAGCTTGAGCTTGAATATAAGCTTCAGTTTGCGGATAACGTAATAACCGAAAAACTTCCGAAAACGGGCTATCAGC
>JAFUJP010000029.1 GCA_017473745.1 Oscillospiraceae bacterium
CTTGAGGGGAAGGTGTCATCGCTTCGCGATGACGGATGAGGTGTTTCTATGCAAACACGGAAATTAGCGGACAAACACCTCATCACCGCCTTCGGCGGAGCTTCTCCTCAAGGAGAAGCCTGCCCTCCGGGAATCCTTTTTAACGGGCGCACACATAGGTGCGCCCCTACGACGTTTTCAATAATGCAACGAACGTGCAAGATTTGTCAATTTAGTGTAGGGCGGGGGCTTGCCCCCGCCGAAAACCCTGTCAAATTTTGATGTGCGCTCCGCGTTCTTGGTTATCCCTCATCCACCGTGCCTACGGCAACGGTCCCCCTTCCCCTCTGGGAAGGCATATAAACAATAATTTATATTCTCAAACGGAATAGCATATTGACAAAAACGGTTGATTGTATTACATTATATTTAGAAGATTGCAATACAATCAACTGCAAAAAAGGCGGTGATTTTTTGGCAAATAAAACACAGATGCTCAAAGGCATTCTTGAAGGATGCGTCCTCAAAATTCTTTCGGAAAAAAAGCTTTATTCACAGGAAATTTGCGATAAGTTTGAAAATATGGGTGCGGGAACAGTCAGTCGGGGCACGATTCTTCCGCTTCTTCTTCGAATGGAAAACGAAGGTTGGATAGAATACGAAAAACGTCCGGTTACAAACGGACCCAGCAGAAAATATTATTCCACAACAGAAAAAGGAAAAACGGAACTCCTTAGTTTTGAAAAAGAATGGAATGAACTTTGCCTTATGGTGGGCGAAGTTTTGAAGGGAGGAAAAGCGAATGAAGAATGAACTTTTAAGAGAATATTATTCCGAATATCTTAAAGTAAAAAGAATGGTCAAAGAAGGTTCGATTCCGGGAAGGGCAAGAAAAGAAGCTCTTGAAAACATCTATTCCCTTTATTATGATGCTCAGAACGAACAGCTTCCTATTTCTGAAGTTCACGAAGGGACAGCGGAGGAATTTGCCTCGGAGATTCTTAAAAGCCTTCCCGGAAGGGAAATTATGAAAAGGTGGCAGGCGGCAGCCTTGGCCGTTATAGTGCTTCTGGCAGTCGGGACGGTTTTGTATTTTACGAGCGACAGCTATCTTGCGGTGAAACAGGGATTTGCGTATGTTCTCAACAATTTTGAAAGATATACAATCGAACCGACGGAAACCATTCCGTTTACGAAACGCGAAGGCAGGGGAGCAAGATACGAGGTTCAGTATATTGATGGAAGAGCCGAGGTGCTCGAAGGCCATGATAAATACGATTACAAAAGCTTCGAGAATTTTGTTTTCGATGAAAGCGGGGAAAAAATCACCCTTGAAGTGAAAATTCCATACGCAAGAAGATCGGCGCTTATCAGTTCCATAGACCTTCCGGTGGCTTTTTATTGTTCCTCGGATGGAGAAGAATTGTGTTTTTACCAGAGCATTATAAAACTCGAGGCGGAAGAAAGCCTTTATTACGGATTCTTCGATTATTTCAGAACCGAAAAGAACGGCGATATATACCTTGGGTTTGAGTTCCTTTTGAAAGAGGGAGGAAGCGCGGAGGAATATATCCTTTCCGGAGATAGTTTTTTTATAGATTTCGGAAATATATATGAAGTTACATGGGTAAACCATCTTGAATGGTTCGAATACGATTATCTTACGACGCAGGAAGTTTATGAAGAAGTGAACGTTTTCCCGTTCTTCCATTTTGCAAAAGCGGAAACAAGGGATTTTCCGAATGGATACCGCGCCGAAGCCCAGGTTACAAAAACAAGCGAAAGCGGAAGATTCACCGTAACGGCATATCTAAATGTAGATTTTGACCCGGAAAAATTTTGGAATATCGGTTATATTCATGAAAACAATTTTGAAGATACGGCGGAATTTTATGTGGATTCCGGCGACTTCGGAATCACCGAGGGAGGAAAGAAAGCCTATGTTGAGGTGAGATACAGAATTGAAGGCAGCGATGAATGGCTGACCGAGAGAATTGAATATACATTTGATGATATAAAATGAAAAAATTCGTGCTCAAAATTTGAGCACGAATTTTTATTTGCAGCCTTTGTATCCGGCGCAGGAGCGGTTATAGGCGACGAGGAGAACTCCGTTGCCGTCGGTATCGGTGATTTCGTGCTGGAGGGCATTGAGCCTGTCGAGCTGGGCGCGGTCGAGCTTTGCAAACTGTTTGTTTTCGGGCATAGTAAAAAACTCCTTTATATAATGTTTATATATAATTTAATTTATATATTAGTAATTATACGCCGCTTTGCGGCTACACCTCATCTGGCTTTTCACCGAAAAATCGGCAAAAAGCCACCTTCCCATCAAGGGGAAGGCTTTAAATTGGACAAAAAAGCACCAACAAAAACATATTCAGAACAAACGTTCGATTTTTTAACGAAAAAGTGTTGATTTTAAATCATTTATATATTATACTTATAAACAGAAATGACACCGCTGGATATCAATGAAATGGAGGAATTTTTGAAGTATGGCAGACAGAAAAGAAGCACTTGAAACCGCAATTAAACAACTTGAAAAACAGTACGGCAAAGGAACTGTTATGAAACTCGGCCAAGCGCCGGCGCTTAACGTGGAAGCAATTTCCACGGGCTCGATTTCCCTTGACAGCGCCCTTGGTATCGGCGGCGTTCCCCGCGGAAGGATCGTCGAAATCTATGGCCCCGAGAGTTCCGGTAAAACCACCGTTGCCCTCCATATCATTGCATCCGCGCAAAAAGCGGGCGGCGAAGCCGCATTCATCGACGTTGAGCACGCCCTTGACCCGGTTTACGCGAAGGCTCTCGGCGTTGATATCGACAGCCTTCTTGTTTCACAGCCGGATACCGGCGAGCAGGCTCTTGAAATCACCGAAGCGCTTGTTCGTTCCGGCGCCATAGACGTAATCGTTGTTGACTCCGTTGCGGCAATGGTTCCGAAGGCGGAAATTGAAGGGCTTATGGGCGATACCCATGTTGGTCTTCAGGCAAGGCTTATGTCCCAGGCACTGCGTAAACTTACCGGCGTTATCAGCAAGACAAACTGCGTTGCGGTTTTCATCAACCAGCTTCGTGAAAAAGTCGGCGTTATGTATGGCAACCCTGAAGTTACCCCCGGCGGCCGTGCGCTTAAATTCTATTCTTCCGTTCGCCTTGACGTTCGCAAACAGGAACAGCTTAAACAGGGCGGCGAGGTCATCGGCAACCACACCAAGGTTAAAGTTGTCAAAAATAAAGTTGCTCCGCCTTTCCGCGAAGCGGAATTCGATATTATGTACGGGCAGGGCATCAGCAAAGAGAGCGAGCTTCTGGATATCGCCGTCAAGCTTGATATCGTCGATAAATCCGGCGCATGGTTCTCTTATAATGGCGAACGCCTTGGACAGGGACGCGACAACGTAAAAGAGCTTCTTCGCAGCAATACCGCCCTTTGTGAAGAAATTGAGGCAAAGGTTCGTGCAAATATGGATAAGCTTTCCGACGTTGCAAAACCTGCAAAAAAATCCAAAGTACTTAACGTAGCGCCCACGGGCATTGATATTGAAGCAGATGTGGACGACGAGGAATAATCCGAAAACGAAGCTTACAACCGAACAGACGAAAGAAAAAGCCCTGAACTTGTTAGAGTACAGGGCTCATTCGCGTAGAGAGCTTTTTGACAAGCTGAAACGCTTTGCGGATATCGAAACGGTAAACGAAGTGCTCGACATGCTGGAGGACGGCGGACTTATTGACGACGAAGCCTATGCTTTTCAGTATGCCCACGACCTTATGGAAATGAAACTTTTGGGGCCGTCCCGGCTTAAAATGGAGCTTTCGCGCAAGGGAATAGACGAGGATACCGCCGAGCAGGCGATATGGACTGCGGAGCAGGAAATCGGTTCCGCGGAAGAAAGATTGGATCGTCTAATCGAAATTCGGTATAAAAATATGCTTTCTGACGAAAAAAATCGCACAAAAACCATAAATGCCCTCTTTCGTCTTGGCTTCGGATATGATATGATAAAAGAAGCGATATATAAAGTAAAGGAAGAAACAGCAGATGAACTGTATAGAGAATGAAACCGTAAGGGTCGGGATGATTGCCCTTGGCTGCAACAAAAACCAGGTCGATGCGGAGCTTATGCTCGGCGCTCTTGAAAAAGAGGGATTTGAGATCGTTGAGAATGCCGCGGAATGCGACGTCGTAATCGTGAACACCTGCGGATTTATCGAAAGTGCAAAACGCGAATCCATTGAAAATATTCTTCAGTGCTGCCAGCTTAAAGAGCAGGGCGTAGTCAAGCTTGTGGTAGTTACCGGATGCCTTGCGGAACGTTACCGCGAGGAGATGGCGGAGCTTATCCCCGAGGCGGACGTTATCCTCGGTATCGGTGCAAACGACGAACTTGCCGCCGCCATAAGAAATGCTCTTGAGGGCCAAAAGATCAGAAAATTCTATGCCCCGGAAAATCTTGAAATGGAAGGCAAGCGCATACTTGTTAACTATCCTTATTATGCTTACATAAGAATTGCCGATGGCTGTGACAACCGCTGTTCCTATTGCGCCATTCCCCTTATCCGCGGCCGCTATCGCAGCAGACCCATGGAAAGCATCATTGAAGAATGCAAAAACTTCGCATCAAAAGGTGTCGAAGAATTTATTATTGTTGCCCAGGATACCACCAGATACGGCGAAGATCTTTATGGAAAGCGTATGCTGCCCGAGCTTCTTCGTGAAATCTGCAGGATAGACGGCATCAGATGGATCAGAATTCTTTATGCATATCCCGAAAGAGTTACCGAAGAGCTTCTCGATGTAATGGCTTCGGAAGAGAAAATCGTAAAATATCTGGATATTCCTCTTCAGCACTGCAGTAAAAAGGTGCTTAAAGCCATGCACAGAAAACAGAGCACGCCTGCGGAGCTTCTTGCGATGGTAAAGCATCTTCGCGAAAGAGTTCCGGGAATCACTTTAAGAACCACCCTGCTTACCGGTTTCCCCGGTGAGAGCGACAGCGATTTTGAGGCTCTCTGCAAATTCGTAAAGGCTGCGAAATTTGACCGCCTTGGTTGTTTTGCATACTCCAGAGAGGAAGGCACAAAATCCTATGATATGCCGAACCAGCTTGATGAGGAAACAAAACAGCGCCGTGCGGAAGTTATTATGGAGATACAGACCGCCGTTTCGGCCACTTTGCTCAAAAAGAAAGTGGGAACCGTAATGGAAGTTGTGGTTGACGGTTATGACGGCAAAAACAAGGTGTTCAGGGGAAGAAGCTCCCAGGATGCACCCGAAATCGACGGAATCGTTTATTTTGCAAGCCCCGAAAAACACTGCATAGGCGATTTCGTTAAAGTTAAAATTATCAAATCTTCCGATTATGACCTTCTCGGCGAGCTTGCCGAATAAAAGAAAGGGGGTCACTTTGTGAACCTGCCTAATGCACTGACAATTTTAAGAGTTCTGATGATTCCGTTTTTTGTGGCGGCTTTTCTTACCGGCGGGGTGAGCGATTGGATCACCCTTGCTATTTTTGCAGCCGCCGCATTTACGGATTATCTTGACGGCGCCATTGCCAGAAAACAGAATATTGTAACGGATTTCGGCAAGCTGATGGATCCGCTTGCAGATAAGCTTATGGTTATGTCTGCGTTTATCTGCTTTACCTCAGCGGGGATTCTCCATCCGGCGGTGACGATTGTTATTATGTCCAGAGAGTTTCTTGTAACGGGGCTGCGCATGCTCGCTACCTCGAAAGGCAAAGTTATTGCCGCGGATATCTGGGGCAAGCTTAAAACCGTTTCACAGGATATTGCTATTTTGCTTATCCTTGTTAAAAGTGCCGTCGGCGCCGATTCCGGAAGCCTGTTCGGAACGGCGGTACATCTCTGCATCTGGGTGATGACGATTCTTACCCTTGTTTCTGCGGTGAATTACTGTATTAAAAACAGAGATATTTTTGACGGCGTATAATAAAATAATAATGTAAAAATATAAACAGCCTTTGAACCCGAAAATGATTTTTTCGGATTCAAAGGCTGTTTTGTTGAGAAATCGTGGAAAAATCGGGCATTTTGTTGAAAACATGGAATGGATTTTTATATGTTTCAACCAAATGTTAAAGGTTTTCCACAGAACACACGGCGGCGATGCACTTTTGAAAAAAACTTTAAAAAAACTGTTGACTTTATGATTGCAGAATGATATACTAATCAAGCTGACCCGAGAGAGCGGGTCACAAAGGACCTTGAAAAATGAACAACATTGAAGAAAAGAATTAAACCCTTGTATTCATTTGAGTAAATTCCAAAGAAGTAAGCAAGTCAGTGAGTGACTTGATGCTAGGGAATAAAAGCTTTGAAATGTTTGGCTCCGGAGTGGTGTTGTATATATAAACATTATCAAAGAGTTTGATCCTGGCTCAGGACGAACGCTGGCGGCGCGCCTTACAC
>JAFUJP010000030.1 GCA_017473745.1 Oscillospiraceae bacterium
ATTCATAGAAATTATCTTCCAGCGATGTTCCATAATAATGATACCGATAGCGGCTGCTGTTTACCACTCCAAATTCCTTTTTCTGCTGTTCTGTAAGAACCTCCCTTTCATAGGTTCTTATCGCAAACAGTTTTCTCTTATATTTATATATTGAATCGAATGAAACACTTTCATCCTCAAGAACGGAAAACATAAATGAATCCATATTTTTAACCGTAAACTCAAAAACCCACGGTTTATTGTGATTAAGCCTTATGTATTTGTCAAGATTATAGCAATACAAATTTTCGCCTTTTACCACAGCATTGACACATTCTTCTCTTGTTGCCTGATTATAATCAAAACCGTTGTCCGAATCGGAAACAAATTCAAAATTTTCGGTATCAAGAGTCCAATGATAATTTGCGGATTTATGCTCACAATCAAATTCTGTATGAGGAATTTCTAATTGAAATGATGCTTTGGATTCCCAATCAAAAGGTTCAAAAAGCATAATTCCGATAAACCCCAGAATATCTTTAAGCGCTGATTCGGTATCTGTGCTGAAATCGAACCTGTCTTTTACGGAAACCGTTACAAAATAAAGTTTTGTATCATTTTTATTTTCTTTTAGTTCAACGTTGATTTCTACATAAGCAGAACCTACCATCCATACAAGAGAAGAGTCGTACGAATTAAACTCTCCCGAATCTTCTATATATTTTTTACCGAAATGAGAATCTGTTTTATTTGATTTCCATGTACATTCAATCGTTTCGCACATTACATCAACTTGAAGCAAACCTGTTACTTTAATTATATTGGCGCAAAAATAAGCAAGACCAGTCTTGAAAAGTTCGCTGTTCATAATTGTCGCCGTAAGGGCGTGGTTTTCTCCGACAGAAAGCTTCTTTCCGTTTTTTGTGATTCCGTGGCTTGCAAGGGCGTCAGCGGCTTTACCATCCGCGTCTTTCTGGTCGATGGATTTTGCAAAAGCCTCAATCTGCGGTCTTATGATCTCTTCAAGGCTCTGTTCTTCGCTTTCCGCGGCGAAAACAGGCTTTATTCCTGTTCCCATAATCATAATCGCCGCGAGAAAAACGCTTAATATCTTTTCTGCAAATTTTTTCATAAAAACCTCCTGCCGCCCAAAAAAACAGATAATAGAGGACGCCCCGTCACTTATTTAATAATATTTTATTATACAGCTGATATTTTTTTAATGCAACCGTTTTATTATATAAAAAATCCCGAAGCCGGATGGCTTCGGGATTTTTCAGTTATTTGCAGGAAATTCGATTATCAGCTTCGCCGCAAATCTTCTGATGAGATTGGCGTCGAGGACATTCACCTTGCCGTCGCCGTTGACGTCCGCCGCGGCAAGCTGTTTTTCATCGAGCTCCTCAAGCTCCGCCGCATATCTGCGAACAAGGTTCGCATCAAGAACGTTTATCTTTTCGTCGCCGTTCAAATCGCCGGGCAGATATTCAAGGGCGGCAAGCGTTCTTGTTTCAAAATGACCGCAGTTTGCGCAGTCGCGGCGTTCTTCGCCCTCCTCATGGTAAGTGGGTGCTTTTGTTTCGTACCACTCGCCGAAGGAATGGCCTTTCGGCGCAATTTCTTTCG
>JAFUJP010000031.1 GCA_017473745.1 Oscillospiraceae bacterium
GCAAAACCGAAGGTTTTGACGGAGGGGTTTACCGTAGGGAACGGTATCGACCGTTCTGTAAACAAAAATTACGGCGGGGGCGGGTGCCCTGAGCACGAAGTGCGAAGGAATCCCTTCAGGGACTCCCGCCCTACACTAAATTGACAAATTTTGCACACTCGCTGCGTTATTAAAAACGTCGTAGGGGCGAACCTGTGTGTTCGCCCGTAACCCAAGAACGCGGAGCACATATCAAAATTTGACAGGGTTTTCGGCGGGGGCAAGCCCCCGCCCTACACTGAAAATGCAATAATCTGCAAACCGTAGGGAACGGTCTTGACCGTTCCGTAAACAAAAATTACGGCGGGGGCAAGCTCCCGCCGTAAAATATTATTCACAGAATCTGAAAGTGATATGCCCGCCATATACGGAATAATCGAGACCGGATATTTTCGGTGAAACGGCGAAATACGAGGTTTCATAAAAAAGCGGAAGGGCAGGCATGGCCTGCAAAAGCATCTGTTCCGCAACGGCGAAAGATTCCGCCATTGCCTCGTGTTCCTCTTCTTTCGCGGCGGAAGTTACAGCCGCGCTGAAATCCTCGTGATAAAATCCGGTGACGTTATCCGCATCGGTGAAAAGCGAAAAAATCGCACCGGGGTTGTCGTATTGCGGAGTTATGGAAACAAGCGCAAGGTCATAGTTTCCGGCGGCCACCGCCGCGTCAAGTTCGCTTTCGCTTACCGGGATAAGATTGATGAATACCGCAAGATTATCCTGTACGCTTTTTTGAACGAACCCCATTGCGGGGATAAATTCTTCGGTGCAGATTATGGTAAGAGTCGGGAGCTTTGAAAGTTCGAGCTCTTCAAGCCCGGTTTTGAATAAATCAGAAGCCATTGCCGGATCGAATTCAAAACCGGCGAAGCTTTCGCCGACCTCTTCCCGGTAAATTCTACCGTTAAGCGTAACCGAATGGGGAACAAAAGCATCCGCGATGCGGAAGTTTTCTTCTATTTTCGGTGCGAGAAGGGATTTATCTATGGCATAGGCGATGGCGCGGCGAATTTTATGGTTTTTAAGGATCTCATCCTCGGTGTTGAAAATCATTGCCCAGGTTGTGTTTTCGCTTTCGAGGATATCAAAGCCCTCTTCTTCAAGATAATCCTTATCCGAAGGGTTGATTACGGAACAGTCAACGGTTTCTTCCAAAAGGCGGTTGACGGCATCGGCCTTGGGGTCATCTTTTACGAAAAGATAGATGTTTTCATATTCCGTGTTTGCGATTTCGCTGTGTTCGTTGGGCGAAAGAACATAGCTGTAGTTGTTTATCCGGCGGACATAATATGCGCCGTTGAACATCGTATAGGAAAGGCCGAGCCCATAGCGGCCCTTGGTGCTTTCAAAAAATTCCCGGTTGCAGGGCATTGCCGCCGCATTGGTCAGAAGGTCGGGGAAAAGCGGATCGGGGCTGTTGAGAGTGATAACGAGGGTATAGGCATCGGTTGCTTTAACGCCGAGGGAATTTCTTCCGCTTTCTCCGTTAAGAACAGCTTCGGAATTTTTGATATTGAAAAAATCGCTTCGGGAAGGAGCGGAAGTTTCGGCGCTGAAAAGACGCTGAAAGGCAAAAAGAAAATCGTCTGCGGTAACGGGGGTTTCGCCGTCGTTCCAAAAAAGACCTTCTTTTATATTAAAAGTATAGGTGAGGCCGTCTTCGGAAACTTTCCAGCTTTCTGCCGCGCCGGGAATTATTATTCCGTTTTCATCCTTATCGAGAAGTCCCTGAAAACAGTTTTCGACTATGATGAGTTCGGGGTCGCTTTCCGCAAGCTGGGGGTCGAAGGAATCAACGCCTCTGGGAATATCGAAACCGAGGGTTTTCGGTGCGCTGCATCCCGAAAGAGCCAGAACAAGCGCAAGCGCCGCACAGATTATTTTTTTGAGCACGCAGAAAACACCTCCGTTTCATAAAATTCAGGTTACACTATATATTAACATTGAATGCCCTCTTTTACAATAAATAAAAAATGAATTTTTCAAATAAAGCCTTCCCCTTGGGGGAAGGTGGATTTTCGGCGGTTTACGCCGAAAAAGACGGATTAGGCGTTCCATCGCCCTGTTCCCTATGATAAACGGCAGAAAAAGCAAATTTTGAAGAGGAAAAACGGCGAAAATAATAAAATCTTAAGATTTTAAATATTGTATTAAGAGAAATATTTTGTTATACTGTAAACAGAAAAATCAGAAAGGTGAACTTTATGGGTTATTGCGAACGCTGCGGCGGAAAATATGACTATGAAGGAATCTGTGAAATCTGCGGCGAAGACGAGGAATGGACTTATAACTACCCGCATAACAGAAACAAAGTGAAATGCAAAAGCTGCGGGCACGAAATATATGAAGCCAGAAGATATTGCTTTATCTGCGGAACAAGAAACGATTCCGCATTTAAGAAAGGCGATCATTATTGCCCCCGCTGCGGAGTCGCTTTTGAAAATGACGTTTGCCCCAGCTGCGGAAAGAGCCTTTCCTTTTTTCAGCTTAGGGATATCGGCCCGAACGATACGGGATATTGCCCTTCCTGCGGAAAAGAAACTTCATTCAAGGATCATTTCTGCATACACTGCGGAAATGAAAATTACAAAAAACGTCCGGTTTCTTCGCCTTCGGCAAAGAAAAAACCGATTAAAACCGAACCGGAAAATCCGCCGGTATATGCCGCAGAAACTACGGATTGCATGAGGACGGAAACAAAAGCAAAAACGCAAAGAGACATAAATACGACTCTTTGGCTTGTCCTCGGAATAGTTTCGTTTGTTCTTTGCTGTATGCCCACAGGCATAGGCACCATAATCTATTCCATCCACGCGAAAAACTGCGCGAGGATCGGGAATATGGCCCGAGCAGGAAGAAAACTCAGAATTGCGAAAATCTGGTTCTTTGTCGGAGCAGTCATAATCGCAGTTCTCGGTATCAGTTCGGTAATAATTCAGGTTTTCGGATAAAATCGGGAGGCTTAATTATGAATTGCAGAAAATGCGGCGCCGAAATTTCCGGCGAGCCTTTGTTTTGCCACGAATGCGGAATTATAAAACCTTTGGATTATAACCTCAACAATTCCGAAAGCAAAGAAAAGCGTTATTGCCCGAACTGCGGAACGGAATTTGATCATTCCGACGGAAGATGTCCCATTTGCAAAACGGATAAAAACGACGTTATTTTCCGCGACACAGAGCTTGAAGAATATGTTCAATGTTCCCATTGCGGCAAAAAAATCAAACGCGGCGACAGCTATTGTTTCTATTGCGGAACGGAACTTTTTGATAAAAACGGAAAAGCGAATACTGAAAAAGCCGAATTCAAAATGGAAGTTCCCGAAAGCGTAAATTCCAAGCCGAAAACCGAAACCGGATATTCGGATAACAGCGGATATCCCATTCCGAATACTACCCTTTGGCTCGTTCTCGGAATAGTTTCTCTTGTCGGATGTTGCACCCTTACAAGCATCGGCACGATCATCTGCTCCATGCAGGCAGCGGGCAGCGTCAACACGGGCAATCTTTATCTTGCAAACAAAAAAATCAGGGCGGCAAAAATCTGGTTCTTTGCCGGGATCATCCTGCGAGTTGTTCTTATCTCGGCAATTTACATTTCCGCTCTGCTTTGATAAATCAATAACCCTGGCATAGACAGGTTAACCAAGGAGGTAATACTATGAATTGTAAAAATTGCGGAACCGAACTTCCCGAAGGCAGCCTTTTCTGCGGAAACTGCGGAATGAGGGTAGAGGAAGAACGTGGTACATACGAAGCTTCCGCTCAGCCCGAATATCAGAGCGAAACCTATAACAATTATCAGGAACAGGGCTCTTATCAGGCGCCGCCGATCCAGGCGGAATATGTCGATCCGATGGCACCGGTCGATAAACCCAACACCGTTCTTTGGATTGTTCTTGCGGCGGTCGAAATTTTCACCTGCTGCCAGATCACCGGTATCGTAAGCCTTATTTATGCAATTCTCGGTCATGTTGCCGCCGAAAAAGGCGATATTTTTGATGCGAACAAAAAAATCAAAACCGCAAAGACCTGGTTCTGGGTCGGTATCGCTGCAGGCGTTATTTTCTGGCTCGCATACGTTGCACTTGTTACCATTGGTGCTTTTGCGGGTATTGCTGAAGAGTTCTATTATTACTATTGATGAAAAAACGAACTGTCATAGTTTTGGCGGCGGCGCTTTTTGCCGCCGCCGCGCTTTTATATCTCTATTTCACCGGAGAGGGCGAAGGCGCCGGCATCCCCTGTATGCTCTATCAAATAACGGGATTTTATTGCAGCGGCTGCGGCTCCTCGAGGGCACTGCGCTCGATTCTGCATTTTGATTTTTATCAGGCTCTTCGGTATAACGCAATATTCACCCTTGGGCTTCCGCTTTTGGGGGCTTATTTCGGTGCGCTTGCCGTAAGCTATATCCGATTCGGAAAGGATAAAATTTCCGGAAAAATCCCCATGAACCTTGTCTGGATATTCATTGCCGCCGCCCTTGTTTACGGCGTTTTGCGGAATATTCCGATGCTTTCCTTCCTTGCACCGACAACCCTGTGACGGGCATTTTTCGCAAAAAAAGACAAACCGGTTGACAGAAACGGTGAATGGGGCTATAATACTTTTTGAACTTAATAACAACGCTTTTTATGGTCGCATTTTGCGATAAAAAGGAACGCGGTTCGATTCCGCGGCTGCTGCCACAGCTGTATTTGCCGACGGGGAAGCATTTTATCCACTGCCTTCGGGCGGGAAGGAGCTTTTTTTCCGGTTGAAGCATAAGCCAGAAGACTTACCATAAAAATTCGCGTGGATTCATTTGGAAAGGATGAATACCAAGCAAAAATCATGCTTAGTTTGCAGTCCTTTTGTGGGACTGCTTTTTTATTGCCGAAAAAGTGAGGGTTTAGAAATGAAAAAATTATTTGCAATGATGCTTGCCTTTATTTTTATGCTTTCCGGCTGTCAGAATGATCTGCCTTCAAGCGGGGATTCCTTCAGCGGATTCGAGGGATACTCCCTCGAGCTTACGGAGCAGGAGCTTGAAAACGCCATGAGATCCGGCAAAGTCGAGCTTGAAAACCGTCCGGATGAAAATATCTGCTACGTCACCATAACCTGCAAAACCGCCATTGCCAGCGGCGAGCTTGGCGAGTCGATGCTCAAAATTCTTCCGGAAAACGGCGTTATCCTTGAAAATTATAAAATCGAATATGAAGATGGCGATACGGTTTTCGATGTTTTTTCTTCCGCAGTAAAAGAAAATAAAATCCACATGGAATATTCCGGAACAGCAAAAGTTCCCTATGTTGAAGGCATTGCTAACCTCTATGAATTCGACTGCGGCCCACTTTCCGGCTGGATGTACCGCGTTAACGGCTGGTTCCCGAGCTTTTCTCTGGGTCAGTATAAGGTCGAGCGGGGCGATTCCATCGAGCTTGTTTATACCTGCGACCTCGGCGAGGACGTCGGCGATAATTACGGGGACTGATTATCATTAAAAACGGTGGGAGCAATCTCCTTCCATACAGCTAAAACAGAAAAAATTTTTAAGAAAGGAGGATAAAAATGGCATCGGAAAAATCAATGAGAAGTGAATCGGGCCTTGGGCTTTATCATCCGCTGGTTAGCTTCGGTTATTTTATCGCGGTGATTGCGGGAACGCTTTTGTTCATTCACCCGGTTTTTGTGGTGATTTCTTTGGTCTGCGCAATTTTTGCCGCGGCGCTTATCAACGGAAAAAAATCCCTTTTGGCGACCCTCGGTTTCGGTGTTCCGATGTTTGTTTTTATCGCCCTGGCAAACCCGCTTTTCAATCATCGCGGCGCCACCATTCTTTTCTATCTTTTTGATAACCCCGTAACCCTGGAAGCCATTATATACGGCACCGTTTCTGCCGGAATGATGTTTGCGGCGGTGGTCTGGTTCACTTGCTACAACACCGTTGTCACTTCCGATAAATTCATTTACATATTCGGGCGCATATTGCCTTCAATAGCGCTTATCGTTTCAATGACTCTTTCGCTGATACCGCGGCTTATGGCACAGGTGAAGATAATAGCGGATTCCCAGCGAAGCGTCGGTCTTGACTGGAAAAGCGGAAGCATAAAACAGCGCATACGTTCCGGCGCAAGGGTGCTTTCGATTTTGGTAAGCTGGGCGCTGGAGGATGCGGTCACAACCGCCGATTCCATGCGGGCAAGGGGATACGGGCAGCATAAACGAAGCACCTTTTCCATATTCCGGTTCGGAAGGCGGGATGCGGTGATGCTTTCACTGATAATTCTGCTTTTCGCGGCGGAAATTTTTGCATACGCAACCGGCCGGGGAACCATGGAGTTTTACCCGGTAATGATGATGACAGAAATTGATTTTACAGATATTATAATTTACGTTTTGTATATAACGCTTGGAATTTTACCCACAGTAATTCAGATGAAGGAGGACCGCAAATGGAAGCAATTAAAGTAACAAACTTTGGCTTTGATTATGCCATCGGAAATGAAACGGCCCTTCATAACATCAACTTTACCGTTAACGAAGGCGAATTTATCGTTGTCTGCGGGCCTTCCGGCTGCGGAAAATCGACCCTTCTCAAAAGCCTTAAGCCCCAGCTTAAACCTTTCGGGAACACAAGAGGTTCCATAGAATTTTACGGCGAGGACGTTTATTCCCTTCCGGATGAAAAAACAGCCGCGGAAATCGGTTTTGTTATGCAGAATCCGGATGCACAGATAGTCACCGATAAAGTCTGGCACGAACTTGCTTTCGGGCTTGAAAATCTCGGTGTCGCAACGCCGGTTATCAGAAGCCGCGTTGCGGAAATGGCAAACTATTTCGGGATCCATACCTGGTTCAGAAAGAAAACCGCAGAACTTTCCGGCGGGCAGAAACAGCTTCTTAACCTTGCTTCCGTAATGCTCATGCAGCCGAAGCTTATTATTCTGGACGAGCCTTCGAGCCAGCTTGACCCCATTGCCGCAAGGGAATTCCTCGAAAATGTGCGCAAGATAAACCTTGAACTTGGCACCACCATAATCATTACCGAACATAACCTCGAGGAAGTTTACGGCTATGCCGACAAAGTTCTTCTTATGGAGGACGGCATGGTTAAAAAATATCTCTCTCCTCAGGATATGGCGCAGTATCTTGCCACCGAGGAGCCGGAGGGAATGTATAAAGCTCTGCCGACCCCGGCAAGGATGTACGGCAGCGTGCTCAAAGGCGAATGCCCGCTGAGCATAGTCGAGGGCAGAAACTGGTTCAGCCGCCTTGTGAATGAGAAAAAGCCGGAATCGCCGGTGCTCGCCGAGCACGCAAGACCTGCGGAAAAAGTTATAGACATAAACGAAGTCTGGTTCCAGTATGAAAAGGGCGGCGACCCGGTGCTCAGGGATCTGACGTTCTCCGTCCGAAAAGGCGAAATTTGTTCCGTCCTCGGCGGAAACGGCGCCGGAAAGACAACTATGCTTTCCGTTGTTTCGCAAAAGCGAAAATACAACCTTGGAAGCATCAAAATCTGCGGCAAAGAATTGAGCAGATATAAAGGCATCGAGCTTTTTAATCACAATATGGCCGTGCTTCCGCAAAATCCCCAGTCCCTTTTCGTGTTCGAGACCCTTCGCCGGGACCTTGAAGAAATTTTTGTGAGCACGAAGCTTTCAAAGGCTGAAATCGAAGAAAGAGTTTTGAGCATGGCAAAGAAGATGGAAATTGATTCCCTTCTTGACCGCCACCCCTACGATCTTTCCGGCGGCGAAATGCAAAAGGCCGCTTTGGCAAAAATACTTCTTTTGGAACCGCAGATTTTGCTTCTTGATGAGCCCACAAAAGGTATGGATGCTCTTTCAAAAGAAAATATGGGTAATATTCTGCGCGAACTTGCCGCCGAAGGAAAAACGGTGCTCATGGTGACCCATGATATTGAATTTTGCGCGAAATATTCCGACCACTGTATGCTTTTCTTTGATGGCTACATAGTTTCGGAAGGCACCCCGAAGAAATTTTTCTCTGAAAACAGCTTTTATACAACAGCGGCAAGCCGCATGACAAGGCATCTTGTGCAAAATATCATAACTTGTGAGGAAGGTGAAAAGCTTTGCAAAAGCCTTCTTTGAAAAACTATCGCACAAAAGTGATGTTCGTGCTCGTTTGCCTGCTTTTTCCGCTGGCGCTTTGGATTTTTATGGCCACCGGCGCTGAAAATTACGGATTTATAAGCATAGTAATGGTTATCCTTGCTATGGTGCCCTTTCTGATGCTTTACGAGATGAAAAAGCCCCAGGCAAGGGAGTGGATCCCCCTCGCGGTTATGGCTGCCATAGCCGCCGTGGGCAGGGCGGCTTTTGCTTTTGTTCCGCATTTCAAGCCCACTTCCGCAGTAATCGTTATAACCGCAATGGTCTTCGGCCCCGAAGCGGGTTTCCTCACCGGTGCCATCGCCGCCCTTGCGTCGAACCTCTTTTTCGGCCAGGGCCCCTGGACCCCATGGCAGATGTTTGCCTGGGGGCTTATCGGTTTTATTGCGGGGCTTCTTTCAAAGCGTGGATGGCTTAAAAAGAAATGGCAATATGTTGTTTTCGGCATTGCCTGCGGCTATATTTACGGATGGATATTGAATATATGGTCCGGCGCGGGCTTTGTTTACGGCCTTTCGTGGCAAAGCTATATCACCCTTTGCATTACGAGTTTTATCCCGGATACGATACACAGCGCCGCAACGGTTATTTTTCTTCTGATGCTGGCGGATTCCTGGGGAGCGAAGCTTCGAAGGGTAAAAGATAAATTCGGAATACTTGCAAGTTAAAAAAATCCGCTCGAAAGAGCGGATTTTTTAATTGACAATTGAAAATGGACAATGGAAAATTAAATTTACACAAAATTAATTTAGAAACTGCCAATTTACCGTAGGGAACGGTCTTGACCGTTCCGTTTCGCGGAGCGCTTTAAAGCCTTCCCTTGGGGGGAAGGTGGGTTTTTCGGCGGCTTGCCGCCGAAAAAGACGGATGGGCAAAAACATCGAAGCGCGCCCTGTGGGCGATGAAGCGAGATGTTTTTGGCGCTGCGGTCAAAATATTCAAGGCGAATGCCGCAGAATATTTTGGGTACCGCAAGAGGGCATATAACAAGGAACGCGGAGCGTTTATCGTAATTGGACAGGGTTTACGGCGGGAGCGAGCCCCCGCCCTACACTGAAAATGCGATAATCTGCAAACCGTAGGGAACGGTCTTGACCGTTCCGTATTTAAAGGCCCCTTGCCTACGCGGTGCTGTCCAAATCTCCGATTTGGCTAACGGCACCCATGCAAGGCCGTCCCGCAAACATCGTGAGCGGATGACGGCTACTGCATAGGGGGGCTGGCACGCCGA
>JAFUJP010000032.1 GCA_017473745.1 Oscillospiraceae bacterium
GAGCGCACCGCTTTTTTCAAGGCGGTAAGCGAGGGAGAAAGAGATTTTGCCGCGATTGCAGTGGTTGGCGGCCCTGCGGGAGAAGCTCCGGTTGATTTCTGCTATCCCTGAGGAGTTTGCCGCCAGGTTATGGCGGAATTTTGTTCCGATGATTTCATTGTTCTTGTAGGCAAAAGCGAGGACGAGATTGAAGAAAACACACTTATTGATATTCTTCCCCATACTTTCAGGGATGTTGATTTGCATAAATAATTAAAAAACTCCCGTGCTCAAGATGAGCACGGGAGTTTTTTTGAGCACGGAGATTTTTAACCGCATCCGTAGGAACAAACGCCGATATCTTCGACATCGTCAAGCCGGGGCGGGAAGAATTCGTTGGTGGGGAATTTGATGTGCTTGAAAATTTCACAAGGATCATCGGTGCTGGTAACGCATTCTTTGCCGGGAACACAGAAATCATAAGCCGGAATAAGCATCTGCACTCTGCGTTCAAGCTGAACGATGGTGAAAAGGCCGAGAGTGAGAAGAACCCTTCTTCCGGCAGGGGAAGCAAAAGTTCCTTCAAAAAGACCGGAAACAGATTCGGGAAAACTGATCTCGCCGGAATAGCAGTCGCAGTCGCAATTATCGGAAAAACGAGTGCTGAGAACGATGGGCGAAACGACCTGAACAACCGCTCTCGGATTATCGGAAGCGGTTCCCGCTCCGTCAAGAGGCATTTCGGAACTGAATACCTTCACGTTTCCCTCGCTGCCGTAAAGAATAACTTTTTTTGAGAAGAAAGAAAGGCCTGTAACGGTATCGGCTGTGGAAACGGGGGTATAATATGCGGAAAGATTGACCCTGAAATAAAAGGTCATATCAACGGAATAAAATCCGCGGTTAAAAGGGATAGGTTCCACTTCAAGGAACACGTTAAGTACTTCGACGCTTCTTGCTTTAACGGTAAGTGCGCGGTCAATTTTTGCCTGTTCGGTTTCGGTAAAATAAACCTGAAGATCTTCAAGGCAATCTTTATCCGAACAGGAATCATAAACCCTTCCGGCGTCGATGCAGACTGCCTCCTTAAAGGCAGTTCCGGTGGCTGTCTTTTGCTCTGCCATAATAATCCTCCTATCATAGTGTTAAGCTGCCTCTTGCTATAAAAGGAGGCGCGCTCAATACATTTTATGAAAAGGCGGCGTTTTTGTTCACAGATTAGAAGCGCATATCCGAAATTATATCCTCGATATGTACCGGCCGAACTGCTTTTTCGGCCAAAAGATGTGCAAGCTCGTTTGCTTTCTTTTCGCCGCAGCTGCCAAGAGCGGCGGTTTCGCAAACAAAACTTCCTTCAATATGAGCTTCGATATAAAAGCTTCCGCTTTTTTCGGTTACGGAATATATTATGTCGTAATTTCTGTCGGGTTCATGTTTTGCTTTGTAAACAGATAAATACATCAT
Source organism: Oscillospiraceae bacterium (assembly GCA_017473745.1). Taxonomy (GTDB): domain Bacteria; phylum Bacillota; class Clostridia; order Oscillospirales; family Ruminococcaceae; genus UMGS1668. Next base: position 1,444 of record JAFUJP010000032.1, read on the forward strand.
AGCTTTCCTCCTCGCGGGCAATATGCCCTTGATTTGATTATATAGCTATTTATATACATAAATCCAGCGGTAAAAACTGACTATTACTCATTGGAATAAAATATATAAAATTATCGTGGTGAGGGGGATTGCTCCTGCCGAAAAACAAAAACCTTTCCGTAATGGGCGGAGTTCATAAGACGGATAACGGGCGCAGCAGATTGTACTGCTGTGCCTGTTCTTGTATATTCGACATAATTATGATATCATATAATCAGTTAAACAAACCTGAACTTGGAGAGGTAAGCACAATGTATATTGAAACAGAAAGAACGCTCATCCGTGATTTTACAATGGATGATTTGAACGATATGCACGATATTTTTGGCGATGACGAAACAATGAAAAACTGCGAACCAGCATATACTATTGAGAAAACAGCTGATTTTTTGCAGAGGTTCTGCATAGAAAAGAAGGGTGCTGTTGCCGCAGTGCATAAAGGAACCAACAAGGTGATTGGTTACATTCTCTTCAAAGAGTATGATGAAGAAGTTTATGAAATTGGCTGGATTTTCAACAAGAATTATTGGGGACAAGGCTATGCATTTGAATCTTGCAGAGCGGTTGTTGATTTTGCTTTTGATAACATGAACATACATAAAATATTTGCTGAGGCGATTGATGGAATTAAATCCGTAAATCTCATGAAAAAACTTGGAATGAAACAGGAAGGAATCCAGAGAAGCCAAACGAAGGATAACTCCGGAAACTGGGCAGATTTGTATTTTTACGGTATTCTTGCAGAAGATAGAGAGTAAGGTAACTCCAAATTTGTCGATCGGTAAGGGCGCACTTCCATACATTGCATCCTGCTATGTAGTGCGAACAACGATAAAAGCCAAGCTGTATCGTACAGCTTGGCTTTTACTGTTTTACGAACACTCACCGAAGGGGAAAGGTTTTTGTTTTTATTATTTTATTATTTTATTTTTCTTCCTTCAAGGTAATATCTCTTTTCATAGGGGTGGCCCATGGCGAAGCTTTTACGAACGAAAACGGAATTGTTTTTAATCATTTCATAAACGCTGTCGCGGTCAAATTCCCGATAGCAGAAAGCGATGCAGCCCGGTTCTTTGCCGAGCTTTTCGCAGGTGTCGGCGTCGTGAACGTATTCAATCGAGGCTTCGGGATGATTTGTAAGATATTCGTCGAGAATGGGCTGGAGTTCCTGCAAAGAGGGAAGTGCTGAAATATCAAGCTCCATCTCATCAAGAGCTTTTTCGGTATCCGAAACATCGGAAAGAAGTCTGTTCATACATTCATAAGGCATGGCCGGGTCATAAAGATTGATGATTTCAGCAAGGCAAAACCGTGCCGGATGATCTTTCTGCTCTTCGGGCGAAAGGTTTTCTTTAAGTTTTTCCCAGTAACATTTTGCCGTTGCGAAAGAATGGTTTCCGTCGCCCATGGCAAAAGAAAAGGTTCCGCCGTTTTCAACAAAGATTTCTTCAAGAACGTCTGCGATTTTCTGAAAAAGCTCTTCGCTTTCAACTTTTGTGCCGGTAATGTGTCCGCCGCCTTCCATAAGGTCAAAATCATAAACTTTGGGAAGATCCGCACATTCATTTTTGAGCATGCTCATAAGCTTATCCTGCTTATCAACAATAAGCATAAGAACGTGGGGGAGTTCAAGCGGCGCCTGTTTTCTTATCTCAACCCTCGGCGCAACCCTTGCGATATCGGTCATCTCGGTGACTTTAATAAGCTTATCAGAACCGGGGTTGTAGTCGTACTGTTCGAGGTCAAAGGCCGCAACAAGGCCGTATCTGGTGCCGTCGGGGGTATCGCGGACTGTGAAAATAAATCCGTCGCCGATTTCTTCAAGGGTACCGTCGGAAAGATATTTTTCCATAACTTTGGCGCGCTTCGAATAATCTCTGTCACCCGCAAGAAGCCATGCTTCCGGAAGGGTCATGTGCAGAGTGGAGGCGGATTCGCCCACATAAGTACGAACATTCTCCCAATATTCCGGCTGCGCAGCATACTGGTCGCAGGCAAGAACGGCGTATCTGGAATAATCCGTACCGGCTTTCGGCAAAAGAATATTCGGGATTTTTACGCCGAGCTTTTTAAACTTTTCGATATAGTTCATATTGAACCTCCAAATTGATACGGCGGAACCTTTCCGGTTCCGCCATAGAATAAAATATCAAAGTACACGAACACGAAGAACGCCTTCAATTTCGGAAAGTTTTGCAGAAAGTTCTTCCGGGACTTCCTCATCAAAGTCAAGAATGGTGTATGCAACGGAATTTCTTGATTTATTGACAAGGTTTTCAATGTTCATTCCGGCGGAGGCAACCTTTTCTGTGATGGTGCCGAGCATACCGGGCTTGTTGTGATGAAGAATTGTGATTCTTTCGCCGGCAGCTCTTGGGAAGGAAACTGCCGGAAGATTTACGGAGTTCACGATATTTCCGTTTTCAAGATAGTCGATTATCTGTTTTGCTGCCATCTTTGCGCAATTTTCATCCGCTTCGGGCGTGCCCGCTCCGAGATGGGGAGTTGCCATTACGTTGGGCAGTTCAAGCTGCTCCGCAGTGGGGAAATCGGTTGCAAAGGCTTTTACCTTGCCGGCCTTGAGAGCATCAACAAGGGCTTCATTATTTATAACGGGTCCACGGGCATAGTTGATGAGATAAACGCCGGGTTTCATCATATCAAGTTCTGCTTTACCGATGTAATCCCTTGTTTCATCCGTAAGCGGAACATGAACGGTGATGAAATCGCAGTTTTTATAAATTTCATCAACGTCGTTGGTAAAGCTGAGGTATGCCCGAAGTTCCTTTTTGCGCGCAGGCAAAAGATAGGGGTCATATCCGATAACGTCCATGCCAAGGTCACTGCAGGCTTTTGCCATGCGGGAACCTATGGCACCGACGCCGATTATACCGAGCTTTTTGCCCATAAGCTCCGGCCCGCGGAAGGCTTCTTTGCCTTTTTCAACCTCTTTGCCGGGTTCGGTGGTATCAAGGCTTTTTACCCATCCGGCGGCGGCTTCGACGTTTCTTGCAATCATTACCATTGCGGCAACGGTCAGTTCTTTTACGGCATTTGCGTTTCCGCCGGGAGTGTTGAAAACGACAACGCCCTCTTCGGTAAGGCGGTCAACGGGGATGGTATTGACCCCGGCACCGACACGGACAATGGCCTTAAGGTTTTTGCCCATATCCACGTTATGAAGCGGCGCGGAATGGACCATTATTGCATCCGGCTGGTCGAGAACGTCGGTTATGATATATTTTTCTTTATCGTACATATCAAGGCCTGCGCGGCCGATTTTATTATAAGTATTTATAGTAAACATAGAATTATCTCCTTTGAAAAAAAGATTATTCCCTGTATCCCTTTTCAAAATCCACCATGCACTGTGCAAGGCATTCAACACCTTCGATCGGCATTCCGTTATATATGGAAGCTCTTATTCCGCCGACAGAGCGATAACCCGCAAGGCTTATCATTCCGCGGCCTTTAGCCATATTAAGGAAAGCGGCGGTGGTTTCGTCATCGGGAAGGGTGAAAGTTACGTTCATAATGGAGCGGCAGTCCTTTGCGGCGATGCCGTTATAAAGCTTGGAACTGTCGATTATATCATAAAGTATTTTTGATTTTTGCTCATTGAGTTTTTCAAGTTCGGCAACGCCGCCCTGTTCTTCGACCCATTTATAAACAAGCCCGCACATATAAATTGCGAAAGTCGGCGGGGTGTTGAGCATGGAACCGGTTTTATCCATGGTTTCATAGCGAAGAAGAGAGGGCACGACGGGGTCGATATCCTTGAGAACAGAATCCCTTTTGAAGATTGCAACAGCAACCCCGGCGGGACCCATATTTTTCTGTGCGCCGGCATATACGAGATCGTAATCTTTGACGTCGATTACGGTTCCGAGTATGCCGGAAGTCCAGTCGCCGAGAAGAGGAGTTTTTCCGTGCTGCGGAAGTTTGCGGTACATGGTTCCGCAGGTAGTGTTGTTTCCGGTGATATGAAGATATGCCGTTCCGGGAAGAATCATATCCTCGGTTATTTCGGGAAGAGTTCCTTCGGTATCGACGATTTTATATGCGTCGCACCAGCGCGAAGCTTCATCAAATGCTTTTTGAGAAAAAACGCCGTTCACCGCGTGGGCCGCCTTTTGCCCCTGTCTTGCGAAGTTCATTGCGGCCATGGAAAACTGCATGGTTGCACCGCCCTGACAGAACACAACGGCATAATCATCCGGTATATTCATAATACGCCGAAGGGTAGCTTCGGTTTCTTCCATTATTTCAATGAAGGGTCGAGATCGGTGGCTCATTTCCATTACGCTGCAGCCTGCACCGGGGTAACAAACCAAATCGCGCTGTGCCTGTTCAAGAACAGAAAGCGGAAGCGCCGCCGGGCCTGCTGAAAAGTTAAAAAGTCTTTCCATTTCTTTAATAACACCTCCAAAGAAAAAATAATAATTGTTCCTATAATAAAAACTTTAAAACTCTTTTTCAAGTATATTCTACCATTTTTGTATGAAATGATGAAAAAACAGCGGTTATTTATACAATATTACAAAAGAAAATATGCATTATGATAGTTTTCCTGCAAAATACAGTTGCTTTTGACTGAAAAACAATATTGTAAAAATGACGGCATGGTGATAAAATATAAAAAACGAAAGGGGATGAAAGCATTGCCGAAGAAAAATTCCCGCAACACGAAAAGCAAGATAGTTTCGGCGGCGTGGCGCCTTTTTTATGAACAGGGCTATGATGATACCACCGTCGAGGATATAATTGAAGAATCCGGAACTTCCAAAGGCTCGTTTTATCATTATTTTGCCGGAAAAGATGCGCTTTTAAGCTCGCTTTCATATCTTTTCGATGAAAAATATGAAGAAATCGAAGAAACCATAGATCCGGAAATGAACTCTTTTGAAAAGCTGATGCTTTATAATCAGGAACTTTTCGGAATGATAGAAAACCGCGTTTCCATCGACCTTCTGGCACAGCTTTATTCTTCGCAGCTTATTACCAAAAGCGAAAAGCATCTTCTTGACCGAAACCGCACATATTACAAGCTTCTTCGCCTTACTGTCAAAAAAGGGCAGGAAAAGGGAGAACTGCGCGACGATGTCACCGCGGGAGAGATAGTCAAGGCCTATGCCCTTTGCGAAAGGGCGCTTCTATATGACTGGTGCATCTGCAACGGCGAATATGCTCTGCGTGAATATTCAAAACGCATGATGCCGATTTTTATGAGCGAATTCAGAAAGAAATAGCTTGAAATCCCGTGGTACAGCAAGATGTCCATATAACAGTAGCAGTCACAGTGGCTTTTGCCGCTGTGATTTGCTTTATGAACTTCATTATGATAGAATGCAATCCCGAATAAAGGGAATAAACCAAATGAATGGAGGAGCACCTATGAAATGTTATGAAAGCGAACACTATATATTTCATTATGGAGCAGGCACAAAAGCAGAGAAGGATATAGCAGAAATAGCAGCTTATCAGGAAAATTGCTTCCAATATATTTGCCGTATCCTGGATGTGACCCCGGAATTCAAGATTGAATACTTTCTGTGTGATTCTCCGGAAGAAGTGGGGCGAATCTATGGCAACGATTATCCTTGTAATGGTTTTGCCGCTCCACCCGACAAAATCTACGCTGTTTACAATGAACAAGTGCAATGCATCGGCTTTCACGAAGACGCCCATATTATCAGTTTCACAGTGAACCGTCCGCATTGCCCTGCAATCACAGAAGGACTTGCCATGTACTTTGACCGCAAATGGTGGGGTATCCAAAACATGGACTGGGTGGGCTATTATATAAAGACAGGACGATATATTCGGGTTGACCAATTGCTTGACAGAGAATTCTTTTTTCAGCAGGACGATACTATTACTTATCCGATTATGGGAGCCTTTACGGAGTGGCTGATCACCACATATGGAGCGAAAACCTATATGCGTATGTATAAACAGCAGGATATGGTGTCGGCGATGATACAGGTATATAAACAAACACCCAAAGAAATGAACCAAGCCTTCACAAATTATATTGGTCTATTTAAAAATGATAAGGTTTTGGAACAACGAATGGAAGATTTGCTCAGCGAATAACTCCGGATTGACATTTGGATTTTTTAATAGTTATGCAACAAAATCGCCAAAATTTGACACTATATAGATGGAGGTGATTTTATGAAAAAGCTTGTTTGCATTTTGCTTGCGCTTATAATGCTTTGCGCCTGCGGAAACAATGCGGAAGAACCGCAAAACGATTTGCCGGACGAAAACGCTTCATCATTGCCCGCCTCCGAAAATTCGGAACAACCGGAATCTTCGGTTTCGGAAAGCGAAAGCGGCGAAAATACTTTTTTGGATGATACGGCGATAACATATCTCGGAACGGTTGATGAAACAGAAATTTATAAAAAAGCTGTTGAAACGGGTGAGATGCGTCCTGATATTGTTTACGGGAAAGATGGCGTATTAAATTCCGTAGTGGAAGTTTCTGCGACAGAATATTGGATAATTGATAAAGAAGAAAATTTTCTGATAGAACATCCTTTTTACGATGTTAGTTTCTGGGAAAATGAGATAAGAGGCTGTTATAAAGGGGATTGGTACCGATATACTTTTATTGACGGAAAGTTTGAACTGGATGTTGTTGAGAAAGCAGGAGAATTTGAATTGGTAAGCGGATATCGATATACGGAGGAATACGAAAATTATATACCGATACTTTATAATTATGTTGATTATCTCCCGAATTTCGGTCTTGCGGATAAAGACGGAAATATAATTTTTGAACCGATTTTTGCTTATGTGCTTTCGATCCCTTTCGAGGACAGAGTAATAGGGGTAACCAATAACGGAAGCAGAAATGACGGTTCTTATATGTTTACCACCCTGTTTGATTTTGACAAAAATATAATATGCACTTATTCAGATATATTTTTCTATAAATTTGACGACGGATCATATATCGGACTTGCAAACTATTATGGTTACGGAGAAAACTGGGGTCATATTCTTAAAGATGAAAACGGAAATATTCTTGAAATCGGCAGCCGTTTTATAGATAAAAACGGAAATGTTTTAAGCCCGTGTTTTGATTTGTTTTCAATAGAGGAATTTTCAAATTACGGTACTTATGAAGAAATAATAGAAAACCATCTTGATGAAACTATTTATTTTACCGATGAAAACGGAAATGAAAGCAAAATTACAATCAAAGATTATCTTGTAACTGAATAATCCGGTAATAAAAAAGTAAATCCTTACAAAAATCGAATGTATATTTTGTCGATAATGCAAAAACCCGCAAAATTTTGCGGGTTTTTATTTCTATTAAAATGCCAGTTTACATATTTACTTTTATAGGTTAAAATATACCATAGAGTTTTTGTAAACAAGGAGTGTTTTATATATGGATAAAAAGGTCAGAAGAATAGGAATTCTGACTTCCGGCGGCGATGCGCCCGGAATGAACGCTGTAATCCGTTCCGTTGTGCGTACTGCGGCAAGCAAAGGTATTGAATGTGTCGGTATCAGAAGAGGATACAACGGCCTTATAACCGGAGATATAATCCGCCTTGATGCGGACAGCGTTTCGCGCATTATCAACCGCGGCGGCACGATGCTCTATACCGCAAGAAGTGATGAGTTTGTTACAGAAATGGGCCAGAAAAAGGCCGTTGCCATCTGCAAACAGTTTGGACTTGACGGAATTATCGGCGTCGGCGGCGACGGCACCTTCCGCGGACTTCTTGCACTTTCCAAATATGGCATTTCTGTTGTGGGTATTCCGGCGACCATTGATAATGACATAAGCTGCACCGATTACTGTCTTGGTTACGATACCGCCGCAAACACCGCGGTTGAAGCTATCGACCGTCTTCGCGACACTATGCAGTCCCACGAGCGCTGTTCCGTTGTTGAGGTAATGGGCCACAGAGCGGGCCACCTTGCGCTTTACGTCGGCCTTGCCACGAGCGCGACGGCGGTTCTTGTTCCCGAAAAGGAATTTGATTTCGAAAACGACATCGTTGAGAATATAAGAAAGGCAAGACTCAACGGAAAAACTCATTTTATGGTAATTGTTGCCGAGGGAGCGGGAAGCGCTCTCGACGTCGGCGACAGAATCCGCGAAGAACTTGCTCTTGATACAAGAGTTACCATTCTCGGCCATATCCAGCGCGGAGGAAGCCCCAGCGCACGCGACAGAGTTACCGCCGCAAGCATGGGCTATGAAGCGGTAAAAGTCCTTGCCGAAGGCAAAACAAACCGTGTTATCCGTTCTGTTTCCGGCGAATTTGAAGATATTGATATAATCGAAGCCCTTAATATGAAAAAGGGTCTTGATGAAGAACAGTATGAAGTTCTTGAAGCCATGACAGGTATATACAGATAAGATAAAAAGGCAGCCGTATGGCTGCCTTTTTATCTTATAAAATGCACGTTTTCTTCATTGAACTGATCACGGGCTTCGGGTTCCTCTGCCGGAAAACCAAGATAAATAATATTTAGCGGGACCTGTTTTTCTGAAAGACCGAGAATTTCAGAAACGTTTTTCTCGGCTCTTTTCATCGGGTGTATTCCGCACCAGACTGCACCAAGCCCCAGATCGGTTGCCCGAAGGAGTAAGTTTTCTGTTGCCGCGCTGCAATCCTGAATCCAGAACGGTGCAAGCTGGGAAGGCAGAGCTTTTGAAAGATTTCCGCAGACAACAATGGCAAGCTTCGCTTCCATTTTGGAATATCTTGCGGCTTTGCGGAGCTTTGCAAGAGCTTCTTCATTGGTTATAACGTAAAAATCCCATGGAGTTCTGTTACAGGCGCTGGGGCCGCTCATGGCGGCGTGAAGAAGTTCAGAAACATATTCTTCGGGAACGGGATCATCTTTGAATTTTCTTATGCTTCTTCTTTTTTGCAAAACATCTTTAAGTTCCATAAAAACTCCTTTTTAATAGTAAACTTTTTTTAATTCGTATCTTCCGCTGACAGGGTCTTTGTTTTCATAATCGGCAAAAACCGCGGCATTTTCGCTTTCAAGAAGGGCAAAACCGCGCTTTATGCCGGGTTTGCGGCGGTTTTCTTCAAATGCTTCGATTGCAAGGCGAATTTTCTTTATATCGGGGTTTTGGGTTTTGAGCACCGGAGGAAGCTTTCCGGAAGCGTTTGAGCACAGCCTGTCGCAAATCATTTTATCTTTGAGCACGGAAAGCTCAATTCCTTCAAGCTTTGAAATGTATTCATAGACGACTTCGGTATAATCGTCGAGAGAAACACGTTCTTCACAATGTTCAGCGGCATAAGAGCCGAAATCTCTAAAGAAATCAAAAGGCGAAAGCCCGGTTGTCGAAAGAACATAATTTAGGGTTTTGGAAAAACGTCCGCTGTTATAAAGTCTTTCCAAAGCGTCTTCAACCTTATGCAAAAGAACAAGGTCATTTTCATCCGTCCATTGGGTGGAAATAACTTCGTAAGGCGGTTCTTTTGAAAATATGCAAGGATATTTTGCGCTGTTTTCACGCATAGCCGCGCCGTGAAGAAGCTTCAGAAAACCAAGCTGCAGCATATTCGGATGAAGCGAATAAGCTATATTAAAGCTTTCAGCAAAACTTGCCAAGTCCTCGAAAGGGAGCCCGGCAATAAGGTCGATGTGGATATGGATATTGCCGGGAGCAACAAGTTTTTTGATGTTTTCTTTAAGTTTTTCGGTATTTGTTTTGCGATTGATATAATCAAGTGTTTTTTCGTTGAAGCTTTGAAGCCCGATTTCAAGCTGCATCGAGCCTTTTGGCGCGGAATTGAGAATTTCGATGGATTCTGCATCAAGAATATCGCCGGCAATTTCAAAGTGAAAACAAATCCCTTCCGGGATCCCTTTTCCGTGCTCGCTGATAATGAACTGCCAAAGCTCCTTTGACCGTTTTCGGTTCGCATTGAAGGTACGGTCAATAAGTTTGACCGTTTGAGTTCCGCTTTGCGCAAGTCGAAGCATATCCGCTTTTGCTCGTTCCATATCAAAGAACCGAAGGCTGCTGATGCTTGAAAGGCAAAACGCGCAGGAATAGGGGCACCCGCGGCTTGTTTCAAGATAGGCGATGCGTCCTTTAAGAGCCTCGAAATACTCGTCACAATAGGGGGATGGCGGCTCCGATGCATCGGAATATGGGTCGCTTACTATAATTTTATCCCCATCGCGGCGGCAAAGCCCGGGTATATCCGCAGATTTGCTGCAATTTAATGCATCACAAAGAGCGGCAAAAGGATATTCTCCTTCGCCGCAAAGAACGTAATCGCACCAAAAACATTCTTCAAGAACGGCTTTTGGGTTATAGGAAACCTCCGGCCCGCCAAGAACTATAACTGAATTTGGAAGGGCAGCGCGAAGCAATCTGCCGAGAATCCGAACACATCGGATGTTCCAGATATAGCATGAAAGCCCGATTAAATCAGGTGATTCGGCAATAATGCGATCGGCAACATTTTCAATGGGTTCATTGATTGTTCCTTCAACGACTTTGCAAAAATATTTTTTTGAACAGAACGTTCGGATTCCTGCCGCAAGGCACCAAGGTGCCAATGTGGAATGTATATATTTTGAGCTTAGAGAGCAGAGGGCTATTTTGTTGATTTTATCCGTAATTGCGTCATCCTTTCAAATAATACTTGAAAATCCAACAGGATGTGATAAAATAAATTCGCTGATATTATTATAACAAGATTAAATAATATTGTAAATAAGAGAGGTGTTCGGTTTGGCGCAGATATATTTTTGCGATATGACAAAATTTGAGCATCTTTATGAGGATTGCCTTTGTTTTCTGCCAGAAAAAAGAAAACAAAAAGCCGAAAAATATATCAATAAAAATGATGCTTTGCTTTCTGCAACAGCAGGGCTTATGCTGAGAAAAGTGCTTGGAGTTGACGAGGACGGGAAGTTGAAATATAACGAGCATGGAAAGCCTTTCGTTGAGCACGGACCTTGCTTCAGCATTTCACACAGCAGAAAATATTCCGTTTTGACCGTATCCGAAAATGAGATCGGCATTGATATTGAAATGCACGAAAGTGCGAAAGAAGCTGTTATAAAACGCTGCTTTGCCGAAGAGGAACAGTTTTTTGCAAAGATGAGCACGGAAAATTTTCTTCGGATATGGACTGCAAAAGAAGCGGTGCTCAAACTGTTGGGAACGGGTTTTTCTTTTTCTCCAAAAAGTTTTTCGGTTTTGCCGCTTGATGAGGAACACGAAATAAACGGTGTTAAAATGCGCTTTTTCTGCGAAACTATCGGCGAAGCACCATTTACCGCCGCATATTGCGGCGATGAAAATAAATTTGAAATCAGGGAATTCCTTCCGGAAGACCTTCTATTTTGAGAGGATTTTATGAAAACTGAAAGAAGCTTTCCTAAAGCGGTTATTACCAAAAAAGGAGAAAACTGGGTTGCCGGCGGCCACCCCTGGATATACGATGCGGAAGTTTTGAGCATTGAAGGTGAATATGAAAACGGTTCGCTCGTTGATGCGGTCAGCGAAAAGGGAAAATACATAGGCACCGGCTTTATCAGCACCGAAAGTAAAATAAGAATCCGCCTTCTTTCAAAAAACGCGAATGATAGATTTGACAGGGATTTTTGGAAAAGACGTGTGAAATATGCCTGGGATTACCGTAAAACGGTAATGGGCGAAGATATAGGCTGCTGCCGGGTTATCTTCGGCGAAGCGGATCAGTTCCCGGGGCTGACAGTAGATAAATTCGGCGATATCCTTGTTACGCAAACTCTTTCCGTAGGTATCGAAAAACAGAAGAACGTGATTTTTCCGCTTCTTTATGAGGTGCTTACCGAGGATGGACAGGCTGTTCGGGGCATTTATGAACGCAACGACGTCGCTATTCGTAAACTGGAAGGCATGGAAGAAAATAAAGGATGGTTTCCGCTTGATGGCGTTCCCGCTCCGAATTCCACCGAAACGGAAATTGTTGAAAACGGCATAAAATACAGCGTCGATTTTGAAAACGGCCAGAAAACCGGTTTTTTCCTCGACCAGAAATATAACCGCCTTGCGGTTTCAAAAATTGCCAAAGATAAACGCGTTCTTGATTGCTTTACTCACACGGGTTCCTTTGCGCTGAATGCCGCAAAAGGCGGCGCAAGCCGCGTCTGTGCGGTGGATATATCGGAATCCGCCATTGAAATGGCAAAGAAAAACGCAGAACAGAACGGGCTTTCCGACAAAATGACCTTTATGGTTGCGGACGTTTTTGATCTTTTGACAAACCTTGATAATAAAAAAGAAAAATATGATTTCATTATTCTTGATCCTCCTGCTTTCACAAAATCAAGAAAAACCGTTGATAACGCTTTCAAAGGCTATAAAGATATCAACCTTCGGGCGATGAAGCTTCTTCCGAGGGGAGAATACCTTGCGACTTGTTCCTGTTCGCATTTTATGCCGGACGAGCTTTTTGTAAAAATGCTTCATTCGGCGGCAAAGGATGCTGCCGTTGAACTTCGCCAGATCGAAGCAAGACAGCAATCGCCGGATCACCCAATACTCTGGAACGTTCCCGAAACGGATTATCTTAAATTCTATATTTTCCAGGTCATCTGACCGGTTAGGAGATTTTGATATGGATATGACGAAACCTTGGATTAAAATCACGTTTGATTATGGAAAACTGACGGTTGCCTCGATCCTTCTTGCTGTAAGCACGTGGCTTTTCAAATATCCGAACAACTTTTCTTTCGGCGGTGTTACGGGTATTTCCGTTGTTTTAAGCAAAGTTATAGAAGTTCCCGCAAGCACCATAAACCTTGTTATAAACGCTGTTCTTCTTGTAATCGGCGTTATTGCAATAGGAAGAAATTTTGCAGGAAAAACGTTTTTTGTAACCGTTGTATCAACGGTAAGCATCTCTGTTTTTGATGAATTATATCCCATAACCAAGCCTCTTACCGAAGAACCCGTTATAGAACTTCTTTTTGCGGTTGGAATTACCGCAGTTGCATCTGCAATTCTTTTCAATATGGATGCTTCCAGCGGCGGAACGGATATAGTCGCAATGATACTTAAAAAATATACAACTATGGA
>JAFUJP010000033.1 GCA_017473745.1 Oscillospiraceae bacterium
AGGCTTTAATGCGCTCCGCGTTCTTTGGTTACGGAACGGTCAAGACCGTTCCCTACGGTTTGCAAATTATCACATTTTAAGTGTAGGGCGGGGGCTTGCTCCCGCCGTAAACCCTGCCAAATTCTGTTGTGCGCTCCGCGTTCTTGGTTATCGCTCATCCGTCTTTTCGGCAATAAATTGCCAAAAATCCACCTTCCCCTCTGGGAAGGCTTTAATGCGCTCCGCGTTCTTTGGTTACGGAACGGTCAAGACCGTTCCCTACGGTAAACCCCTCCGTCAAAACCTTCGGTTTTGCCACCTCCCCTGTTAGGGGAGGCAAGCGCTCCGCGTTCTTGGTTATATGCCCTCCGGGAAGGCTGCCCTCCGGGAATCCTTTTTTGCGGGCGCACACATAGGTGCGCCCCTACAACCACATTCTTCACCGCGGTGATATAAACAATAATTTATATCATTAAAATGAATATTCAGGAATAAAATTAGCACACTGATAAAGAAAGTGCTAAAAATTTGTGAATATTTTGTGTTTTTACTTGACAGAGGAAAAATTATATGTATAATATAGTTATTGGCACTCGAAAGAGTCGAGTGCTAAATCCAGAAGAAAGGGGAACAGCCCGATGCGGTTTGATGACAGAAAAAAAAGAATACTTTCGGCCATTGTTGAAACTTATATCCGCACAGGCGAACCGGTTGGTTCAAAAACCCTTTCGGAATTCCCCGAAATAAGCGTTTCGCCGGCAACGGTAAGAAACGAAATGGCGGCACTTTTCGAAATGGGCTTTCTTGAACAGCCCCATACCTCTGCCGGGCGCGTTCCCTCCCATCTCGGATACAGAGCCTATATTGACGGTCTTATGCGTGCAAAACCGCTGACCGATGACGAAAAGGACGGCATTGATGCTTTGTTCAACATAAGCGACCCGGATCCGGATAAACTGCTTGCGGATTCCGCAGAAACCCTTGCGGAATATACCGGCTGTGCCACAGTCGCCATGACAACGACCCCGAGCTACGTTACCGTTGAACATATCGACATAGTTCCGGCGGACGAAACCACCGTTGTTCTTTTGGTTATCGCATCAAACGGCGTTGTTAAAAGCAAGGTTTGCAGGCTTTTCTTTCGGGTAAACACCGGAATCGCCGATTTCTTCCGCAAGTTTGCAAACGACCGTTTCTGCGGCCACACTCTTAAAGAGATAAGCGCGGAATTCGTCAGCGCGGTTTCGATACAGCTCGGCGAATATTCAAACGTTTTCAACCCGCTCATCGTCGGAATTTATGAACTTTGCAAAGAAGTTTATGATGGCCAGTATTATCTCGGCGGCCGCGAAAAACTTCTTACTTATAACGAATATTCCGACCGGGCTCTTGAAATCATGAAGCTTATTTCAAAGCGCGATAAGCTCGGTCCCGTTATCGGGAACAACCCTTCCGGCGTAACGGTTTTCATCGGAAAGGAAAACAGTCTTTCCCAGCTTTCCGGAAGTTCGCTTCTGGTCGCCAGGTTCAGCATCGGCGAAAACGACTGCGGAACCATCGGGCTTATAGGCCCGGTAAGAATGGATTATTCAAGGCTTATACCCCACCTTGAATATTTTGCTGAAAAACTCGGCACACTGCTTTCTATAACATATCAAAGAAAAACAGGTGATGACAATGGATAAAGAAAAAGTAACCCCAACAGAAGAACAGGCC